>NZ_MUNE01000393.1:283-13957 GCF_002154605.1 Streptomyces milbemycinicus | reverse complement strand
CCGCGCTGCTCGCCGCCCCGGCGCCCGCCGCCACCGCCGCCACCGCCGCGACCGCCACCGTCCCGGCCCGCCACGGCGACACCGCCGAGGACCGGGGCGCGGCGCTCGCCGCCCGGCGCGCCGCCGCCCGCGGCATCGACTTCGGCCGCTGCGCGCCCGGCGAGGAGCTGCCCGCCGCCGCCCGGTGCGGCACCTTCGAGGTGCCGCTGGACTACGCGCACCCGCACTCCACCCAGCTGTCCCTCACCGTCAGCCGGCTCCGCGCCACCGGGCCCCGCGGGCGGCACCAGGGCGCGCTGGTCTACAACCCGGGCGGGCCCGGCGCCTCCGGTATGGCGTTCCCCGCGTACGCCAGTGTGGCCGGGTTCCGTAAGGCCGCCGAGGCGTACGACTTCGTCGGGTACGCACCGCGCGGGGTGGGCCGCTCGGCGCCGCTGTCCTGCGCGGACCCGGCCGCCTTCGCCAAGGCGCCGACCAACTTCCCCGTGCACCCCTCCGCCGCCTTCAAACGGACGATGATCAAGCGGGCCCGGGCCTACGCGGACGGCTGCGCCCGCCGCGCGGGCGGTGCGCTGCGCCACTACACGACCCTCAACAACGCCCGCGACCTCGATGTGCTGCGCGCCGCCCTCGGCGAGACGCGGCTGAACTTCATGGCGGCTTCCTATGGCACGTACTACGGCGCGGTCTACGCCACGCTCTTCCCCCACCATGTGCGCCGCATGGTCTTCGACAGCGTGGTCGACCCCGATCCGCGGCAGATCTGGTACGGCAACAACCTGAAGCAGTCGCTGGCCTTCGAGGGGCGCTGGGGCGACTGGCGCCGTTGGGCCGCCGGGTACGACGACGTCTACCACCTGGGAGACACCGCGGCCGAGGTGGCCGCCTCGTACGAGAAGGCCCGACGGCGGCTGGTGCGCCACCCGGCGGACGGGAAGGTGGGCACCGCGCAGCTGCAGGACGCCTATGCGCGCAACGTCTACAACGACGCATTCTGGGATATGAGCGCGCACGCGCTGGCCACTTATCTGCGCGGCGACGCCGGGCCCCTGGTCGCGCTGGCCGCGCCCGACCCGGCCCAGGCGGCGGCCGAGGAGAACGGCAACGCCGTCTACACGGCAGTCCAGTGCAATGACGCGCCCTGGCCGCGGAATTGGGCCAGATGGAACCGCGACAACAGCGCCTTGGCCCGCCGCGCGCCCTTCGAGACCTGGGACAACGTGGCAATGAACCTGCCGTGCGCCTACTGGTCCGCGCCCCGGCAGCGGCCGCTGACGGTGGGCCCCGGGGGCGGCGCGGGACGCGGGACGCCGCCGCCGGTGCTGCTGCTGGCCGCCGAGCGGGACGCGGCCACGCCGTACGAGGGCGCCAAGGAGCTGCGGCGCAGGCTGCCGGGCTCCTCGCTGGTGACCGAGCTGGGGGCGGGTACGCACGGGCTGTGGGGCGGCCCGAACGACTGCGTCAACAAGTACGTCGACACCTACCTGCTGACCGGGCGGACGCCGGGCCGCTCCGTGTCCTGCGCGCCGCGCGCGGCGCCCGAGCCCAGCGTCTGGTCGCCGCCGGGCCTGGAAACGCAACCGGAAACGGAACCGGAGGCGGAAGCGACGCCGGCGGTGGGCGCGGCGGCCTGGTGACCGGCGGCCGCGCCGCGGCGAGGGCGGTGCCGCCGATCGGGCCGACCTGGGTGAGCCAGGCCGGCCCGGTGAGTCAAGCCGGCCCGTGAGTCTGGTCGGCCCCGTGAGTCAGGCCAGCCCGGCGACCAGCTCCGAGAGCGGCTTGCGCCGCCCGGTGTAGAACGGCACCTCCTCGCGCACATGCCGACGCGCCTCGGAGCCGCGCAGATGCCGCATGAGGTCGACGATCCGGTGCAGCTCGTCGGCCTCGAAGGCGAGGATCCACTCGTAGTCGCCGAGCGAGAAGGACGCGACCGTGTTGGCCCGCACGTCCGGGTAGCCGCGCGCCATCTTGCCGTGGTCCGCGAGCATCCGGCGGCGGTCCTCGTCGGGCAGCAGATACCACTCGTAGGACCGGACGAACGGGTACACGCTGACGTAGTCGCGGGCGGTCTCGTCGGCCAGGAAGGCCGGGATGTGCGAGCGGTTGAACTCCGCCGGGCGGTGCAGCGCCATGTTCGACCACACCGGCTCCAGGGCCCGGCCCAGTTTGGTGCGCCGGAAGAGGTTGTACGCCTCCTGCAGGGCGTCGGAGGTCTCCGCGTGCCACCAGATCATGACGTCCGCGTCCGCGCGCAGCCCGGAGACGTCGTAGGTGCCGCGCACCGTGACGTCTTTGGCCGCGAGCTGCGCGAACAGCTCCTCGACCTCGTCGGCGTAGCCGGTGCGGTCCTCGGGCAGGACGTCGCGCAGCTTGAACACCGACCACAGGGTGTAGCGGATGACCTCGTTGAGGTCCTTGGCCTTCTTACCGGCGTTGGGAACCTTGCCGGACGGGGCGGTCTCGGGGGCGGGTGCAGCAGTCATGGTCCCTATTCTCGCTCTCCGCGCCCGGCGCCCCGCGCCTGGGTGGCGGCCAGCAGTTCCAGCAGCTCATCAGCGGCAGTACGGGCGCTGGCGACACAGGCCGGGATGCCCACGCCGTCGTACACCGCACCGCACACCCGCAGCGCCGGGAGCTTGGCGACCTCCGCGCGGATACGGGCCACGCGGTCGAGGTGGCCCACGGGGTACTGCGGCAGCCCGCCCTCCCAGCGGCTGACGCGGGTGGCGACGGGGCGCGCGGCCAGGCCGATGGCCTGGCCGAGGTCTGCGAGCGACAGCCTTACCAGATCCTCGTCGTCACGGCTCAGGTCCGCCTCGTCCTCAAACCGCCCGATCGAGGTACGCAGCACGAAGAGATCGGGGTCGGCCTCCCCCACCCAGCCCCATTTGCGGCTGGAGAAGGTGGCGGCCTTGATGGTGTGGCCGTCGACGGGCGGCACGAGAAAACCGCTGCCCTGGGCGAGCTCGGCCACATCGGCGCGGCGGAAGGCCATGGTGATCAGTGCCATGGAGGCGTAGTCGACGGTGGCCAGCTCGGTGGAGGCGGCCGGGGAATCGGCGGCGAGCAGCCGGGCCGCGACGGGGGCGGGGGCCGCGAGCACGACGGCGTCGGCCTCCAGCGTCTCGCCGCGCTCGGTGACCACCGTCCACCGGGCCGCCCGCCTCTCCCCCTGGTCGTCGGAACTGTCGGCGCTGCCGGGGGCGGCGGTCGGGCGCAGCTCCCGTACGGGCTCGCCGGTGCGGATCTCGCCGCCCGCGGCGCGCACCGCGTCGGCGACGGCGAGCGGGAGCCGCCCGATCCCCCCGTCGATGCCGGTGAACACCGGACCGGCCGGCGCCGCCGCGGCCCGCGCGGCAAGCGCCCGTGCGCCCTCGGTCAGCGAGCCATGCGTACGGGCCGCCTCGAAGAGCGTGGGCACCGAGGCCCGCATCGACGTCCGGTACACATCGCCCGCGTAGACCCCGCCCAGCAGCGGTTCGACCAGCCGGTCCACGACCTCCCGGCCCAGCCGCGCGGCCACGAACTCGCCGAGGGCGACGTCCTGGCCCAGCTCCGCCGGCGGCAGCTCGGGCTCCTGGGCGATCCGCGCAAGCCCTTCGGCCGAGACCACGCCGGAGGCGGCCAGCGGGGCCGGATCCCCGGGCACGCCCATCACATGGCCCTTGGGCATCGGCCGCAGCCCGCCGCGGGTCCACAGCGATGCGGTGGCGGTCGCGGGCGGCTGCAGCCGGTCGCCGAGCCCGACCGCGCGCGCCAGGTCCACGGCCTCGGGGCGGCGAGCGAGCATCGACTCGGCGCCGAGGTCCACGGGGACGCCCGCGATCTCGCCCGCGTACAGCTTGCCGCCGAGCCGTCCGGACGCCTCCAGCACGGTCACCCGGGCCCCGCCGGACAGCAGGCGGTGGGCGGCCGCGAGCCCGGAGATTCCGCCACCGACGACCACGACATGGCCCGCACGGCCCTTCGCTCCACTCATGACCCCACTCTCTCAAACGCCCGACGGACGCCTGGCGCCCAGGCCACGGGGGCGGTGGGCGAAGGCCGTGCGCAGGTCGGCCTCGATACGGGCGGCGGTGGCGCGCAGGGGCGGCAGGAGGGTGTGCAGGGTGTCCTCCGGGGTGCCCCGGCCCGCGTGCACGGCGAGGTTGAGCGCCGCCGCCACGCGCCCGTCGGCGTCGCGTACGGGCACGGCCAGGGACCGCAGCCCTTCCTCCAACTCCTCGTCGACCAGGGCGTATCCGCTTTCCGCCACGCCACCCAGGACGCGCGCGAGCCCGGGTACGGAGGTCAGGGTGTGCCGGGTCAGCGGCCGCGGGTCGAGGCCGGCGAGATACGCGGCGCGGGCGTCCGCGTCCAGGCCCGCGAGAAGCACCCGGCCCATGGAGGTGGCGTAGGCGGGGAAGCGGGTGCCGATGGTGATGTTGACGCTCATGATGCGGACGGTCGGCACGCGCTCGACGTACCGGATGTCGCCGCCGTCGAGAACGGCCAGGGACGCCGACTCGTGGACGGCGCCGACCAGTTCGCGCAGATGCGGCCGCGCGATATCGGTGAAGCCGAGCCCGGCGAGCGGGGCGTAGCCGAGCTCCAGGACGCGGGGAGTGGGGCGGAAGAGGCGCGCTCCGTCGGTCGTGGCGTAGCCGAGCTCCACGAGGGTGAGGAGGGAGCGGCGGGCGGTGGCGCGCGCGAGGCCGGTCGCCTCGGCGACGGCGGTGAGGGGCATACCGTCGTGGGACGGCGGACCGTCGTGGGGCGGGATGCCGTCGTGAGGCGCGGTGCCTTCGTGAGGCGCGATGCCGTCGTGAGGCGCGATGCCGTCGTGAGGCGCGATGCCGTCGTGAGGCGCGATGCCGTCGTGGGACGCGATGCCGTCGTGAGGCGGCGGGCCGCCCCGGGCCCGCTCGCCCAGCGCCCGCAGCACGGTCAGCCCGCGGGCGAGCGACTGCAGAAAGCCCGCCCCCATCTCCCGCTTGGCCAGCCGGGCCGGATCCTCGCCGATGGCCCCGACCGCGGGCGGCTCTCCGACCGCACCCGGCCCGGCCTCGACGCGCGCCGCAAGCGCCGCCTCCATCGCCGGGACCCGGTCCCGCAGGGCGGCCAGCGCGGTCCGCCTGAGGGACGCGATGTCGTGGCGGCTGGTGTGGCTGACCACGTTCACCGCACACGCGATACGCCCCGCCGGGTCCCGGAGCGGAACGGCCACCGCCACCAGACCCGGCTCGATCAGCTGGTCGTCGAGGGCCCAGCCGTCGTGGGCCGCCGCCTTGGCGCGGTGCTCGAACGCGTCGAGGTCCGGCCCGCCGGCGGGGCCCGGCCGGGGCGGGACGGCGGGGAAGGAGACGGCTCCAGCTGTGGGGGCGGCGGCGCGGCGGGCGCGCCAGTCGGCCCAGGTGTGCTCGTCCCATTCGGCGGCGAACAGCGCCCCGGGGGCGCAGCGTTCGGCGGGGAGGAGGTCGCCGATACGGAAGGCGAGGGACATCGTGCGGCGGCGGGTGGCCTGGACGACGAAGCGCACGCCGTCGCCGTCGGGGACGGCGACGGAGACCGACTCGTCGAGGGAGTCCGCCAGCCGCTCCGCGAACGGAAGGAGCGCGTCCGGCAGTCCGCTGGCCGCGAGATAGGCGTTGCCCAGCTCCATCAGCCGGGTCGCCAGGCTCACCTCGCGCCCGTCCAGCCGTACGTAGCCGAGCTGTTGGAGCGTGCCGAGCACGCGGTCGACGACGGAGCGGGCGAGCCCTGTGGCGCGCACCAGGTCGCCGGGGCGGACCGCCGGTCCCGCGCCGTGCGCGGACAGGGCGGTCAGCGCGCGCAGCACGGCGAGGCCCCGCTCGAGAGGGCCGACCGAACCATTGACAGGCGGCGTGGCCGCGCTGAGACTCATCACCACTCAGATTATGAACCAAGTTTCACCAGGCGAACAAGCCTACTCGGGCAATCACGTCGCTGGGCGACCAAGCGAGAGGGAGCGATGAGATGCGCACGACCGTCGGCATCATCGGCGGCGGCCCCGCCGGCCTGCTGCTCGCCCGTCTGCTGCACCGCGCCGGCCTCGACTGCGTCGTGCTGGAGAGCCGCGAGCGCCGCTATGTCGAGGCGCGTCAGCGGGCCGGGATCCTGGAGCAGGGCACGGTGGACGTGTTGCGGGAGTGCGGGGCGGGCGCCCGGATGGACCGGGAGGGGCTGCTCCACCGCGGTATCGAGCTGCGCTTCGAGGGCCGCGCCCACCGCATCGACTTCCCGGCGCTGGCCGACGGGCGGTCGGTGATGGTCTACGCCCAGACGGAGGTCGTAAAGGACCTGGTCGCCCTCCAGCTCGCCGACGGACCGCCGCTGCTGTTCGGGGCCGAGGTCCTGACCGTCGAGGACCCCGACTCCGCCACGCCCACCGTCCGCTTCCGGCACGAGGGCCGTGAACAGACGCTCAGCTGCGACTTCGTGGCCGGCTGCGACGGCTTCCACGGCGTGGCCCGCGGGGCGATCCCCGCCGAGCGCACCGCTGTGTTCGAGCGCGACTACCCGTACTCCTGGCTCGGCGTGCTGGCCGATGTGCCGCCGTCCTGCGAGGAGCTGATCTACGCCCGCCACCGGCGCGGCTTCGCCCTGCACAGCATGCGCTCCCCGCAGGTCTCCCGGCTCTACCTGCAGGTGCCGGCCGGCACCGACCCGGCCGGCTGGTCGGACGAGCGGATCTGGGACGAGCTGGCCACCCGCTTCGCCGTCGACGGGGACTGGGCCCTCGAGCGCGGCCCGATCACCGCCAAGTCGGTCACCCCGATGCGTGCTTACGTCCAGGAGCCGATGCGCCACGGCCGGCTGTTCCTGGCGGGCGACGCGGCGCATATCGTGCCGCCCACCGGCGCCAAGGGCCTCAATCTGGCCGTCACGGACGTGGTCACCCTGGCCCGCGCCCTGACCCTGCACCACGAGACCGGCTCCACCGAACTGCTCGACAGCTACTCCGAGACCTGTCTGCGCCGGGTGTGGCAGGCCGAGCGCTTCTCGGCCTTCATGACCGACACCCTCCATCCGCACCCGGACCGGACCCCGTTCGAGGAGCGGCTGCGACTGGCCCAGCTGGAGCGGATCGCCGCCTCCCCGGCCGCGTCCGCCGAACTCGCCGAGAACTACGTCGGCCTCCCGCTGTCATGACCGCGCCCAGCACCCCGGGTCCCCGTCCCCTGGACCCCCGCGCTCTGGAGGGCCGTCGCTCGGTCGCGGGCCGGGTGCTCGCCCTGCTGAACGCGTTCGACGCCACGCACCGCTCGCTGTCGCTCACCGCCCTCGCCCGCCGCGCCGACCTGCCGCTGGCCACCGCGCACCGCCTGGTCGCCGCGCTCACCGACTGGGGCGCCCTGGAACGGGACGCGGCGGGCGCTTACCACATCGGGCTGCGGCTGTGGGAAGTGGCGACGCTGTCGCCGCGCGGGGTGGGGCTGCGCGAGGCGGCGCTGCCCTTCATGGAGGACCTGTACGAGGCCACCCACGAGAACGTCCAACTCGCCGTACGCGACGGCCTGGAGGTGGTCTACATCGAGCGGATCTCCGGGCGTTCCGCGGTACGGGTGCGCAGCCGGGTCGGCGGCCGCTGGCCGCTGCACGCGACCGGTGTCGGCCTGGTGCTGCTCGCGTACGGGCCGCACCGGCTGCGCGAGCGGGTGTGCGCGGGGCCGCTGCGCCGCTTCACGGAGCTGACGATCTGCGACCCGGCCCGGCTGCGGGCCGCCCTCGCGGAGGTGCGGCGCACCGGAATCGCGGTCAGCGACCGGCAGATCACCATGGACGCGCTGTCGGTCGCCGCTCCGGTGCACGGACCGGGCGGGGAGGTGGTGGCCTCGCTGTCCGTCGTGGTCCCGGCCGCCGAGGGGCGGGCGCCAGGGCTGATCCCGGCCGTGCGGGTGGCCGCGCACGGCATCTCCCGTACCGTCGCGGCCGCCTGGGGGCAAGCCCCCGTCGCCGAGGCTTCCGGTCGGTGGAAGGGTGCGACCGCGCCTCTTGCCGCGCCGTGACTCAGCCCACAGGCTGTGGGACACCTCGCGCCACGTACGAATCAACTCGCACCTCACGACCTCGTGCCACCGACGCCGGACCCATGAACCAGTGTGCTCAGAGGGGGACCTGAGGCCATGTCCGAAGTGACCGCACCGACCACCGGCGGCCGGGATCCGGAGACCGCGCCCGGAGGCTGGAAGCCCTATCACACCCTGTGGGCCATGCTGCTCGGCGGCTGGCTCTTCTCGTACGCCGACCGCACCATCACCGGCCCGGTGGTCACCTGGCTCATCGACAACGACCACGGGATGCTGGGCTCCGCCAGCCATCCGCACGCGCTCGGCGGGCTGATCGGCAGCCTCTTCTTCGCGGGCTACATGCTGACGCAGTTCCCCGGCGGCTATCTCGGGGACCGCTTCGGGCACCGCGCGATGCTCGCCATCTCGCTGCTGTGGGCGGGCGTGGCGACCCTCGCCAGCGGGCTGGTCAGCGGGCTGATCGCCTTTGTGGTGCTGCGCGTGCTGACCGGGCTCGGCGAGGGCGTCTTCTACTCCAACGACCGCACCCTGATCGCCCAGCGGACCCCGCCTGCCAAGGCGGGCCTGGGGATGGGCGTGGCGATCACCGGTCTGGCCATCGGGCTGACGATCGCGACCATCAGCGCCCCATATCTGATCGACTGGGGCGCCGATGTGTTCGGCCATGAGGACGCCTGGCGGATGCCGTTCCTGGTCCTGGGCAGCGCGACGCTGGTGTTCGGCGTGGTCACGGCCGGCTATCTGCGCCGTATCGGCGGCCCGCTGCGGGCGACCGGCTCGGCGCTGCGGCTCCTGGGCATCTCGGCGGTGCTGTGCGCCGCGGTGCTGGCCGTCTATCTGATCGCCGACGGGGCGGGGCTGCCGAGCTGGGGCGTGGCGGTCCTGGAGTGCGTCCTCGCGTTCGTCCTCATCGGGGCGATCTTCGCCCGGCGCGGCTCGCGGCTCGGCGCCGTCTCCCGCAACCGCAACGCGCTGCTGCTCAGTTTCGCCTTCATCGCGGTCATGTGGAACCTGTGGTTCTTCAGCTTCTGGTCGGTGTCGATCGTCGCCGACGCCGCGCACAGCTCCTTCCAGAACGCCGCGCTGGTCGCCACCTTCAACGCGGGCGCGGGCATCCTCGGCTTCCCCGCGGGCGGCTGGCTCTCGGACCGGGCGAAGGACCGGGGCTGGGGGCGGCGGCCGCTGCTGGTCGCGTTCACCGTGGTCCAGGGGTTGCTGGTGCTGGTCTTCGGCGCCTATCTGCAGGCCGACGAGACGCCCTCGCTGTTGGTGATGTCGGTGCTCCTGTTCGTCACCAGCCTGTTCTTCAACGCGCTGCAGCCCATGGCCCACGCGCTGCTGAACGACGTGGTCGACGCCGCCGAGCGCGGGGCCGCCTTCGGGATGTTCAACCTCGTCGGCGAGATCGGCGCGGTGATCAGCCCGGCGCTCAGCGGCACCCTCTTCGACCACTACGGAACCTGGACGCACGCCGTCTATATCGACGGCGCTCTGATGCTCGCGAGCGCCGTGCTGTACTACCTGATCCGCGAACAGGTCCCGCGTCCGTAGGCCGAGCCGTACCGTCTCACCCTCAGGCGTCGTTCGCGCCGTTCGCGCCGTTCGCGTCGTTCTCCTTCACCTCGTAGAGGGCATCCAGCGCGTCCCGGACCCGTTCGGCCAGATGGCGGGGGCAGCTCCAGGCGTCGGGGGCGAACGGCTCGTCGGGGGCCTCGAAGTCCCCGGGCGCGCAGAAGTGGTTGAGATGCGCGCCTATCAGCGCGTCGGGGTTGCCCGCGACGCCGTATCCGCGGCCGGCGATGCGCTCCAGGCCCTGCCAGGGGTGCTCCCCGGGATGCGGACACGGCTCGTGCAGCGGGGCGAGGTCGATGGTGACGAAGATCTCCTCCAGCACGCCGAGTACGGAGGTCGGCAGGTCGACGACCACCCCGTCCACCGCCCAGCAGGCGAGCAGCAGCAGGGCCGCCCGCTCCCCCTCGTCCCCGGCTCCGGCCGCGTACCGGCGGGCGGCCCACAGCGCGGCGTTCTGCACCAGCTCGTCGTGTTCGGTGACCCAGGACTGCCGGTAGGTGGTGGTGAGGGTGTCGATGTCGATCCGCCCGTCGGCGAGCAGATACTCGGCGTCGAGGTGGGCGGTGTCGCGGCTGCCGAAGAGCTTGTCGCGCCCAGCCAGCAGCTGGTCCAGCGTCTCGCGGGCGAGCCCCGCGAGAAAGGCCGGGCACAGCCACCCCGCCAGGGGGGTGTGCCACCCCTCGATGCCGCCCCGCCGCTCGTATACGCCCCGCCCGCCGGGGCTGAGCAGATGGACGCCCACGGTGGCCAGCGCCGCCGGGTCGTCGCCGGTTTCGGGGTGCTCGCCGTCCCGGTGTGCGCAGGGCTCGTCGCCGAGCGCGGGCAGTACGGCCTCAAGGGCCCCGATCATCTCGTCCAGCACCCACTTGCCGCGGATCCGGCCGCTCACCGCGTACCAGCAGGCGGCGTGCAGGATGACCACGAGCCCGGCGCGGCTGTCGCCGTCGGGGTGGGCGCGCAGCGCGGCGGCGTGCTCGAAGAGCTCGTACGCGGGGTCGACGTGCGGGTAGTCCCAGAGGATGGACCGCAGGTGGGCGGCCTTGCGTACGTCGATGAGGGGCAGCCGGGGCGGGACGTCGGCCACGGTGCCGGGGTCGATGATGTCGATGGCCACGCGCGCGTATCCGGCGATGTTGCGTGGACACAGCCACTGTTCCTTGGTGGCCGCGTCGTGCCACTGCTCGTCCTCGGCCTCGCTGCTGCCGTTGCGCAGCAGCGGCAGCAGGCGCGCCAGGTGGTCGTGGCGCTCGTCCAGGTCGTCCTCGTACGGGTGCCGCTGGTGCCCGCAGGCGTGGTCGCGCAGGGCGCTGTCGGCGGCGTCGAGTGCTACCAGGGCGACGCCTTCGACGCCGTCCCCGGTGAGCCAGCCGGTGTGTTCGGCCGTCATCAGCAGGCCGAGCGTCCACAGGTAGGCGAGCTCACCGGTGGGCTCGGCGGTCAGCCGCTCGGCACAGTCGCGGACGAGCCGGTCGGCCTCGTCCTTGGAGCGGCCTTCGCGGACGGCGTCCCACTGGTCGGCCAGTTCCCGGACGCGGTCGGCGGTGATGGCAGGGAAGTCCCTCATGGTCTCCCAGACGATGAGGGACCCCGTGCGGGTTCCGATCCCCCGGCGGGAGGGCTCAGCGGGCGGTCCGGGTGTGGACGTACTCCACCAGGCGGGTCAGGGCGTCGGGGTCGGTGCTGGGCAGCACGCCGTGGCCGAGGTTGAAGATATGGCCCTCCAGGCCCCGGGCCGCGTCCAGTACCTCGTCGGTCTTGGCCTCGACGGCCTGGCGCGGGGCGAAGAGCACGGCCGGGTCGAGGTTGCCCTGCAGCGCCTTGCCGGGGCCGACCCGCCGGGCCGCCTCGTCCAGCGGCACCCGCCAGTCCACGCCGACGACGTCCGCGCCCGCCTCGCCGAGCAGCCCCAGCAGTTCGCCGGTGCCGACGCCGTAGTGGATGCGCGGCACCCCGTATCCGGCGACGGCGTCGAAGACCTTCGTGGAGGCGGGCATCACGCGGGCCCGGTAGTCCGCGGGGGACAGGGCGCCGACCCAGGAGTCGAAGAGCTGGACGGCGGAGGCGCCCGCCTCGATCTGCACCTTCAGGAAGGCGGCGGCGATGTCGGCGAGCCGGTCGAGCAGCTCGGCCCACAGCTCGGGGTCGCCGTACATGAGCGCCTTGGTGCGCTCGTGGTTGCGCGAGGGGCCGCCCTCGATGAGGTAGCTGGCGAGCGTGAACGGCGCGCCGGCGAAGCCGATCAGCGGGGTGGCGCCGAGCTCCCCGGTGAGCATCCCGACCGCCTCGGTGACGTACTTCACATCGTCCGGGTCCAGCGGGCGCAGCCGGTCCAGGTCCGCACGAGTACGGATGGGGTCCGCGATGACCGGGCCGACGCCGGGCTTGATGTCGAGGTCGAGCCCGATGGCCTTCAACGGGACCACGATGTCGCTGAAATAGACGGCCGCGTCCACATGGTGGCGACGAACCGGCTGCAGCGTGATCTCGGTGATCAGGTCCGGCCGCGTACAGGAATCGAGCATCGCGATGCCCTCGCGGACCTTGTGGTACTCCGGCAGCGAGCGGCCGGCCTGCCGCATGAACCACACCGGAGTATGCGAAACCGGCTCACGTCGGCAGGCGCGCAGGAAGGCCGAGTCGGCCGTGGCGCTCGCCGCGGTGCGGCCGGTCTGCTGCTGGCCCGAGGGCCGCTCGTTGGCGCTCATGACCCAAATCTTCGCACGGGCCGAACGAGTGACCCGCCAACCCGGGTGTTCTTCCCCGGTTGAGGCCCCAGTTGCGCCTAGTCTTCCGGGCATGGCAGCGGTTCAAGGACACCTCTCGAACGGCGCTGATGGCGCTGGGAGCGCCGACGGGGCGGACGCGGCGGGCGAGGAAGGGGCCCCGGCCGCCTTCCGGCACGCCGTGGCCGGGCTGTGTGCCGTACGGCCGCGGCCCGAGGTGGAGCTCTCCCCGACCCCGCCGCCGCGGCGGCTCGCGCCGTTCTCGTACGCGCTCGAGGCCGCGGTCACCGCGGACCCGGCGGATTCGGCAGGCGACGACGAGGAGCTGGCCGAGGGGCGGCTGATCCTGCTGCACGACCCGGCCGGGCACGACTCCTGGTGCGGTACGTTCCGCCTGGTCACCCTGGTGCACGCGGATCTGGAGCCGGAGATGGCGGCGGATCCGCTGCTGCCCGAGGTGTGCTGGTCGTGGCTGACCGGCGCGCTGGAGGCGCGCGGGGTCGAGTACCTGCAGCCGAGCGGCACGGTGACCCGGGCGAGCTCGCACTACTTCGGCGGGATCGGGGAGCGCGAGCCGTCGACCCGGATCGAGATCCGCGCCTCCTGGACCCCGGCGGAGCCGCCCACCGCGGAACCGGCCCTGGGCGAGCACCGGCGGCCGGAGCAACCCTTCGCCCCGGGCGACGGGCCGGCCGGGGTGCCCGACACCGGCGCGCACCTGGCCGCCTGGTGTGATCTGCTGTGCCAGATCGCGGGTCTGCCGCCGGTCGGGGCCGCGGAGGCGGGCGTCGTATCGCTGCCGCAGCGGCGCGGCCCTCAGCCCCGCTGAGCGCCGCGCCGAGCACCCGCCGAGCACCCGTCCGCCGAGCATTCGCTGCGCACCCGTCCGCCGAGCATTCGCTGCGCGGGCGCTCACTGATCAGGCTTGATCGATCAGTCGTCCTAATTGCCCGAATTGTTACTCACCAAATCGTGATCATTCCCTAAAGCCGGACCGTATCGGTGCCGAAGGACGTGGTGACCCGTCCCACCACTTCCCCCAGGAGGCCTGGTGTCTGTTCTCCTCGAGCAACCTTCCAGCCTGGTCGCCTACCGCCCGAACAAGCCGACGGCCATGGTCGTCGTCGCCGACCCCCGCGTCCGATCCACCGTCACCCGCCACCTGTGGGCCCTCGGGGTGCGCGACGTCATCGAGGCGTCGTCCATCGCGGAGGCCCGTCCCCGTATCGGCAACCCCCGCGACATCTGCGTCGCCGATGTCCACCTCCCCGACGGCTCCGGCCTCACCCTGCTGTCCGAGACCCGCGCCGCGGGCTGGCCGAACGGGCTGGCCCTCTCCGCCGCCGATG
>NZ_MUNE01000393.1:0-264 GCF_002154605.1 Streptomyces milbemycinicus | reverse complement strand
CGGGCGGCTACCGCGAGCTGTCGGGACGCGAGGTCGAGGTGCTGAGGCTGGTTGCGGAGGGCCAGTCCAACAAGGCCATCGGCGTCTCGATGGGCCTGTCCGCCCTCACCGTCAAAAGTCACCTCGCCCGTATCGCCCGCAAGCTGGGCACCGGCGACCGGGCCGGAATGGTCGCGGTCGCGCTGCGTACCGGGATCATCCACTGAGCCCCGCCCCACCACCCGTCCCCTGAGCCCGCACAGACCCCATACAGACCCCATACAC
>NZ_MUNE01000392.1 GCF_002154605.1 Streptomyces milbemycinicus | reverse complement strand
GACGGAGGCGGGGCCGGGGGCGTGCTGGGGCTCGTCGACGCTGATGCCGAAGTCCGTGGCGAGGCCCGCGAGTCCACTGCCGTAGCCCTGGCCGACGGCACGGAACTTCCACGCGCCCTGCCTCCTGTAGAGCTCGCCGAGCACAAACGCGGTCTCGACGGTGGCGTCCTCGCTGTCGAACCGGGCGAGCTCCGCACCGCCCGAGGCGTCCAGCACACGGATGTACAGGCCCGGGACCCGGCCGAAACTGCCGCCGTCCGCGGACGCGGCGAGCACCACCGTCTCGATCGCGGGCTCCACCCGGCCGAAGTCCACCGAAAGGGTGTCGGTCACGGTGTCACCGGCGGTTCGCTTGCCTTCGTGGCGTACGGCGCCCGAGGAGTGTGCCGGCTGGTTGTAGAAGACGAAGTCCGCGTCGGAACGGACCTTTCCGGATACCAGCAGCAGCGCCGAGGCGTCGACGTCCGGCGCTCCCGGGCCGGTGCGCCAGCCCAGCTCGACCCGCACCGCCGACGCCGGAACCGGAACATTGCTGCCTTTGCGCATCGCCATGCTGTCCCCCTGCCTTTCTGATCTGTTCATTTCGGCCACGGACACACGATCATCGGACCGCGATCGGTAACCCGTCGAAAACGAGCTCTTTACAGGATCTCAACGTACCCTGCCGACCGTTTTTGCCAGATTCGCTCGGATTAGGGAACGCCGACCGCTCCCAGCCGGTAAAACAACCCTCTTACCGGACTCCCCAATCGGCACATCGTGGGCTTAACTTAAGGGCTATGACCTCCCCCCGCGGTAGCTACGGCAGCGGCTACTACTCCTCGTCGTCCTTCCCGGACACCCCCATCTACGACAGTCTCGTCGCCGAGCGGGGGACACCACAGATCGCGCCCATCCGAGTGGCCCCGCCGTACGACACCGGCAGCCACCTCCCGGCGTTGCCCTCCGCGCTTCCGGCGCTGCCGGCCGCGCCCTCCTCCTCGCAGTACAACCCCTCGCAGGGATACCAGATGGGTGGTGGGCAGCCGCAGCCCGGCGGGCTGCAGCAGACGCCCTCGCCGTACATCCCGCCGCAGTCGACGGGTCCGCGCGGCTACCCGGGGCCGCAGCAGCAGCCCCCGCAGCAGCAGCGTCCGGCGGCGCCCAACGGCTACGAGGCGATGCGCCCGGCCATGCCGCGCCCCGCCGCACCCCGGCCGGCGGCGCCCGCGCCGTCGCCGTACGAGGACCCCTACGGCCGTCAGCAGTACCAGGGCCGGCCGCAGCAGCCGGGGGCCGGTTACTGAGCCGCCCTGCGCGGCGGGGCCCGGCCCCGGATGGGGGCCGGGCCGGTCGAACCCGTGGGGTGACTTTGACACGACGCTGTCGGACCAGGCTGGCAAGATTGTCGGCATGGTCAATCCAGCGCTGAGCGCTATCCACGTGTACCCCGTCAAGTCGGTCGCGGGGACCGCTCCCCTCGAGGCGGTCGTCGAGCCGTGGGGGCTTGCGGGAGACCGGAGGTGGATGGTCGTCGAGCCCGGCGGACGGTATGTGACGCAGCGCCAGCAGGCCCGGATGGCGCTGGTTTCCGCCGAGCCGCTGCCCGGTGGCGGCATCCGGCTCAGTGCTGCCGACCATGAGCCGCTGACCGTCGCCGTGCCCGAGCCGGGGGACGCCGCGGCGGTGTCGACCGTGTGGCTGCACAAGGAAGCCGTCGAGGTGGTGTCGGCGGGCGCTGCGGCCGACGAATGGTTCAGCGGCTTTCTGGGCTCTCCGGTCCGCCTGGTCCATCTGGACGATCCGGCCCGCCGCCGGCCGCTGACTCCGGATTTCGCGCGCGGGGGCGAGACCGTGAGCCTCGCGGACGAGTTTCCGCTGCTGCTGACCACCACCGCGTCGCTGGACGCGCTCAACTCGCTCATCGCTCAAGGGGATCACCCGGACGAGGGGCCGCTGCCGATGAACCGCTTCCGGCCGAATGTGGTGATCGAGGGCACCGCGCCCTGGGCCGAGGACGACTGGCTGCGGATACGGATCGGCGAGGTCGTCTTCCGGGTCGCCAAGCCCTGTGCCCGGTGCGTGATCACCACCACCGACCAGGAGACCGCCGAGCGCGGCAAGGAGCCGCTGCGTACGCTGGCCCGCCACCGGCGCGCCGGCGATCAGCTCCTCTTCGGGCAGAACCTCGTCCCGGAATTCCCCGAGCTCCCCGAACTTCCCTCGGCCGTAGGGCTCTTGGGGGAAGGGCGCGGCGCGGGGACACTGCGGTTGGGCGACCGGGTGGAGATCCTCGAGTAGCCGATGGCCCCGTCCGGCCCGGCCATCAGGGCCGTTCGGCCCCTTTCCGATGAGTACACGGCCCCCGATGCTGATGACCAGGGCCTGGGAACCACCCTCGCCACCGGGGCGTGCCGGGCTCCCACTCCACTGCGGTGAGGAGCCACGGACGGGCGTGCCCCCGTGCGCGCGTGGGGCGCGAGACCGGAAGGGGAGTCCGGTCTCGCGCCCCACACAAACGTCAGCTCCACGCGAACGTCAGCTCCACGCGAACGTCGGCCCCACACGAGTCGGCACACCCCACGGCGATTCCCGGCCCAAGCGACATCACTCCGCCGCGCGCCGGTCCCTGATCCGTTCGGCGATGACCGCCGCCTGAATGCGCCGTCCCACGCCCAGCTTGGACAAGATCGTCGAGATGCGGTTCTTGACCGTCTTCTCGGCGAGGAACAGCCGCTCGGCGATCTGGCGGTTGGTCAGCCCTTCGCCGATGAGCTCCAGGATCTCCCGCTCGCGCGGCGACAGCCGCTCCAGCTCCACCGGTCCGCTGGGCTGCGGCCCGCGCAGCCGGGCCATCACCCGCGCGGTCGCGCCCGGGTCGAGCATGGACCGGCCGCCGGCCACGGTGCGTACGGCCGACACCAGGTCGGAGCCGTTGATCTGCTTGAGCACATAGCCCGCCGCCCCCGCCATGATGGCGTCGAAGAGCGCTTCGTCGTCGTCGAAGGAGGTGAGCATCAGACAGGCCAAATCGGGGAGCCGGGCCCGTAGTTCGCGGCACACCTCGATGCCCTCGTGGTCGCCGCCCTCGGCCGAGGAGCCGAGCCGTACGTCGAGCACCGCGACCCGGGGCCGGACGGCGGGGGCACGGGCGATGGCCTCGCGCGCGTTGGCCGCCTCCCCCACCACGCACAGGTCTGGCTCCGCGTCGAGCAGATCGCGCAGTCCGCGGCGCACCACCTCGTGGTCGTCGAGCAGAAAGACCCCGATGCGTGTCTCGGGCCTCGCGAGGTCGGCCGCCTCTGCCACTGCCTCTCCCTCCATGGCGCGCGGGACGCGCCGGTCGTGATCGGCCGCCCAGCTTTCCGCCCCGCCGCGGCGCGAGGTAAGGGGCCGTTCGGCCCCCGGCCGCCCGAACACCTGGCCGCGGGCCGCCTCAAGCCTTCTTCTGCTCCGCGATGAGCGGTCGCAGCACCCCGCGCAGATCCCGCTCGCTGAGCGGCACCAGCGCACGGGCAGCGAGCCGTCCACTGCCGTCGAGGAAGATGGTCGAGGGGATGGCCTGCGGGTTGACACTGCCCCGGGGGAGCTTGAGCACGATCCTGCCCATCTGGTCGTAGAGGCTGGGGTACGAGACGCCGTACTCCTCCTCGAACCTGATGGCCGCCTCCCGGCTCGGGTCCCGGGTGTTGATGCCGACGAACCGTACGCCCTCGGCCTCGGTCTCCTTGGCCACCTTCACCAGATTGGGCGCCTCGGCCCGGCACGGCGCGCAGTTCGAGCCCCAGAGGTTGACCACGACGACATGGCCCTTGTAGTCCGCGAGGTCCAGCGGCTTGCCCTCGAGGGTCTTGCCGGAGATCTCCCGCAGTTGCTTGCGCTCGCCCGGAGCGTAGCTGCTGATCACCTCGTTGCCGCCGCCCTGCTTCGAGGAGCCGTCCCCGGAGTCCCCGATGGAGCTCGTCCCCGCCCCGCAGGCCGACAGGAGGAGGGCGGCGGCCAGTACAGCGGCCGAACCGGAGGTGAAATGACGGGTGTTCATGCGATCAGCTTCGCAGGTCGCGGGCGCGTCCCGGCGCCCGGGTCCCAGTCCGTTCACGGCAATATGCCGCCGGTCACGGCGACACGCCACCGGTCACGGCCATACACCGCCGGTCATGGCGATATGCCGCCCGCGTACGGCCCGTACAGGTCCAGCAGGCGGGCGCGGGCGGACTGCAGCCGGCGTCCGATCACCTGGGCGCAGGCGAGGGCGAGCGCGTAGCCGAGCTCGGTGTCCTCGTCGCACAGCCTGCGTACTGCCTCCGCGTCGAATTCGTGTGCGCGCACCGGGCTGAGTGCCTCCGCGCCCAGATGCCAGGTGTCCGGCGGGAAGAGCCAGGACCAGCCGATCAGCTCGCCGGGGCCCAGCGTCTCGATCACGGCGGCGCGCCGGCCGGGGACGTGCAGATCGAGGGTGACCGAACCGGTGCGGATGATCCAGAAGCGGTCGGCCTTGCGCCCCTCCTCGAAGATGCGGCTGCCCGCGGGGAAGGACACTTCGCGGGCGAGCGCCATCAGCCGATCGCGGTGCTCCGTCTTGAGCGGGCTGAGAAGTCCCTTCATGTCCTCACTGTGCCGTCTCCCGCCCCTCCGCGCCCTTCGGCGGGCCGTGAGAGCGGGTCGCGAGCGCGGGCCGAAGGGCGGCCGTGCCCGGCTTGTGGCATGGTCGTACATGGGTCCTGAGGTCGCCGTCTCTCACGGAGTCACGCATGGGACCGCAAGCCACGCTCACCGACCGCGAGCTGCACAGCCTGGACGCCCACTGGCGGGCGCTGAACTACCTGGCGGCGGGCCAGATCTATCTGACCGGCAATCCGCTGCTGGCCGAGCCGTTGCGCCCCGAGCACATCAAACCGCGGCTGCTGGGCCACTGGGGCACCTGTCCCGGGCTGAACCTGGTCTACACGCATATGAACCGGGTGATCTCGGCACGTGACCTGGACGCGGTGTGCGTCTGGGGCCCGGGCCACGGCGGGCCGGCCGTGTTCGCCGGGGCCTGGCTGGACGGCACGTACGGGGAGCTGTGTCCGGACGTGGGGCGGGACCTCGCCGGGATGGCCCGGCTCTTCCGCCAGTTCTCCACGCCCGGCGGGGTGCCCAGCCATGCCTCGCCGCAGGTGCCCGGCTCGTTCCACGAGGGCGGCGAGCTCGGCTACTCCCTCGCGCACGGCTATGGCGCGGCGCTGGACAACCCCGGTCTGGTGGTCACCTGTGTGATCGGCGACGGGGAGGCGGAGACCGGGCCGCTGGCCGCGTCCTGGCATTCGAACAAGTTCCTGGATCCGGTGTACGACGGGGCCGTGCTGCCGGTGCTGCACCTCAACGGCTACAAGATCGCCAATCCTGCCGTGCTGGCCCGGCTGCCCGAGGGCGAGCTGGACGAGCTGCTGCGCGGCTACGGCCACGAGCCGCTGTACGTCACCGCCACCGCGGGTGCGGACCCGGCGCAGGCGCACCACGACATGGCGGCGGCGCTCGATCTCGCGCTGGACCGGATCGCCGCCTTCCAGCGGGCCGCGCGCGAGGGTGACGGGGCGCGGAAGCGGCCGCACTGGCCGTTGATCGTGCTGCGCACGCCCAAGGGCTGGACCGGCCCGGCCAAGGTGGACGGGGTCCCCGTGGAAGACACCTGGCGCGCCCATCAGGTGCCGCTCGCCGGGGTCCGGGAGGATCCGGGGCGGCTGCGGCAGCTGGAGCGGTGGCTGCGCTCGTACCGGCCGGACGAGCTCTTCGGCGCCGACGGCCGCCCGCGCCCCGAGGTACTGGTCTGTGTGCCGGCGGGCGACCGCAGGCTCGGCGCCAATCCGCACGCCAACGGCGGCCGGCTGCTGCGCGAGCTGCCGCTGCCCGATCTGGCCGGGCACGCCGTCGCCGTGGACAAGCCCGGCACCCGGCTGCACGAGCCGACGCGGGTGCTCGGCGGTTTGCTGCGCCAGGTGATGGCCGACACGGCCGAGCGCCGCGACTTCCGCCTGGTCGGGCCGGACGAGACGGCGTCCAACCGGCTGCAGGACGTGTACGCGGTGACGGACAAGGCCTGGCAGGCCGAGACGGTGGAGACGGATGAGCACCTGGGGCCGCACGGCCGGGTCATGGAGGTGCTGTCCGAGCATCTGTGCCAGGGCTGGCTCGAGGGGTATCTGCTGACCGGGCGGCACGGTCTGTTCTCCTCGTACGAGGCGTTCACCGACATCGTCGCGAGCATGGCCGCCCAGCACGTCAAGTGGGTCCAGACCGCGCGTACCATCCCCTGGCGGGCCCCGATCGCCGCTCTGAACTACCTGCTGACCTCACATGTGTGGCGGCAGGACCACAATGGTTTCTCGCATCAGAACCCCGGGTTCGTCGACCAC
Organism: Streptomyces milbemycinicus; assembly: GCF_002154605.1. GTDB lineage: Bacteria > Actinomycetota > Actinomycetes > Streptomycetales > Streptomycetaceae > Streptomyces > Streptomyces milbemycinicus. Next base: position 26,687 of record NZ_MUNE01000392.1, on the reverse strand, counting down.
GTCCTCAACAAGGACCCGTACACGGTGCGTGTGTACCTACCGCCGGACACCAACACCCTGCTGTGCGTCGCCGATCATGTGCTGCGCACCCGGGACGTGGTCAATGTGGTGGTGGCGGGCAAGCAGCCCTGTTTCGACTGGCTCGGCCCGCAGCCGGCCCGTGACCACTGCGCGCGCGGCCTCGGCATCTGGGAGTGGGCGGGGACGGAGCGGCCGGGCGACGAGCCGGAGGTGGTCCTCGCCTGCGCGGGGGACGTGCCGACCCAGGAGGTGCTGGCCGCGGCGTCGATCCTGCGTACGCGGCTGCCGGAGCTGGCCGTCCGGGTCGTGAACGTCGTCGACATGACCAAGCTGCTGCCGCGTCAGCGGCATCCGCACGGGCTGACGGACCTCGAGTTCGACGCCGTGTTCACCCGCGACCGGCCGGTGATCTTCGCGTATCACGGCTATCCGTGGCTGATCCACCGGCTCACCTACCGGCGGGCCGTCCACCCGCGGCTCCATGTGCGCGGCTACCAGGAGATGGGCACCACGACCACGCCCTTCGACATGGTCGTACGCAATGACCTCGACCGCTATCGGCTGGTCATGGACGTGCTGGACCGGGTGCCTGGACTCGCGGTGCGCGCCGCCGGGCTGCGCCAGGCCATGGCGGACATGCGCCATCGGCACCACGACTGGATCCGGCGGCACGGTGTGGATCTGCCGGAGGTGGTGCAGTGGAGCTGGCCGGGATGAGCAGACTGAGCGGATTGCTGGGCAGCGGTAGCCGATAGAAAGCGGTACGCGGCCGAGTAAATTGCGGGCGCCGTACGTCCACTTCCGTTCACAAATGGTGCCCGAGTCGTCATCGCCGGTCCTGGCATGCGCGGGCGGCCCATGGCCCGTATCCTCGGCTCCTTCATCGACCCTGCTGTCGCTCGCACTCGTCAACGGGAGGCACCGGTGCCGGCGCAACCCCGCCTGTGGTCCGCCGATCCAGCCGATCAAGCCGCCGAACGTCTGCTGCAGCGCCGCTTCACCGCACGCGAGCTGCCGGTGCTGCGCGTGCAGATCGAGGAGTGCGCGGCCTGGGCCGGGCTGGCCGAGACCCGCCGGGGCGACTTCGTCCTGGCCGTGGACGCGGTCGCCACCAACGCGGTGGAGCACGCGGGCGGGCAGGGGGCCCTGCTGCTGCGCCGGGTCGGCAACGAGTTGGAGTGCCGGATCAGCGACTCCGGCCCCGGTTTCTCCGAGGACGTCATCCCCCGGATCCTGCCGGGCCTGGACGGCGCGACCAGCGGACGCGGGCTGTGGCTGACCCGCCTGGTCACCGACCGGCTCGCGGTCAGCGCAGGCGCGGTGGGGGCCGTGGTGACGCTCGCCATGCGGCTGCGCTGAACTGCTCCATCGGCCACCCACGCTCACCCGCCCGCGCCGCCCGCCCGCGCTCACCCGCCCTCTTGTGCTCACCGGCCCGCCACGCGCGCTGACCGGTCCCTACTCCCCCGGCCGCCTCCCGGCAGGACAATGGGTAGGAACACATCCATGTGCGGACATGAGAGGCGGTGGGCGCGGTGGAGCTACCCGTCGTGGTGGGGGTGGACGGTTCGGACGCCGCCTTCGACGCACTGGACTGGGCGGCCTGCATGGCCGCGCGGCGCGGGCTGGCGCTGCGCATCGTCCACGCGTCCCTGTGGGAGCGCTACGAGGGCTATATCCCCACGACCTCGTCGGACCGCCCGGCCGAGCGGGTCCACAGCGAGGCCGTGCTGGCCATGGCCGCCGAGCGGGCGGGGCGGCGCGCCTCGGCGCTCAAGGTGATGACCGACGTGGCGCCCGACGACGCGGTGACGGCCCTGCTGCGTGCCGGGCAGAGCGCGGACGCGGTGGTCGTGGGTTCGCGGGGGCGCGGGGAGTTCGCGTCCCTGCTGCTGGGCTCGGTGGGGCTGGGGATCGCGGCCCGCGCGCACTGTCCGGTGGTGGTGGTCCGCGGCCGCCCGGAGAATGTGCAGGGCCGGCTGAACCGGGTGACGGTGGGCATCGCCGAGCGCGAGCGCCCCAGCGGGCCCGAATACGGCGCGGGCGCGGCCGCGAACGCCTTCGCGCTGCTCGAGGCGCGGCTGCGCGGCTGCGAGCTGGAGGCGGTGCACGCCTGGCGTTACGCGGCCGCCGAGGCGGCCGGGGAGCACGGGAGCCCCGAGGACCAGGCCCGACGCGCCGGCGAACTGCTCGACGAGGCGCTTGGCGGCGCCTCGGCGGCGGCGCTGCCGCCCGTACCGGTGGCGCACCGCGTGGTCGAGGCATCGCCCCGCAAGGCCCTGCTGGACGCCTCGGCGCACTCCGACCTGCTGGTGGTGGGGGCGCGGCGGCGGCACGGCCACTTCGGCATGCAGCTGGGCCTGGTCAATCACGCGGTACTGCACCATGCGCAGTGCCCGGTGGCGGTGGTCCCGCAGAGCTGAGCGCGGTGAGCGGCTTGAGCACTCGGGCGACTTGGGCACTCCCGCCCCTGAAGGGCTTCAGCGCGGCTAGGCTGCCGTCAAGCGGCTGACGGGCACGACGGAGGCCAGGTGTCGGGCACTGCGGATCAGGGGCGCCATCCGGCACTGCCCCAACTGAGTCTGGACCAGCTCCTCCACGAGTTGCAGGCGCGGCTCGACGCGGCGCGCGCCACGCAGGGCCGTACGCACAACCTGCTCGAGGCGGTGCTCAGTGTCGGCCGGGAGCTGGATCTGGAGCAGGTGCTGCGGCGGATCGTGGAGGCCGCGGTGGTGCTGGCCGACGCGGAGTACGGCGCGCTGGGCGTGGTCGACCAGCACCGGCTGTCGCAGTTTCTGCCGGTGGGCATATCCGAGGAGCTGGCGCGGCGTATAGGGCCGCTGCCCGGCGGCCATGGGCTGCTCGGCGAGCTGATCCGCCGTCCGCAGCCGCTGCGGCTGACGGATCTGGCCGCGCACCCGTCCAGCCAGGGCTTTCCGGATCACCATCCGCCCATGCGGTCGTTCCTGGGGGTTCCGATCCGGGTCCGCGACGAGGTCTTCGGGATTCTGTATCTGACCGAGAAGCGCGGCGGCGCGGGCTTCGACTCCGAGGACGAGGCGGTGCTGACCACCTTGTCGGTGGCGGCGGGCGTGGCCATCGACAACGCCCGGCTGTATCACGAGAGCAGGCGCCGCGAGCAGTGGCTGGAGGCGTCGGGGGTGATCACCCGGACGCTGCTGGCCGGCACCCCGTCGGGCGAGGCGCTGAGCCTGATCGCCCGCCTCGCTCTGCAGGTGTCCCTGGCCGATTCGGCGGCGGTGCTGCTGCCGGCCGAGGGGACGGACAGCCTGCTGGTGGAGGTGGCCGAGGGCCATGACGCGGAGCGGCTGGGCGGGCAGGTGGTGCCGTCGGACGGGTCGCTGGCCGGCCTTGCCGCGCGTACCGGCCGGCCCGCGGTCAGTGGCGACATACGGAACGATCCGCGGGCCTGGCCGATCCCGGCCCGGGAGGGGGAGTTCGGCCCGCTGGTGGCCGTGCCGCTGGTCGCGGGCGAGCGGAGTTCGGGGGCGCTGCGGCTGTGCCGGCTCGCCGGGCGGCCGCCGTTCGACGACCACGAGGTGGCGCTGCTCTCCGGGTTCGCGGCGCAGGCGGCGCTGGCGCTGGAACTGGCCCGGCACCGCGCCGAGTCGGAGCGGCTGGCGCTGCGCCACGACCGCGACCGGATCGCGCGCGATCTGCACGACCTGGCGATCCAGCGGCTGTTCGCGACGGGTCTGACGCTGCAGAGCGCGGGCCGGCTGATCAAGCACCCGGAGGCGGCGGAGCGGGTGGGGCGGGCAGTGGACGACCTGGACGAGACCATCAAGATCATCCGCTCCACGATCTTCGCGCTGCGGGTGGTCGGGGACGGCGACGCCGAGGCCACCGGTCTGCGCTGGCGTCTGGTCAAGGCCGTCCGGTCGGCGTCCGATGTGCTCGGCTTCACCCCGTCGCTGGTGGTGGACGGCCCGGTGGACACGGATGTGCCGGACGAGGTGGCCGATCAGGTGCTGGCGGTGCTCGCCGAGGCGCTGAGCAACACCGCCAGGCATGCGCACGCACGGCGGGTGGACGTACGGCTGAGCGTCGGGGCGGAGGTCACCTTGACCGTCACGGACGACGGGGTGGGCATGGGCGGCAGCGCGCCCAGCGGCGGCCTGATCAACATGCGCTCCAGGGCCCAACTCCACGACGGCACGCTGCACATCGAGGTGCCCGAGGCGGGGGGTACGCGGCTGGTGTGGCGGGTGCCCCTGGCATCCGGCCGACCTTACGCGACGGAAGGCCCGACCTCGTGATATTGCTCTCTCTTCGACGAATCCACGTATTTCCGGCCCGGTATGCGGTATCCACGAATGGGGAAGGGGGTGCGTGAGCATGCGGACGATCCGCGGACTGTGGCGCTGGCGGCGCAACCCGCTGCGCCGTGGGACGGACCTCGCCGAGGCGTGGGCGGCGCTGCTCGCCGTACTGCTCATCGTCCTCGTGGCCCCCGCGGTCGGCTGGATGGCGGGCTCCCTCACGAATGGGGCGCTCCAGGAGGCCGTGCGCGAGCAGCGGTCGCATCGTCAGTTGGTCACGGCGACCGTGGTGAAGGTCCTGCCGCACCCCCGTATCGACTCCGACCCGGAGACCGCCTCGGCGCGTGATGCGCACCGCCGGGTGTTCGCCAAGTGGACCGGCCCGGACGGCAGCAGGCACTCCGGGGCGCTCGGCACCCACCCGGGCGCCGACGCGGGCGAGCAGTTCCGGATCTGGACCGACGGACAGGGCCGGCCGACGGGCCGCCCGCTGGACGAGGCGACCGCCGTCACCCATGCCGTGCTGGCCGGGTTGGGCGCGGGAGCGGCCTCGGCGGGGCTGTTCGAGGGCACCCGGCGGCTGGTCGTATGGCGGCTGATGCGCAGGCGCTACGCCCAGTGGGACATCGAGTGGGAGCGGGCCGGCCAGGACTGGGGCCGGGCGGGTGCAGGCAGTTGACGGCCGGGGGCCACCGCGTCGCCCCGCGCTGAGGCGCGGGACCGGAGCGAAGCGTTCCGGCCACGGCCGCGTCAATACACCGCCCGCCACGCACGCTACGGTGGGGCCTTCACAGCACAGTGGCACAGTCGCACGCAGCCGGCATACGCACGAGGTGGGGGCACAACAGCACCATGGCACAGGGCTCGGTCGTCCAGGTGACGCACAGCGGAACGTCGCGGTGGCGGCGGCGCACAGGAGAGTACGCCTCCCTCTCGGCGGCCCTGGAGGCCGCGGGGGACGGTGATGTGCTCTCCATCTCCCCCGGCACCTACCGCGAGAATCTGGTGGTGGGCCGGGCCGTCACCCTGCGCGGCCCCGAGGGTTCCGGGCGCGGCTCGGTACGGATCGCCCCGGCCGACGGCGTCGCCCTGACCATACGCGCGTCCGCGGTGATCCAGGATCTGCATATCGAGGGCCAGGATTCGGCCTCGCCCGCGCTGCTCGTCGAGGAGGGCACCCCGGAAGTCTCGGATGTGCGGGTGGCGACGCGTTCGGCGGTGGGAATCGAGGTGCGCGGCAGCGCCCGGCCCACCGTGCGGCGCTGCACCGTGGACAATCCGGCGGGCGTGGGGGTCAGCGTGCTCGACGGGGCCGGTGGGGTGTTCGAGGACTGTGAGGTGGTGGCGGCGGGCCAGTCGGGCGTCGATGTGCGCGGCGGCGGGCATCCGCGGCTCGAGCGCTGCCGGGTGCACCACGCCTCGGGCGCGGGGCTGTCGCTGACCGGCGAGGGCAGTGCGCTGGAGGCGGTGGGCTGTGAGGTGTACGAGGTCAGAGGCGCCGGTGTGCAGGTCTCGGGGCGGGCCACGGGGTCTTTGACCGACTGCCGGGTGCACCGTACGACCGGCGACGGCATCAACCTGGACACGGACGCGGTACTGACCCTCGCGGACTGCGATATCCACGACGTCCCGGAGAACGCGATCGACCTGCGGTCCCGGTCGGTGCTGACCCTGACCCGCTCGAAGGTGCGCCGGTTCGGGCGCAACGGCCTGTCGGTATGGGACCCGGGCACGCGCGTGGACGCCAACCAGTGCGAGCTGCACGAGAGTACGGGCGACTATCCCGCGGTGTGGGTGAGCGACGGGGCGACGGCGGTCCTGGACTCGTGCCGGGTGCACGACGTACCGGACGCGCTGTTCGTACTCGACCGGGGCTCGCGCGTGGACGTCGTCGACAGCGATCTGTCGCAGGTGCGCAACACGGCGGTGTCGGTGAGCGACGGGGCGACCGCGCAGCTGGACGACTGCCGGATCCGCGAGGCGGCGACGGGCGCCTGGTTCCGTGACCACGGCAGCGGCGGCACGCTGGCGGGCTGCACCATCGACGGGGCCTCGACCGGCGTGATCGTCACCAAGGGCGCCGACCCCAGGGTCGAGCGCACCACGGTCACCTCCCCCACCGAGGCCGGTTTCTATGTGTCGGCCGAGGGCCGCGGCACGTTCCACAACTGCCGGGTGACGGGCAGCAGCGGCTACGGCTTCCACATCATCGACGGCTGCCGGTCCACCTTGACCCGGTGCCGTACGGAACGGTGCTCGCGCGGCGGTTACGAGTTCTCCGAGGCCGGTCCGGTCGTGGAGGACTGCACGAGCGACGAGAGCGCGGCCACGCCCGCCGCGCGGTCGGCCGCCCCGGCGGCCGGGACTCCCGCGGTGGAGACCGCCACATCGACGGGCGGGCTGCTGGGGAGCATTCCGGCGCAGCGCACGGCCGAGAGCGCCGCCGCCCCGGCCGCGCCCGCAGCCCCCGCGGTGGAGGTGCGTCCGTCCACGACCGTACTGGGCGAACTGGACGCGCTGGTGGGCCTGGAGAGCGTCAAGCGCGAGGTGCGCGCCCTCACCGACATGATCGAGGTGGGCCGGCGCCGCCAGGAGGCGGGGCTCAAGGCCGCGTCGGTGCGCCGCCATCTGGTCTTCACCGGCTCCCCCGGCACCGGCAAGACGACGGTGGCCCGGCTGTACGGGGAGATCCTGGCCTCGCTCGGGGTGCTGGAGCGCGGCCATCTGGTGGAGGTCTCCCGGGTGGACCTGGTCGGCGAGCACATCGGCTCGACGGCGATCCGCACCCAGGAGGCGTTCGACCGGGCGCGCGGCGGTGTGCTGTTCATCGATGAGGCGTACGCGCTGTCGCCGGAGGACTCCGGCCGGGACTTCGGCCGTGAGGCGATCGACACGCTGGTGAAGCTGATGGAGGACCACCGGGAAGCGGTGGTGGTCATCGTGGCCGGCTACACCGAGGAGATGCAGCGCTTTCTGTCCGTCAACCCGGGCGTGGCGTCCCGCTTCTCGCGCACCATCACCTTCGGGGACTACGCCCCGGAGGAGCTGCTGCGGATCGTGGAACAGCAGGCGGAGGAGCACGAGTACCGGATCGGCGAGGGCGCGGCCGAGTCGCTGCTGAAGTACTTCACGGCGATCCCCAAGGGCCCGGCGTTCGGCAACGGCCGCACCGCCCGCCAGACCTTCGAGGCCATGGTCGAGCGGCACGCGGGCCGGGTGGCGCAGCTGACCGACCCGAGCACGGACGACCTCACGCTGCTCTACCCGGAGGACCTGCCCGAGCTCTTGTGAGACGGCGGGCCGGAGCTCTTGTGAGACGCCGGGTGCTGTTCCGGGAGGCGGGCCAGCAGGCCGGCCCGCTCCCGGTCGAAGGTGGGGTCGGCCTGGTAGTCCGCGTGGCCGAGGATCGGGGCGGGCAGCGGGTGGTCGGGGGTACGGCCGTAGGCGAGCGGGTCCTTGAGCCCGTCGTGGTCCACCTCGGGCCCGGTGCCGTCCGGCAGCCGGATGGGGCCGCCTATGGGGTCGGTGTACCGCCACAGGTTGCGCCAGCAGCGCACCTCGTCGTGCAGGGAGCACAGCTCGGCCGTGCCGAAGTAGGCGGGGAACCAGCGCCCGTACAGCCGCTCCAGGGGTGAGCCGTAGGTCAGCAGCGCGACCCGGCCGCGGGTGCGCCGGTCGACCTGCCAGACCGCGGCGGCGGCCAGCACGCTGCCCTGGGAGTGGCCGGAGATCACCAGCCGGCCGCCGTGGCGCCGGGTCCAGGTCTCCATCCGCCAGGTCAGGTCGGGCACGGCCCGCTCGGCGTAGCAGGGGGGCGCGAAGGGGTGGGCGGCGCGCGGCCAGAAGGTGCCCACGTCCCACAGGATGCCGATGGTGCGGCGGGCTGAGGGGCTGCGGTAGGCGCGCCGGGCCCAGGTGACGAGCAGCAGGAACGCCAGGCCCATCAGCCAGGAGCCGAGCGCCTGCGCGGTCTGGGCGGCGGCCTCGATCACCGGGGGCGCGCCGTCGGCGGCCCGTCCCGGCACCTGGTGGCTGGCCCAGGCCCCGACGACCGCGGCCGCGCCGAGGAGCAGGGTGGCCAGGGCGACGGGGCCGACGATGCCCGGGGCGGAGTCGGTGAGCCCGGCGCGGGCGACCACCCCCGCGATCTTGCGCGTGCGCACGCTGTCGGGCCGCTCCCCCGGGTAGCCGTCGGGCACGGTACGGACCAGCCGGCGCCGCACCCGCCACACCCGGACGGCGAAGAACAGGGCCACCAGCACCACCACGAGCAGCACGGTCGGGATGACCGCGGCCTGCCAGGACAGCAGGACCGGCGGCCCGTCCATCGGGGCGCCGCTGTCCATGCCGGGCGTGGCGTCGCCGTCCAGCCAGTCGGCGACGCGCTGGGCGACGCCGCCGCAGAGCACCGCGCCGAGCCCGCAGGCCAGCATCGCCACGGCCGGACCGGCCAGGCCGCGCAGCGGGGTGCGCCCGGCGGGCGCCGCGCGGTGCAGCGCCAGGGCGCAGCCGGCCAGGGCGACGACCAGGGTGCCCTGGATGAGTGCGAGGACGCCGAAGGTCGAGTCCCCGGGCAGCCGCCCCTGGGAGGTCCAGCCGGGCCGGGACCAGCCGGCGTACAGCATGGCCAGGGCAAGCAGGCCGAGGGCGGCGCCGGGCAGGGCGGTGGTGGTGACCCGGTCCAGCTCGTCGTCGAGTTTGGTCTCGCTGCGGCCCCGGCGGCAGACCACGTACACCACGAGCACGCCGCCCGTGCCGAGCAGGGCGAGCAGCAGCCATCCGATGGCGTCGAGGAAGGCGCTGCCGCCCGGCTCGCGGTCATGGGCGGCGGTGGCCACGGTGAGGCCCGCCGCGACGGTCAGGAAACACGCGGCGGTGTGCGCGGCGCGCAGCCGGGCGACGATCCTGCGGCCGTACCAGAAGCCGGGCAGGCACAGCGCGGCGCGGTTGCCCGAGGCGGGGTCGGACTCGTCCACCGGCCGGCGCAGCGGGGGCTGTGACTCGTACGCGCTCCAGGTGCGGTTGGACAGGTACCACAGCAGCCCGCCGAGCGCGGTGGGCACGAGCGAGGCCAGGGCGAGGCGGCGGCCGGGCTGGCTCCACCAGCCGTGGTCCCGGGGCGACATGAAGCCGAGCCAGGACCTGTGGCCGCCGCAGGAATGGGAGCCGGCGCACTGCCAGGCCACCAGGTCGAGCGCCACCTCGCAGGCCCCGGCGAGCAGCAGGACGGTCAGGCTCAGCGCGATCAGCCGCACCAGGAGGCCGTAGCCGCGCACGGTGCGCTCGCGCCGGTCGGCGGCGGGCCGCATCCAGTGGGCGAGGTTGGCGACCATGAAGGGCAGCAGGAGCAGCCACAGCGCGCGGGCCCCGTTGCCGGAGGTGAGGTTGGACCAGCAGTAGGCCTCACGGACCGGCGATTCGCGGTAGTCCTGCGGGCGGTCCTCGGCGTCGGCGTCCTCGATGCGCCGGTAGATCCCCGCGGTCTCGTCGCCGGTGACCAGCACGGTCCGCGGGTCGGTGAGCATTTCCTGCGGGGTGGTCCCGCCGACGCCGTGGACCAGTAACTCCAGGTCGGGCGGGGGCCCTCCGCCCGCTTCGGCCGCCGTTTCCGCACTCGTACGCATCGCCTGTGCCACCGTGCCCCCCGATCCCGGTGTGGTCGTTCCGTCCAGGATCGTGCCCTCGGCGCGGGCGCCCGACGCGGCAGCGCCGGGCGTGGCGAAATCGTAATCCCGGGGTTCGGAGACGATCGTGTGTCCCCACGGCATGCGAAGATGTGCCCGCGAGCGGTGAAAAGCCGACGGGAGACGAGAAGGGACGGGCCGCGGTGAGCGACAACCAGAATCTCCTCGCCGAGCAGCGGCGTGCCCTGATCCTCGACGAGGTGAGACGGCGCGGCGGGGTGCGGGTCAACGAGCTGACCCGCAAGTTGAACGTGTCGGATATGACGGTCCGTCGCGATCTGGACGCCCTGGCCCGGCTGGGCATGGTGGAGAAGGTGCACGGCGGCGCGGTGCCGGTCGCCGAGGCGAGCACGTACGAGCCGGGGTTCGAGGCCAAGTCGGGTCTTGAGCTGAGCGCCAAGGAGGACATCGCGAAGGCCGCCGCTGCGATGGCCGCGCCCGGCACCGCCATCGCGCTGGCCGGCGGGACCACGGCGTTCGCGCTGGCACAGCAGTTGCTGGATGTGCCGGACCTGACCGTGGTGACAAACTCGGTGCGGGTGGCGGACGTGTTCTACAACGCGCAGCGGTCGGCCGCGGGCGGCGGGGCGGGGCCGCGCCCCGGGGCGGCGACAGTGGTGCTCACGGGCGGGGTGCGCACCCCCTCGGACACGCTGGTGGGTCCGGTCGCGGACGCCGCGGTCCGCTCGCTCCACTTCGATGTGCTGTTCCTGGGGGTGCACGGGATATCGGTGGAGGCCGGCCTGTCCACCCCGAACCTGGCGGAGGCGGAGACCAACCGGCACTTCGTCCGCTCGGCGCGGCGGGTGGTGGTGGTCGCCGACCACACCAAGTGGGGCACGGTGGGCCTGAGTTCCTTCGCATCGCTGGACGAGGTGGACGCGCTGGTGACGGACCCGGGGCTGCCCGGGGATGCACGGGCGGAGATCCTGGAGCATCTGCCGGGGGAGCTGGTGGTGGCGGGCGAGGCCGCCATGTGAGCGTGTTTCGGGGCACCCCGAGACTGAGCGGGGAGAGGCGAGCGTGTCTCGGGGCGCTGTGCGGGCTGGACTGAGGAGCCGCGCAGCGACGAAGGAGCGAGCAGCGACGAAGGAAGCCCGCGCGTAGAAGCGCCCCGAGACTGAGCGGGGAGAGGAGAGCCGACTGGGGCCGCAGACATCTGACGAGCAGTCAGTTACCGTGGGCGGCATGAGGCATCGTCTGCGCCCCGTGGGACTCGACTACGTCCGCACGGCCCCGCTGCGGCTGGTCTTCGTCGCCGAGACCACCGCCCCGCCCGAGGCGGTGTTCCAGGCGCTGGCCGATGTCGAGAACTGGCCGCGCTGGTACCGCCAGGTCGCCGCCGCCCGCTCCGCCGACGACGGCAAGGGCCGCGAGATCCGGCTGAAGGGCGGCACCCGCTTCGTCGAGACGGTCATGGCGGCGGACCCCGCGGAGTGCTACGCCTACCGCGTGGACCGGACGAATGCGCCGGGACTGCGCGCCCTGCTGGAGGAGTGGCGGCTGATGCCGTCCCCCTCCGGCACCGGCTCCGTGGTGCGGTACACCTTCGCGGTGGACGGGGTGGCACCGCTGCGGGGCGCCCTGCGGCTGCTGCGGCCGGGCCTGCGGCGCGCCTTCCGCGACGCGGTGCGCGCACTGGACCGCCGACTGGCCGACCGAGCCGCCGACTGAGCCGCCGACTGAGCACGGGCGCAGGTCGGCGGAGTCTTCCTGAGTCGCACCGGGTCGCCCTGAGTCGTACCGGGTCGCGCTTGTCGAGACAGCGCGAGGAGCACTTTTCGGGACACCAGTCGCCAGGGTCGCACAGGAGCGCGACCGCGCTCCCCGTGCGCCCCCAGTGACCCCCCGGCGCCCCGCTCCGCGACGGCCTTCAACGCGCCCCACGACCTGATGCCCGTGGAGCCGCCCGCCTCGCACCCCATGGCGCACTCCAGGGCGTCGCATGGCCCACTCCAGGGCGCGGTGCCGACGGTCTCATCGGCGGCGCTCACCGCGCTCTCCACGCGCCGCCCCTTGCCTCTTGTGGCGATCCAGTGGTGAACTTGGACCTTTTCGGATCATAAGTGGGCACCAGTGCGCCCTGGCATCCCGTGCCTGTCCCGGGCACACTGCGCAGCAGGGAAAATATGGAAGACATGGGAGAGCGGCGCGCATGCCGGCGAGACAGAGCGGGGAGGCGGTCACCGTGGCCGATACCGAGTTCAACGCCCGCGGGGTGCGGATCGAGCGGTTTCTGCGCTCGGTCACGCATGCCGGACAGGTCCTGATCAAGGACGGCAGGCTGCAGTTGCTGACCAGTTACGGCCGGGAAATCGACAGCGCCCCCGTGCAGTCGGTCCATGCGAGCAAGCCGTGGTTCACGGACGGCGACCAGGCCCTCGCAACGGTCAACGGCACCCGCTATCGCCTCACTCTGGGCCAGCGGGACGCCGCGGCGAAGGCCGCCGCGCCAGGCGCCGCCAATCGCCTCCTCGACGCGATCCGCAGCGCGCGAGGCCATTCACCCAAGGGCTGACACCTCCCCCGGCCACTACCGGGAGGTGCCCCCTGAGTTGCGCATGCGGGCAGCGGGGTTGACCCTGGACGCACATCAGTTATCACTGAGGGTCAACGGGCGGTGACGCTGAGAACCGGCCCCTTCCCGGTCGCGCCCAGCAGCCACCACTGCTGAACGTGTTCGACGCCCGCATCTGCATCAGGCTATGCCCCAACTTCTTCAGGGAGTCGCAGCCGTGATCAGTCGTCCAAGCAGGCATTGCACGGTGGAGCTGCAGGCCCTGCCGTCGCGGATCGGACAGGTCCGCAGAATCGTGTCCGCGCAGTTGCGTTACTGGCATCTGGATCCGCTCATCGATCCCGCCGCGCTCGCCGTCACCGAACTGCTCACCAACGTCCACCGGCACGCCGAGCCCGACAAGCAGTGCACGGTGGAGATCGTCCTCATGATGGACCGCCTGACGGTCTCGGTCCGCGATCAGGATCCGCGACTGCCGCGCGTCCGCGAATGCGATCTGCTGGCCACCCATGGCCGCGGGCTCGCCCTGGTCGCGGCGGTCAGCCAGAGCTGGGGCATGCACGCCCGGGACGACGGCAGCGGGAAGGTCGTGTGGTTCACCCTGGCCGTACCGCAGGCCGCCGCCCCCGCCAAGTCCCCCTTCGCGACCCATGGCGCGGGCCGCACCGCCCCGCCCGACCGCGCCGACCTCACCCGTCCCGCGCCGCCGGCCGGGGTGGTCCGGGAGCGGGCGCCGGCCGCCCGGTCCGCCGTGCACCACTGACCCCGCACCCCGGGTCCGACGCCGTGTCGGACCCGGCGCCACACCCCATCTGTACTTACTAGTATGTACAGTGGCTCCATGAGCACTGCGGACCGGTTGATCGAGAGCACCCAGGACCTGCTGTGGGAGCGCGGCTACGTGGGCACCAGCCCCAAGGCCATCCAGCAGCGCGCCGGCGCGGGCCAGGGCAGCATGTACCACCACTTCAGCGGCAAGCCCGACCTCGCGCTCGCCGCCATCCGCCGCACCGCGGAGCAGATGCGCGCCACGGCCGAGGCGTGCTTCTCCGCCCCCGGGACCGCGTACGACCGCATCCGCGCCTATCTGCTGCGGGAGCGTGAGGTGCTGCGCGGCTGCCCGATCGGCCGGCTGACGATGGATCCGGACATCATCGCCGACCCCGCGCTGCGCGAGCCGGTGACGGAAACGCTCGACTGGCTGCGCGCCAGGCTGGCCCAGATCGTCTCCGAGGGCGTGGAGCGCGGGGAGTTCGACGCGGGTCTTGACCCCGAGCGGACCGCCGCCTCGGTCGTGGCGACCATTCAGGGCGGCTATGTGGTGGCCCGCGCCGCGGGGTCGACGGCGCCCTTCGACGCCGCCGTACAGGGCCTGCTGGATCTGCTCGCCACCCGCGCACCTCGCCGGCCCGCTCCGTAACGCCCTCGCCGTTCCGCCTCGCACGGCGCCGGCTCATCAAGGCGCCACGCGCTTCCCCGGTCTGACCCGACAGGAGTTCTCCTTGCACGCCATGCAGTACCGGATCACCCTGCCCGCCGACTACGACATGAAGATCATCCGGCGCCGAGTGGAGTCGAAGGGCCCAGCCCTGGACGGCTTTTCGGGGCTCGGGCTAAAGGCGTACGGCATCCGCGAGCGCGGGGTCGACGGCTCCCCGGTCAACCAATATGCGCCGTTCTACCTATGGGCCGAGCCAGAAGCCATGAACCGCTTTCTGTGGGGACCCGGATTCCAGGGCATCGTCCGGGACTTCGGCCGCCCCACGGTCGAGAACTGGCAGGGGCTCGCCTTCGAGCACGGCCCGGCCCTGGCCTCCGTACCGCGCACCGCCACCCGCCACGCCGTGGCCGTCCCGGCGGACGCCGACCCTTCGGGCAGCGGTCCGGCGGGCGCGGTCGAGGACGCGCTGGAGGAGCTGCGGCGGCTGGCCCGTACGGACGGGGTGCACTCGACGGCCCTCGGCATCGACCCGCGCGGCTGGGAGCTGCTGCACTTCACCCTCTGGGAAGACACCGCCCCGCCCGGCGCCCCCGGCGACCGCTACCAGGTGCTCCACCTCTCCGCGCCCGACCTGGCCCGGCTCCCCCGCGGGCGCCAGTGGTGAGCGCGGCCGGACAGGCCCGACAGGCCATGGGAGAGACCACGGGGCAGACCGTCGCGCAGACTGCCGTACGGGCTGCCGTCCGGACCGTGCTCGGCGATGTCCCCGGCGATGCGCTGGGCGTCTGCGACGCGCACGACCACCTGTTCTTCCGCAGCGCGCTGCTGCCCGGGCAGGAGCTGGCCGACGTGGCCGCGGCGGACGCGGAGCTGCGGGCCTTCCACGGGCTCGGCGGGCGCACGGTGGTGCAGTGGACGCCCTACGGCCTCGGGCGGACGGCCGGCGAGCTGGTCGGGCTCTCCCGGGCCACCGGCGTCCATCTCGTGGCCGCGACGGGGCTGCACCAGGCCCACCACTACGCGCCGGGCGCCGTCGAAGCGGTGCTCGACGGGCTCGCCGAGCTCTTCGTCGACGAGCTGACGCGCGGCATCGGCGGCACGGGGCCGCGCGCCGGGCTGATCAAGGTCGCGGGCGGCTTCCACGGCCTCGACGCCCACGCCCGCCGCACGATGGCCGCGGCCGCCCACGCCCACCACCGCACCGGCGCGCCCATCGCCGTCCACCTGGAGCTGGGGACGGCCGCCCTGGACGTCCTGGACCTACTGTGCGACGAGCACGGAGTGGCGCCGCAGCACGTGATCCTCGGCCACCTCAACCGCTCGCCCGACTCGGTCGTGCACCAACAGGCCGCCCGGGCCGGGGCGTTCCTCGCCTTCGACGGGCCCTCCCGCGCCAACCACGCCATGGACTGGCGGCTGCCCGACGCGCTGGCCGCGCTCGTGGACGCCGGGTACGCCGACCAGCTGCTGCTGGGCGGCGATACGACCACGGCCGCGGCCCGGTCGGTGAACGGCGGCCCGGGCATGCCGTATCTGCTCCGCCGGCTGCGCCCACGGCTTGAACTCGCCGTGGGCGCCGACGTGGTGCACCGGATCCTCACCGCCAACCCGGCCCGCGCCCTGGCCACGGTCTGGCGCGCGGACTGACGTACGGGCTGACGTACGGGCTGACTGTACGGACCCGGCACTTGGGCTGGGGCGGGCCCGGGGGGGGCGGCCGTATCGCACCGCCCCGGGTCACGCCACGCCAAGCGCCTCCAGCGGGTCGTCGAGCACCGCCTGCCACGCCAACTCCGCCGCGCCGACAAGACTGTTGTGGTCCAGGGTGCACGGCAGGACGGGTACGCCCCCGCTGCGCCCCCACAGGCTGCGCTCGGCCACGACCGTCCGCAGCCGCTCGGGGTCGGCCTCCAGGAGCTCGCGGTGCAGCCCGCCGAGGATGATGCGGTCGGGGTTGAGGATGTTGACGAGCCCGGCAAGGCCGAGGCCGAGCCGGTCGATGAGGAGGTCAGCGGCGGCCCGCACTGACGGGTCGGCGTACTCCTCGCGGAGCAGGTCGCGCGCCTGCTGGAGGAGCGACACCTCGGGGCCCGGGTCGCGTCCGGCGGCGACGAGGAAGGCCAGCGGGTCGGCCTCGATGTCCAGACAGCCGCGGCTGCCGCAGTGGCAGGGCGGTCCCTCCGGGTTGACGGTCAGATGGCCGACCTCGAGGGCCAGGCCCGCGCTGCCGGTGTGCAGCCGCCCGTCGAGGACCAGCGCCCCGCCGACGCCGCGGTGGCCGGTGGCGACGCAGAGCAGGTGCTGGGCGCCGCCGCCCGCGCCATGGCGGTGCTCGGCCAGGGCCGCGAGGTTGACGTCGTTGCCGGCGAGACCGGCCAGGGGCGCCCCGGACGGGCCGCGGACGCCCGCCGCGGCGAGGCTCCGGGTGAACAGCTCGCGTACGGGCGCGCCCGCGGGCCAGGCGATATGCAGCGGGTTGAGCGCGGTGCCCTCCGGTTCGGCCACCGCGGACGGGACCGCGAGCCCGGCGCCCACGCAGCGGCGGCCGCTCTCGCGCAGCAGCCGGGCCCCGGCCTCGACGACCGCGTCGATGACATGCGCCGGATCGGCGGGCACGGTCATACAGCCGGGGTCGGTGGCCACGATCCGGCCGCCGAGCCCGACCAGAGCCGCGCGGAAGCCGTCGGCGTGCACCTGGGCGGCGAGGGCCACCGGGCCGTGGGGAGCGATCGAGAGGCGGTGCGAGGGGCGGCCCTGCGCCCCGGCGGCCCCCAGCGGGCGGGAGTCGACCTTGATCAGGCCGAGCGCTTCGAGTTCGGCGGCGACGGCGCCCGCGGTCGCTCTGGTCACGCCGAGTTCGGTCGTGAGCACCGCCCGCGTGGGCGCCCGGCCGGTGTGTACGAGCTCCAGCGCCGGGCCGAGAGCGCTTCGGCCCCGCTCGAGCCTTGTCCGTGTCTGGGTCACGCCCCTATTCTCACTTTGTGCCGACACGAAACAAAACATGGACGGTCATTCCGGGGAGGCGGCGCCCCGCCACGGCCGACCGATCGCTCGCTCAACTGCGCACCGCCATCACCGCGTTCTTCGCCCTCGACGGATTCGTATTCGCCGGTTGGGTGGTCCGGATTCCCGCGATCAAGGACCGGACGGGCGCGTCGGAAGGCGCCCTCGGGCTCGCCCTGCTGGGCGTGTCCGCGGGCGCGGTCGCCACCATGATGGTCACCGGCCGGCTCTGCCGCCGCTTCGGCAGCCACCCCACGACGGTGGCCTTGGCCGTCCTGTTCTCGCTCAGCGTCGCGCTGCCGCCGCTGACCGGCTCCGCGCTCGCCCTCGGGCTGGTCCTGCTGGTCTTCGGGGCCGGGTTCGGCGGGCTCAACGTCGCCATGAACAGCGCGGCCGTCGATCTCATCGCCGCGCTGCGCCGCCCCGTCATGCCCAGCTTCCACGCCGCGTTCAGTCTGGGCGGGATGGCCGGGGCGGCCCTGGGCGGACTGATAGCGGGGCAGCTCAGCCCCACCGCCCATCTGTCGCTCCTCGCCGCGTCCGGGCTGCTGCTCGCGGCGGTCGCGGGCCGGGCCCTGATCCGCCTCCCGGTCCCCGTACCCGTACCGGCGCCGCTTGAGGAAGGCGCGGAAGGCGTGGAAGGCGCGGCACCGGACGGGCGGGCGCCTGGAGCCGATTCCCGGAGCGCGGCGCGTCGGCTCGTCGCCGTCTTCGGGCTGATCGCGCTGTGCACGGCGTACGGCGAGGGGGCGATGGCCGACTGGGCCGCGCTCCATCTGGACCAGGACCTGGACGCGTCCCCGGGTGTCGCCGCAGCGGGCTACTCGGTCTTCGCCCTGATGATGGCCGTCGGCAGGCTGAGCGGCACCGCGCTCCTCGAACGGCTCGGCCAGACCCGCACACTGGTCGCGGGCGGCACCACGGCCGCGGCCGGCATGCTGCTCGGCTCGCTCGCCCCCACCGTCTGGCTCGCGCTCCTCGGCTTCGCCGTCACCGGTCTCGGCCTCGCCAACCTCTTCCCCGTCGCCATCGCCCGGGCGGGCGCCCTGACCGGGCCGAGCGGGGTCGCCGCGGCCTCCACCTTCGGCTACGGCGGGATGCTGGTCGGCCCGCCGGCCATCGGCTTCCTTGCCGGCGGGTTCTCCCTGCCGACCGCCCTGACCACGGTCGCCCTGCTGGCGGCGGTGGCGGCGGCCGTGGCGTACGGCGCGCGCGGGGCAGGTCAGCCCGCCGACAAGTCGGCGTGAGCCCGTCTCCACTGCCCGGGCACGGGATGTTCGATCAAAACTGGCAGAATTTCGCCATGGACATTGCCGAGTTGATCGATGCTCTGGACCGGGAGGGTCGGCTGCTGGCCGACGCCGCGCAGCAGGCCGGGCCGGACGCGCAGGTACCCACGTGCCCCGATTGGCGGGTACGGGACCTGCTGGCACACGTCGGGATGGTGCACCGCTGGGTGACCCGTATCCTCACCGAGGGGCTGACCGAAATGGTGCGGCCCCAGCCCGGCCAGGAGCCCGAGGACACAGATCTGACGCCCTGGTTCCGCGACGGCCACGGCGCGCTGGTCAAGGCGCTGAACGAGGCCGACCCGGAGGGGCGGTACTTCACCATCCTGCCCACCTCCCACTCACCGCTCGCGTTCTGGGCGCGGCGGCAGGCGCACGAGACGGCGATCCACCGGGTCGACGCGGAGTCGGCGCTCGGCAAGGACCTCTCCCCCGTCGCCCCGGCCTTCGCGGCCGACGGCCTCGGCGAGCTGCTGACCGGGTTCCACGCCACCGAGCGGAGCAAGGTGCGGACGGAGACACCGCGCACCCTGCGGCTGCGGGCCACGGACGCCGAGGTCGTCTGGACGGTGCGGCTGTCCGACGCCCCTCCGCGCGCCGAGGCCGGCGACGCAGGAGACGCCGACTGCGAGCTGTCCGGTTCGGCGGAGGAGCTGTATCTGACGCTGTGGAACCGCCTGCCGATGGCGCGGCTGCGGGCCACGGGCGACACATCGCTGGCCGAACTGTGGCGGGAGCGCTCGGGCTTCTGAGGCGGGCGGGGCGTACGCCGGGCTTTCCGGTGTACGCCCCGTCTCCTCTCCCACCGCCGTTCTTCGCCGTTGTTCGCCGTTGTTCGCCGTTGTTCGCCGTTGTTCGCCGTTGTTCGCCGTATCTTCGCCGCGCCGGCACCGGACGTACGCCGCAGACGTCTTGACCATCGGCAAGACCCTAAGCTGAAGGGATGAGAGGCATGAACGCCATGAGCGGTCCGCGCACCCAGGCCGACCGTGACGCCGTCACCGTGGAGATCATGTTCGCGGTCGTCACCGGCGCCCTGCTGGCGGCCCTGCTGTTCTTTGTCTGCGCGAGCCCGGCCCTCTTCGGCGACTTGGGCCGAGCGGCGGAGAAGACCTGGCTGAAGGGCGCCGCCATCACGGCCACGGTCGGGTTCGCCGCCCGGTCCTCCAGGTCCTGTGGTGGCTGCCGCACAAGCGGCACCGCTGACGTTCTCCCCCGGTAGACAAGAGGCCCGTAGGCAAGAGGTCCTGAGGCAAGAGGTCCTGGTATGACGCATTGGCGGTGCGCGGGGCTGCGCTGGGGGCGGTCGGGCCCCGCGCTGGCCTGGCACCACCCCGCCCACGGCGACCGCACCTCCCCCCTGTCGCCCGGCCGCCCGCTGGGCTTCACCACCGGGCCGGGCCGCTGGTGCGTCGGCGTGCGCAGGGGCGCCCGGCACACGCCGTGCCCGGCGGGCGCCGAGGTGTCCGCGTCCGCCGTCTCCGCCCAGTGCCCGGAGTGCGCCCGGCTGGACCGCTCGTACTCGGTGGCCGCCGACACCCGCACCGACGACCCGCGCCCGTACGACGTCTATCTCGCCTGGTTCGGGCCAGATCTGATCAAGGTCGGGATCACCGCTACCGAACGCGAGGGAGCCCGGCTGCTCGAACAGGCCGCCCTCTCCTACACCTTGCTCGGACGCGGCCCGCTGATGGCCGCCCGCCGGGCGGAGGCCGTGCTGGGCGCCGCGCTCGGGGTGCCGGACCGCTTCCCGTACGCCGCCAAGCGCGCCGCCCGCGAGGCCCCGCCGCCCCAGCGGGAGCGCGCGGCAGCGCTCGCCGCGCTGCACGCGCGGGCGTGCGCCCTGGGCGGGCTCCCGGAATCCCTCGCCCTCTGTCCGTGTGCGCCCGTCCACCATGACGCCGTCTTCCACCTGGACCGCGTGCGGCCGGTGCACGGCGTCATCCGGCTCGCCCCCGGCCGTACGGTGGCGGGCCAGGTGGAGGCCGTGGCCGGGCCGGATGTCCACCTGACCGACTCGGCGGACCGCGCCCTGCTGCTCGACACCCGGCAGCTGGCGGGCTGGCCGCTGGCCGCGGCCCCCGCGGACGCCGCCACCACGGCGGAGGTGGCCGCGCCGGTGCGGGAGGCGGCGAAGCCGGAGGGGCTGTTCTGACCAGGCGGCGTGGGGCGGGCCCGGTGGCCCGGGGGCGCCCCCAGCCACCGCTGGGAGGTGCCCCCGCCAGCCGTAGCTGGGGGAAAACCGAGCCGGAAATCAATCAGCCGAGCCAGCCCGGGCGTACCAGGCCCGACTCGTAGGCGAGGACGACGAGTTGGGCGCGGTCGCGTGCGCCCAGCTTGATCATCGTGCGGCTGACATGGGTCTTGGCCGTGAGCGGGCTGACAACCAGCCGCCGGGCGATCTCCTCGTTCGACAGCCCGATGCCCACCAGCGCCATCACCTCCCGCTCGCGCTCGGTCAGCTCCGCGAGCACGGCGGCGGGCGCCGGCTCCTTCGACCGGGCGGCGAACTCGGCGATGAGCCGGCGCGTGACGCCGGGCGAGAGCAGCGCGTCGCCCGCGACGACCGCCCGTACGGCGCGCAGCAGCTCCTCGGGCTCGGTGTCCTTGACCAGAAAGCCGGAGGCGCCCGAGCGGATCGCCTCGAAGACGTACTCGTCGAGCTCGAAGGTGGTCAGCATGACCACCTTCACCTCGGCGAGCGCGGGGTCCTCGGTGATCCGGCGGGTGGCGGCGAGGCCGTCGAGCTGCGGCATGCGGATGTCCATCAGGACCACGTCCGGGCGCACCTCACAGACCTGCGCCACCGCCCGCTCGCCGTCGGCGGCCTCGCCGACCACCTCGATGTCGGGCTGGGCGTCCAGCAGGGCGCGGAACCCGGCGCGGACCAGCACCTGGTCGTCGGCGAGCACTACACGGATCAGGGAGCTCAAGGGGCCTCCATGGTGGTCGCTCCGCCCGACGGCTTCTCCGACGGTTTTCCCGACGGCGTCTCGTGCCGCGGTGTCGGGGACACCGTAGCGGCGGTGAGCGGAAGGCGGGCCCGGACCCGGAAGCCGCCGTCCGGGCGCGGCCCGGCCACCACCGTGCCGCCGAGCGCGGCGGCCCGCTCACGCATGCCGACCAGGCCGTTGCCACCGCCGCCGACGCCACTCGTCGGGCCGACGGCGGTCGCCGGACCGTCGTCGTCGATCCGCAGCTCCAGCTCGGCCGGGGCGTAGCGCAGCAGAACCCGGGCGGTGCGGGAGCCGGAGTGGCGGACGATGTTGGTCAGGGCCTCCTGGACGATACGGAAGGCGGCGAGGTCGGTGCCGGGCGGCAGAGCGGTCCGTACTCCGTCCGCCTCGACGCTCACCGCGAGGCCCATACCACGAGCCTGTTCGGTCAGCTCGTCCAGCCGGTCCAGACCGGGGGCGGGCGAGCGGGGCGCGGCCCCGGGCGCCCTGAGCGTGTCCAGGACCTGGCGGACCTCGCCCAGCGCCTCCTTGCTGGCCGCCTTGATGGTGGTCAGGGCGGTGCGGGCCTGCTCGGGGTCCTGGTCGAGGAGGGCGAGGCCGACGCCCGCCTGGACGTTGATGACCGAGATGCTGTGGGCGAGGACGTCGTGCAGCTCGCGGGCGATGCGCAGCCGCTCCTCGTCGGCCCGTCTCCGCTCCGCCGCCTCCCGCTCGGCCCGCTCGCGGGCCCACTGCTCCCGCCGTACGCGGACGAGTTCGGAGGCGGCGACGACCGCCACCGCCCAGGCCGCGACGACCGCCTCCGTCCCCCAGGCGGCGGGGCCGTCGCCCTCGGGCGGCAGCCATCGATAGAGCCAGTGCGAGATGAGCAGATGGGCGGTCCACAGCGCCCCGAGCGCGCTCCAGGCAGCCACCCGCCGACCGGCGGCGACAGCGGCGAAGCAGGCGACGACGACGCTGAGGAAGACGGGGCCGTAGGGGTATCCGGCGCCGAGGTAGAGCACGGTGACGGCCGAGGTGCCGAGGACGGCGAGCCGGGGGTGTCGGTGGCGCATCAAAAGCAGCGCGGGCCCGGCCACCAGCAGCGCCCGGCCGACGAGGCCGAGGTCGGCCCGCTCGGGCTGGTTCTCCGCGGCAAACTGCGTTCCGACCAGCTGGAGGAACGCGACGACCAGCGACGAGCGCCACGGCAGACTGGCGGTGGGGCCCGCGCCCCACCACGGAGGACCCCAGGGCCGGGCGGCTGCCCGGCCGGACCTGGGGTGCCATCCCCGGGAGAATTCACGCATACCCGCAACGCTAGACCGGCCAGGGCCGCGACGGCGTCGCCCCGGGGCGGTGGCCGGGCGTACTCCCGGTGGAGTACGTGGCGTGGGTGCGCGACGGCCGGGGACACCGGGCCCGGAGGTCCGGCCACCGATCAGCCGGCCACCGATCGACGCCGCGCGACACGCCGGGCTACGGCAACCGGGCGACGCTCGACCAGGGGAAACCAAATCCGGGCCACCGCCCCTGGCCTGGCCATCCGCGTGTCCCGGCGTCCTGGGACACGCGCGCTGCGGGTGCACACGCCCCGAAATCCCCACACAGTGAAAAACGTGATGTACCGGCCCCTTCCGTGACGGTTGGGGCGGGTGACCTACGGAGCCGGGCTGAGGTGCTGCGCTATGCGTGTAACCGGACTTGGGCATGCTGGACTGTTCATCGAAACCGCCGCCGGAACGGTGCTCTGCGACCCCTGGGTCAACCCGGCCTTCTTCGGCTCGTGGTTCCCGTTCCCCGACAACACCGACCTGGACTGGGACCACTACGGGCGGGCCGCGGACTACCTGTACGTATCGCATCTGCACCGCGACCACTTCGACGCGGAGAACCTGCGCCGCAATGTGCGCAAGGACCTCACCGTGTTGCTCCCCGCCTTCGCCACCGACGAGTTGGAGTTCGAGCTGCGTGCGCTCGGATTCAGCGAATTCCTGCGCACCGAAAGCGGTGTCCCGGTCGAGCGCGATGGCCTGCGCATCATGATCACCGCCCTGACCGGCCCCGGCGACGGCCCCATCGGCGACTCCGCGCTGTCGCTGGACGACGGGGAGACGGTGCTGCTCAACCAGAACGACGCACACCCGCTGGACATCCCCTCGATCCGGGCGTTCGGCGAGGTCGACGCGCACTTCCTGCAGT
This sequence comes from Streptomyces milbemycinicus, assembly GCF_002154605.1. GTDB lineage: Bacteria > Actinomycetota > Actinomycetes > Streptomycetales > Streptomycetaceae > Streptomyces > Streptomyces milbemycinicus. Next base: position 3,310 of record NZ_MUNE01000392.1, on the reverse strand, counting down.
TCTCCGGGGCGATTTGGTGGCCGATGGTCTATCAACTGCCGGACACCGCGAAGCGGGAGTTCGCCGCCCGTAAGCGCGAGGGGCAGTCCGAGCGGGCCCTGCGCTATATCGACGCCGTCGAGGCCAAGCATGTGTTCCCCAACGCCGGCCCGCCCTGCTTCCTGGACGAGGACCTGTTCCAGTTCAACGGCACCGGCCGTGACGGGGAGAGCATCTTCGTCGACCAGCGGGAGTTCCTTGCGGAGCTCGCCGAGGCGCGGCCGGACACCTCGGCACACCTGCTGCTGCCGGGCACCGTCGCCGAACCGCTGCACACCGCGTGCAAGCTCACCCACCGCTACACCGCCAAAGAGATCGACCACATCTTCGAGCAAAAGGACGCCTACCTGCGTGACTTCGCCCGCAGACAGCAGCCCGCGCTCGCCGCCGAGCGCGCCTCGCGAGCCCCGGTACTGCCGCCCGAACGTCTGCTGGCCGAGCTCAAGCAGTGGTGGGAACCGCTGTTGGCGCGCGCTGACCGGATCTGCGACGGGGTCGGCGGCCCGGTCCGGCTGGATGTGGACGACACCCCGATCGTGATCGACTTCCCGGCCCGCCAGGTCCGCCGCTGGGACGGTGAGCGCTGCCGCTACACGCTGTCCACCACGGGCGACCTGGTGGCCACTAACATCGCCCGGCGCGAGGTCGACTGGTCAAACAGTCTGCTGCTGTCCCTGCGCTTCAGGGCCAGCCGGATCGGGCCGTACAACGAATTCCTGTACGTGTTCTTCAAGTGTCTGTCCAGCGAGCGCATTGAGTACGTGGAGAACTACTACGACTCCGGGCACGACGACGGCCAACACGTCGAGCTGGGCGACTGGCGCGTCCAGCGGCGCTGCCCGCATCTGCGCGCCGACCTCGGCCGGTTCGGACAGATCGAAGGCGACGAGCTCACCTGCACCCTGCACGGCTGGCGTTACGACCTGTCCACCGGCCGCTGTCTGACCGCCGACGGCCACGACATCCGGGCCGAGCGGACAGCACCGGCCGGCAGCTGAGGGCCCGGCTTGTGATCGGGGCGTGATCGCGGGAACCGTACCAGCCCATTCCACGTCGTTAGCGGCAGGGCACCCTGTTGTACGGTGCATATTGGTCGCAAAACGCAAGACTGGGCAGGTCACGCCCCGGGGCAGGGAGACAAGGGCTGATGGGGTGGGATCTGACCCCCGACTGGTTGGACGACGCGGTCGAGTCGGGCACTGAGGCCGTCGGCGACGGCGTGGAGTGGCTGGGGAACAAGTCCGCGGAGGGTTTGGACAAGGTCGGCTGGGAGGGCGGGGCGGACTGGGTCCGTGACAAGTCCCGTTCGGCGGCGAACGCTCTGGGCGCCGATGTCGCCGAGATGCAGCTGGACGAGACCGAGGACCCGAAGAAGCTGATCTTCGGCAGCGCCGGCAAACTCCGGTCCACGGCCACGCATCTGCGGGACTTCCAGAAGGCATTCGACCAGGTGGGCAACGGCCTCAAGGGGCTGGACGCCTCCCACCTGAAGGGCAAGAGCGCGGACGCCTTCCGGGACAAGGTGTCCATCGAACCGAAGAAATGGTTCAAGGCCGCCGACGCCTGCGAGAAGGCCGCGGTGGCGCTGGAAGGCTTCGCAGGCACCGTGGAGTGGGCGCAGGGCCAGGCACAGGAGGCCATTGACGCGTACAAGGCCGCCAAGAAGGCATCCGAGGAGGCGCGGTCGGCCTACAGCGGGAAGGTCGAAACGTACAACGCGGCCGTGGACACATACAAAGCCGCTGTGAAGGACGGGAAGGACCCGGGGGCCAAGCCGAAGAAGCCAGGGGATTTCGCCGACCCTGGGCCCGCCAAGGCGAAGGCGGCGCAGGAGAAGCTGGACGAGGCGCGGCGGCAGCGCAACATCGCGGAGGAGACGGCGGTCAAGGCGGTGGCGCAGGCGCGGGATGCCGCTCCGCCCAAGCCGTCGTATGCGGAGCAGGCGGCAAGTGGCCTGCAGGGCATGGCACTGGATCTGGACCACTTCGCCGGGGGTGTGGTGAAGGGGACGGCGGGACTGGTCAATTTCGCCCGTGGGCTCAATCCGCTGGACCCGTACAACATCACCCACCCCGCCGAGTACGTGACGAACCTGAACAGCACGGCGGCCGGGCTGGTGACGATGGCCAATGACCCGGTGGGGGCGGGCAAGAACATGCTCGACGCCTTCGCCAAGGACCCGTCGGAGGGGCTGGGCCGTCTGGTGCCCGAGCTGGTCGGGACCAAGGGGCTTGGCGTGGCGCGGGCGGGTATGGGCGCAGCCCGGGAGGGCATGACCGCGGCCCGGTACGCCCGTGGTGGGGAGGACGCGGCGCGTGCGGCGTTGCGCAAGGAGGGGTCGCATCCGTTCGCGCGCAAGGACGCCGGGAAGACGTGCAATGGCACGGACCCGGTGGACCTGGCGACCGGGAAGATGTTCCTGCCCCAGACGGATATCGCCCTGCCCGGCGAGCTGCCGCTGATCTTCCGCCGCCGGGTGGAGTCCGGCTACGCGGCCGGGGGCTGGTTCGGTCCCTCGTGGTCGAGCACGGCCGACCAGCGGCTGGAGATCGACGCCGAGGGCGTGGTGTTCGTCAGCGAGGACGGGCTGCTGTTGTCCTACCCGCACCCGGCTCCCAGCCTGCCCACCCTTCCCGCGGCGGGTCCGCGGTGGCCGCTGGAGCGGGATGCGCACGGCGATTACACCCTCACCGACTCCCCCACTGGCCGCGTCTGCCACTTCACCGGCCCGGAGGGCGGGGGCGACGGGGTAGCGCGGCTGGCGCAGGTCATGGACGGAAGCGGCCACTTCATCACCTTCGACTACGACGGTGAGGGGGCGCCCACAGATATCCGCCACAGCGCCGGCCATCACCTGAAGCTGACCGCCGCCGGTGGCCGTGTCACCGCCCTCCACCTGGCGGATGCCGCGTCCGACGGCTCGGACCTGGAGATCGTCCGCTACGGCTACACCGACGGCAATCTGACCGAGGTCATCAACTCCTCCGGTCTGCCGCTGCGGTTCGCGTACGACGACGAGCGCCGGGTCATCTCCTGGACGGACACCAACGACCGTCGCTACGACTACGTCTACGACAACCGCGACCGGTGTATCGCGGAAGGCGGCGAGGCGGGCCATATATCGGTCCGTATCGGCTACCACGACGCCGACCCCGCCACCGGCCACCGGGTCACCACTGTCACCACACCCGACGGCAACACCAGCCGCTATGTCATCAACGACGCCTGCCAGGTCATCGCCCAGACCGACCCGCTGGGCCACACCACCCGC
>NZ_MUNE01000391.1 GCF_002154605.1 Streptomyces milbemycinicus | reverse complement strand
GCCGCCGCGGCGGCCCTCGGCTATGCCGCGCTGGGACCGCTGGACGGTGCGCCGACCACGTACGGCGTCCTCCAGGCCGTCGCCGTCGTCGGGGCAGCATCCCTCCTCGCCCTGGTGATGCGCATGGCCCTCGGACACCCGGCCGACCTCGACCTCGACCGCGCCGCGCGCCGGGTGCTCACCGTCGCCTTCGTCGCGATCTGCTGCCAACCGCTTCACTACACCGGCCGGTTGCCCTCCTGGTTCGGCCGGCCCGGTCATGGTCCGTGCCTCGTCGCGGCCTTGCTGCTCGTCCTGGTGCTGGCCGCGCTCGGTGATGCCGCGCTGGCCGCGGCGCCGGCCCGGACGCGTACGGGCCGCTCCTACGCGCCCCTGCTGCGCGATGAGCTGCGCGCGCTGCCTGGCGTGGGGGCCGTGATCTGCGCGACGGCGGCGGTGATGGCCCCGGCGGTCGCCGTGGCCGGGCTGTGGATGCTGCCGGTGCTCTGTGTGCCGCTGCTGCTCGTCCAGTACTCCTTCCGCCGCTGTGCCGGGATACGGGCCACCTGCCGCCAGACCGTCGCCTCGCTGGCGAGGACGACGGAGATAGCGGGCTACACCCCCGCGGGCCACGCCCGCCGGGTCGCCGGCCTGAGCCGCGCCGTCGGCCATGAGCTGCGGCTGTCCGCTCCGTCGCTGACCGTGCTGGAGTACGCGGCGCTGATGCACGACGTCGGGCAGTTGTCGCTGCTCGACCCGGTGCCGGCCGGGGCCACCGAGCCGCTGCCGGAGGCCGAGCAGCGGCGGATAGCGCTGCTGGGGGGCGCTGTCGTACGGCAGACCGGGGTGCCGGACGAGGTCGCGGAGATCGTGGAGCGGCAGGCGGACCCTTATCGGGAGCAGCCGCTTCCGGCCCGTATCGTGCGGGCGGTAAACGCCTACACCGAATTGGTGGGAGGTTCCCCGGGCACCTCACTGGGAAACCCTCAGAAGGGCCGGGGCGCGGTCGGGCCCGGGGCTCTGGAGCGGTTGCGGCGGGGCACGGGCCGTGACTTCGACCCGGTGGTGGTGGAGGCCCTGGCCACGGTCGTGTCACGGCCGGAGCACGACCCGGAGCGTGATCCGGAGCACCACCCCGAGTACGACCCCGAGTACGACCCGGAGCACGATCCGGCGCATGACCTGGTGCACGACGAGGTCCGTGGTCACCCGAAGTGAGAACTCGCGGGTAATGAGCGGCTGCCCCGAGGGGCATGGTTGGATGCGAAGAGAGGGGGTGTCGGGCCTATGGCCGGCGGCAAGGAGGTGTGGTGGGCATCGTCCCCAGGCCGAACCGTGAGGGGCCGGGCTGAGATGTCCGCGAATGTGTGGCAGGTTGTCGTCGAGGGAGGGCTACGCCGTCCGCGAGGACATCTGGTTCGGTGCTACTTCGATACCGGCAGGCGGGAATGGTGAAGATCTTCGGCAAGGTGCGGCACCGGCCGTCCGCGTCATGGCGGCAGGCCACGGACCGCGCGTTCACGCTCATCGGAGACGGCCGGTACGAGGACGCGGGCGCGTTGCTGACCCGCGCCGCCGACCTGGAGCCGTGGCTGTCGGAGTCCTGGTTCAACCTGGCGCTGCTGCACAAGTTCCGGCACGACTGGGAGCAGGCGCGCGCGGCCGGGCTGCGCGCGGTCGCGCTGCTGGACCGCGAGACCGGCGCCCCTGACTGGTGGAACGTGGGGATTGCCGCGACCGCCCTGCAGGACTGGCCGCTGGCGCGCCGCGCCTGGCAGGCGTACGGCCTGAAGGTGCCCGGCGAGGCGTCCGCGTCCGGTGAGCCGCTGGGCATGGAGCTGGGCAGCGCGGCGGTACGGCTGTCGCCGGAGGGCGAGTCGGAGGTCGTCTGGGGCCGCCGGCTGGACCCGGCCCGGATCGAGGTGCTGTCCATCCCGCTGCCGTCCTCCGGGCGCCGCTGGGGCGAGGTGGTGCTGCACGACGGCGTTCCGCACGGCGAGCGCGTCACCTCCGCCGGCCCTGCCTACCCGGTTTTCGACGAGATCGAGCTGTGGGCGCCCTCCCCGGTGCCGACCTGGGTGGTGCTGCTGGAGGCAGCGACGGAGGCCGACCGGGACGCGCTGGAGCGGCTGGCGGCGGACGCGGGCTTCGCCGCCGAGGACTGGTCGTCCTCGGTGCGGCTGCTGTGCCGCTCCTGTTCGGAGAGCCGGATGCCCAGCGACGAGGGCGAGGGCGAGCACCTGGACCCGCATGACCACAGCGAGCCCGGTCAGCCCGGCCCGCTGGGGCACCGTATGGCGGGCTCGGGTTCGCTGTGGGTGGCGGAGCGGGAGTGCGGGATCGCCGCGCCGAGCGGGCTGGTGCGCGGGCTGCTGGACGGCTGGGTCGCGGACAGCCCGGACACCCGCGAGTGGCGGGACCTGGAAGAGGTCTGCTGATATACCCGCCCATCCCGCGCGGGCCTTACGGCCTGCGGTGCGGCCGTTACCCTGTAGGGCGACGAGTCTGGTTTTGAGGAAGGCGTGCGGCGGACGATGGCGCAGCAAGGGACTGAGCAGCGGGTGGACGACGAGTTCATCGTGGACACGGAGGACTGTGAGGAGCGCGAGCGCGCGTACCGCGAGCGCGGTACGGCCCGTCCGATCACGGTCGTCGGCAATCCGGTGCTGCACAAGGAGTGCCGGGACGTCACGGAGTTCGACGACAAGCTCGCCGCGCTGATCGACGACATGTTCGCCAGCCAGAAGGCGGCCGAGGGCGTGGGCCTGGCCGCCAACCAGATCGGCGTCGCCCTGAAGGTCTTCGTCTACGACTGCCCGGACGACGACGGCGTCCGGCACGTCGGCGTGGTCTGCAACCCGGTGCTGGACGAGCTGCCGGCCGACCGACGCGTCCTGGACGACTCCAATGAGGGCTGTCTGTCGGTGCCCACCGCGTACGCCTCGCTGGCCCGCCCCGACTACGCGGTGGTGCGCGGCCAGGACGCCGAGGGCAAGCCGATCGCGGTCCAGGGCACCGGCTATTTCGCCCGCTGCCTGCAGCACGAGACCGACCACCTCTACGGCCGGCTCTACATCGACCGCCTCTCCAAGCGCGACCGTAAGGACGCGCTGCGGCAGATGGCGGAGGGCACGCCGCGCTACGAGACGGTGCCCAACGACTGACGCCTGCCACCTCCTGAGTACGCTCAGGGGCTGTGCAGCAGCGCCGTCCCGAGGTCGCTCGCCGTGTAGTGCACTTCGCGCCGGTAGCGGTGGCTCGTCACCAGTCCGGCGTCGCGCAGGACGGCGAGGTGCTGGGAGACCGCGCCCGGGCTCAGCCCGGTTCGGGCGGCCAGCTGGGTCGTCGTGCTGGGCGAGCTGGTGTGTGCGAGGAGGCGGGCACGGCTGCGGCCCATCAGCCGGGCGAGACCGTCACCGGCGGGGTCGCGCCGCTCCCACAGAGTGCCGAGCGCCCGCGCGGGGTAGACGAGGGCGGGCGGCGCCGCCCCGTCTCCGGCCAGCAGACGGCACTCGGCCCCGAACACGGTGGGCGCCAGTGTGACTCCGGTGCCGCCGAGCTCGATGCCGTCGAAGTCCCTTCCGGACTGCCGGAGGTGGGGTGCGACCAAGCGGTCACCCTCCCAGCTCAGAGTCGGGTGGAGGTGGGCGAACACCTCCTGGATGCCGTCCTCGGCGAGTTGACGCGTCCGGTGTGCGATGTCCGCCTCCTGGAGGGCTCGCATGCGCGGCCAGTGCGGTGCGACGGCCGCCCGCCACCAGGCGCGTACGGCCTCGGCGAGCTCCGCGTCGACCGGTGCTTTGGCGAGCTCCTCCTCGAACTCGGACAGCGGGCAGCGTGGAGGGGGCGTCAGCGCGTCCGGTAGGGCTCCGCGGCGGGCCAAGTCGGCCAGCGGCGCCGTGCGGCGGGCGAGGCCGCGGTCCTCGAGCAGGGCCACGGCCGGCCGCAGCCAGGGCAGGTGGACGGCGTGCCGCCCGGGGTCGAGGGCGGCGCGGAAGGCGGCGACGGCCTCGCCCAGCGGTGATATCGCGAACCTGATGTTGACCACGTCGTGCACGCCGAACCGCACCGTGCCCATGCCCGACCACCTCCGCCGATCCGCCGATCCGCCAGTCCCCGATGCCCCGAGGCCCCGAGGATTTCGCCCAGACTAAAACAATGGTGACGTCGGCATCCCGGTGGTGATGGCCACAAACCGTTTCGTGGTGTGGGGTTCGATGCCGGTCGGCGCGCTCATCGGGAGTGTGCTCGGGCAGAGCATCGGCGTCCGGCAGGCCATGTGGGTCGGCGTCCTGGGCGAACTCCTCGCCGTCCTGCCGGTGTTCTTCTCACCGCTGCGTAGGCTGCGCGAGCTTCCCGGTTCGCCTGATCTTCCCAGTTCACCCGGGTGAGTGGCCACGTCCGGTCAGGGGCCGACATGTGGCGCGGCGCCCCCGGGACATTCCCAGGGGCGCCGCGCGCACATCGGGTTTGAATCAGAAACGGCTCAGAAGTCGTCGTCGAAGGAGACCGAGCCCTCGACCGCCACCTGGTACGCGGAGGCGCGGCGCTCGAAGAAGTTGGTCAGCTCCTGGACGTTCTGCAGCTCCATAAAGGAGAACGGGTTCTCCGAGCCGTAGACCGGGGCGAAGCCCAGGCGGGCGAGCCGCTGGTCGGCGACGCACTCCAGGTACTGGCGCATCGACTCGGTGTTCATGCCCGGCAGCCCCTCGCCGCACAGGTCGCGGGCGAACTGCAGCTCGGCCTCGACGGCCTCCCGCAGCATGTCGGTGACCTGCTGCTGGAGTTCGTCGTCGAAGAGCTCGGGCTCCTCCTCGCGGACCGTGTCCACCACCTGGAACGCGAAGTTCATATGCATGGTCTCGTCGCGGAACACCCAGTTGGTGCCCGTCGCCAGGCCGTGCAGCAGGCCGCGGGAGCGGAACCAGTAGACGTAGGCGAAGGCGCCGTAGAAGAACAGGCCCTCGATGCACGCCGCGAAGCAGATCAGGTTGAGGAGGAAGCGGCGGCGCTCGTCCTTGGTCTCCAGCCGGTCGATCTTGTCGACCGAGTCGATCCAGCGGAAGCAGAATTCCGCCTTCTCCCGGATGGACGGGATGTTCTCCACCGCGGCGAACGCGGCGGCCCGGTCGTCCGGGTCGGGGAGGTAGGTGTCCAGCAGCGTCAGATAGAACTGGACGTGCACGGCCTCCTCGAAGAGCTGCCGGGACAGATACAGCCGCGCCTCGGGCGAGTTGATGTGCTTGTAGAGGGTGAGCACCAGGTTGTTCGCGACGATCGAGTCGCCGGTCGCGAAGAAGGCGACCAGGCGGCCGATCAGGTGCTGCTCGCCGGGGGAGAGCTTGGCGAGGTCGGCGACGTCCGAGTGGAGGTCGACCTCCTCCACGGTCCAGGTGTTCTTGATCGCGTCGCGGTAGCGGTCGTAGAAGTCCGGGTACCGCATCGGCCGCAGGGTGAGCTCGAACCCGGGGTCCAGGAGGTTCTTGTGGCGTTCGGGGGCGGTGGTCACTGGCAGGCCTCGCAGGACTCGGGGTTTTCCAGGGAGCAGGCGATGACCTCGGGGTCGACGGGCGCCTGCTGAGTGGGGATGGGCACGGTGGCGGGGGCGGCGGCGCGCGCCGACTGAGCGATCCGGGTCGCCGGGCGCGAGCGCAGGTAGTACGTAGTCTTGATGCCGCGCTTCCAGGCGTACGCGTACATCGAGCTGAGCTTGCCGATCGTCGGCGAGGCCATGAAGAGGTTCAGCGACTGGCTCTGGTCGAGGTACGGGGTGCGGGCGGCGGCCATGTCGATCAGGGCGCGCTGCGGGACCTCCCACGCGGTCCGGTACAGCTCCCGCACCTCCTTCGGCACCCAGGAGAAGTCCTGGACCGAGCCGTTGGACTCACGCAGCGCCTCGCGGCTCTGGGCGTCCCATACGCCGAGCTTCTTCAGGTCGTTCACCAGGTAGGAGTTGACCTGAAGGAACTCACCGCTGAGCGTTTCGCGCTTGAAGAGGTTGGAGACCTGCGGCTCGATGCACTCGTACACGCCCGCGATCGAGGCGATCGTCGCGGTCGGGGCGATGGCCAGAAGGAGCGAGTTCCGCATGCCGGACTTGGCCATCCGCTCGCGCAGCGCCGCCCACCGCTCGGGCCAGGTCGCCACCGCGTCCGTGTAGTGGTCCGGGTGCAGCACACCGCGCGCGGTGCGGGTGGCGGACCAGGCCGGGTGCGGGCCGTGGCGCTCGGCGAGCGCGCAGGACGCCTCGTACGCCGCGAGCATGATGCGCTCGGAGATCTGCGTGGACAGCTGCTGCGCCTCGGGCGAGTCGAAGGGCAGCCGCAGCCGGAAGAAGACGTCCTGGAGGCCCATCAGGCCCAGACCCACCGGCCGCCAGCGGGAGTTGGACGCCCCGGCCTCCTGGGTGGGGTAGAAGTTGATGTCCACCACACGGTCGAGGAAGGTGACGGCGGTACGGACGGTCGCGTCCAGCCGCGCCCAGTCCATCTGACCGTCCTCGCCCAGATGCGCGGCCAGGTTGACCGACCCCAGGTTGCACACGGCCGTCTCGCCGTCGTCCGTGACCTCCAGGATCTCGGTGCACAGGTTGGAGGAGTGCACGACCCGGCCGGGCTCGGCGGTCTGGTTGGCGGTGCGGTTGGCGGCGTCCTTGAAGGTCATCCAGCCGTTGCCGGTCTGCGCGAGGGTGCGCATCATCCGGGCGTACAGCTGGCGCGCCGGGACGGTCTTGACGGCCAGCCCCTCCGCCTCGGCCTTCGTGTACGCGGCGTCGAACTCCTCGCCCCACAGGTCGACCAGCGCGGGCGCGTCGACCGGCGAGAACAGCGACCAGTCGGCGTCGGCCTCGACCCGGCGCATGAACTCGTCCGGGATCCAGTGCGCGATGTTGAGGTTGTGGGTGCGGCGGGCCTCTTCGCCCGTGTTGTCCCGCAGTTCCAGGAACTCCTCGATGTCCGCGTGCCAGGTCTCCAGGTACACACAGGCCGCGCCCTTGCGCCGGCCGCCCTGGTTGACGGCGGCGACGGAGGCGTCGAGCGTGCGCAGGAACGGCACGATGCCGTTGGAGTGCCCGTTGGTGCCGCGGATCAGCGAACCGCGGGCGCGGATGCGCGAGTACGACAGGCCGATGCCGCCCGCGTGCTTGGAGAGCCGTGCGACCTGGTGGTAGCGGTTGTAGATCGAGTCCAGTTCGTCCAGCGGCGAGTCCAGCAGATAGCAGGACGACATCTGCGGGTGCCGGGTGCCGGAGTTGAACAGGGTGGGGGAGCTGGGCAGGTAGGACAGCGTGCTGGTGAGCCGGTACAGCTCGGCGACGTCGTCCAGCGCCCGCTGCGAGTGGTCCTCGGCCAGTCCGCAGGCCACCCGCAGCAGGAAGTGCTGCGGGGTCTCGATCACCTGGCGGGTGATCGGGTGGCGGAGCAGATAGCGGCTGTGCAGCGTGCGCAGCCCGAAGTAGCCGAAGCGGTCGTCGGCGCCGTCGGCCAGCGCCTTGTCGACCAGCGCGTCCAGGCGGGCGGCGTGGGAGGTCACGAACTCGGCCGTGCCGTCAGCGATCAGGCCCTCGCGGTGCCCCACGGCCACCGAGGAGGAGAAGGAGACCGCGCCCTGCCCGGCCGCCTCCTCGGCGATGGCGAGGGTCAGCAGCCGCGCGGCGAGCTTCGAGTACTCCGGCTCCTCGGCGATCAGCCCGGCCGCCGCTTCGGTCGCGAGAGTGCGCAACTCCGCCGCGTCCGAACCGGGATGGCGGCCGCGCAGGGCGGCGGCCGCGACCTTGCCGGGGTCGGTGGCGGGCAGGTCGGCGGTGAGCTTCGTCAGGGTCCGCAGCAGGGCGGTCCCGGGCGCGTCGGCCGCTCCCTGAATAGCCGCTGCCTCTGAAACCGGATCGGCTGGCGCGATGGTCACTGAAGTGCTCTCCCTCGCTCGGCTAGGGGCCTCACGGGGCGGTGGGCGATGGGCGCGTACGGGCATGCCGGGCCCCACGGGTTGGGACGGCACGCCACGCAGCGTCCACCGGCCCAACCCGCGAGGCCCGGACGTATGAGACGGCTGTCGGCAGGTCCTTGGACTTGCGGGTACGCAAAAGCGTACGCGTACACCATTGCGGGACAGTTCCGGATTCCCACCGGATTCCCCTGCGGCGACAGCGAGCATGAGCATACATCTTGTGGTGGCGAGCGCACGCGCCCCCACATGTTGTGTCGCGAGGTGGAGTGTTTCGTACGAATGTGCTATTCGGTGCCGGACTTGGCGCGGTCTTGGCACGCACTTGGCACAAGCCGGACACGGGCCCGAGGCAGGCCTTACGCGGGCCTGAGGCAGGCCTGATACGGGCCCTGGGGCGGCCCTGAGGCGGTCCTGGCGAGGGTCCGGCGTGGCGCCGGGTCGAACTCCGGGTCGAACTCTAAGCGGGCGCCGTTGCCCGCCACTCCGCGAGGGTACGGGCCAGCCTGGCCCGGTAGTCCGCGTAGCCGCGCTCGTATGCCTCGGCGCGGTCCGCGTCCGGTACGACAGTACGCGAATCGGCTCGCCATTGTGACGCGTCCACCGGGTCGCCGAGCGCCCGCCAGGCGACCGCGACCGCGCCGCGCGCCCCCACCTCGGGCTCGTCGGGGATGCGCACCGGCCGCCCGAGGACGTCCGCGAACAGCTGGGTCCAGGCGGCGGACCGGGTGCCGCCCCCGCACGCCGCCAGGCTCGCGGTCAGCCCCGCGGCCTCCAGACAGTGGCGGGCCGCGTACGCCACGGCCTCGCAGACGGCCCGTACGGCGTCCGCGCGTGTCGTGGCGAGGGTCAGCCCGTCCAACCGGCCCCGCGCGGCGGGCTCCACGAACGGGGCGCGCTCGCCCGCGTCGGACAGGAAGGGCAGCGCGGTCACCCCGCGCGCCCCTGGCGGGCTCGCGGCGAGCAGCGCGTCCAGGTCGGCGGTGGTGGCCCCGGCGAACTCCAGGACCCACTCCAGGGCCGCCGTGCCCACCATGGCGGGCATACCGCGCAGCCAGCGGTCCCGGTCGGGCACGCACAGCCACATGCCCGCCGGGTCGGCGGCCGGGTCGATCCGCGCGCTGTCGGTGAGGACTTGGCTGGCCAGTGTGGTGCCGACGATCAGCAGACCGTCGCCCACCTCCTCGACCCCACTGCCGATCGCACAGGCCGGAAGGTCGTACGGGCCCGCCGTGACGGGCAGTCCGGCCGGCAGGCCGAGCAGCTTCGCGCCCGTCTCGTCCAGCCGCCGTACGGTGTCGGGCGCGGCGGGCGGCGGCAACAGCCGGGCGTGTTCGGCGATTCCACACGCTTCCAGGGCTTTGGGGACATACTCGCGCGTCGTCACGTCCAGGAAGGGCATCGACGCGTCCGAGGCGTCCACGCCGATGACGCCGGTGAGCCGCTGCGCCACCGCGTCCACGCAGTAGCCCGCGACCTCCGCGCGCGCCAGCGCCTCCGGCTCGTGGTCGGCCAGCCAGCGCAGCAGCGGTGCGTGGCAGCCGGGGAACACCCCGGAGCCGGTGAGCCGGTAGAGCTCGCGGATGGTGCCGTCCTCGCCCCAGCGGGTCACGGTGTCGTTCGCCCGGCCGTCCATCCACGAGATCGGCGGGCGGGTCGAACAGGACCTGGAGGACGTGCTGCGCACGGTCGCCGAGGTGGTCCGCGAGGTGACCGCCGCCCTGGCCGCGGGCGGCCTGGCGGCCCCGGTCGCGCTCGCGCTCACCGGGCAGGGCGACGGGCTGTGGCTGCGCGACGCGGCGGGCCGCGCCGTACGCCCGCCGATCTCGTGGATG
>NZ_MUNE01000390.1 GCF_002154605.1 Streptomyces milbemycinicus | reverse complement strand
GCGCGCAGGGCGGGGCGGCCGGGGCGGCCGGGGCGGAGCGGCGCTGGGGCCGCCCGCGGCAGGGGTTCGTCGCGGCGCGTGGCGGCGGTCGGCGAGCCGACCGAGCGCAGATAGCGGACCGCGGTGGCTGCCATCCCGGCGTGTCCCATCATGATTCCATTGAATCTGATGCTGCGTCAGATGGGAAGTCCCGGAAGGTGCCCTTTCAGCGGCCCCGGTACTCGGGGGCGCGGCGCTCGGCGAAGGCGCGGACGCCTTCCTGCGCATCCGCCGTGGTCATGTTGATCTCCTGGGCCGCAGCCTCGGCGGCGAACGCGGCCGCGCGATCGGCCTCCAGCGAGCCGTTCACCAGCTGCTTGGTGAGGGCGATGGCGCGGGTCGGGCCGCCGGCCAGGCGCTCGGCCCACTCGCGGGCGGTCTTGGCCAGCTCGCCGTCCGGGACGACCCGGTTGACCAGACCGATCCGCTCGGCCTCGGCGGCGGACAGCGAATCGCCGAAGAACAGCAGCTCCTTCGCCCGCTGCGGGCCGATCAGGCGCGGGAGGAGATAGGCGCCGCCGCCGTCGGGGACCAGCCCGCGGCGTACGAAGACCTCGATGAACCTGGCCGACTCGGCGGCGATCACCAGATCGCAGGCGAAGGCGAGATGGGCGCCGAGCCCGGCCGCGGTCCCGTTCACGGCGGCGATGACCGGCTTCTCGCAGTCCAGCACGGCGGCGATGAGCCGCTGCGCCCCACGCCGGATCAGCCGGGCCACATCGCCGGCGACCCGCTCGCCCCCGCTTGCGCCTGTCCGGGCACCGCCGCGCAGGTCGGCCCCCGCGCAGAAGCCCTTGCCGGTGGCGGTGAGCACCACGGCCCCGACCGCCGGGTCGGCGGAGGCGTCGTCGAGCAGTGAAATCAGGCGTTCGCGCTGGTCAGGGGTGATGGCGTTCATCGCGGCCGGGCGGTCGAGGGTGATCCACGCCACGCCGTTGTCAGTGGCGTGCCGTACAACGGATTCAGGTGATTCTTCGGGGGAGGAAGTCATGGGGGAGTTCCCTTGGGACGGGGCCGTGGCCGGGGTGGGCGGCGAGGTGGCGGCAGGAGCTCGGCTGGAGGGCCGGGCGCGCGGGCCGGGCGCCTCAGCGGCACACGGCCAGGGCATCGAGGGCCACCGCGCCCTGGCCGCGCGGCAGCACCATCAAGGGGTTCACGTCGAGCTCGGCGAGGTCGTCGCCGAGTTCCAGAGCCATGCGCTGGACGCGGAGGACGACCTCGACCAGGGCGTCCACATCGCAGGGGGGCATGCCGCGCACACCGTCGAGCAGCGCCCGGCCGCGCAGCTCGGTGAGCATCGCGCGCGCCTGGTCCTCACCGAAGGGCGGCACGCGCACGGCCGTGTCCCGCAGCACCTCGACGAGCACACCGCCGATGCCCACCGTGACGGTCGGCCCGAAAAGGCTGTCATGGGTGACGCCGACGACCATCTCCACACCGCGCTCGACCATCTGGCAGACCAGCACGCCGTCCAGTTCGACGCCTTCGTAGCGGGCGATGTCGGTCAGGTCCCGATAGGTGTCGCGGACCTGGCTCGCGGAGGTGAGCCCGAGCCTGACCAGGCCAAGTTCGGTCTTGTGGGCGAGCTGCGGCGCGGATGCCTTCATGGCGACGGGGTAGCCGACCAGACCGGCGGCGCGGACGGCCGCCGCCGCGCTGGTCACCAGCTGCTCGCGCGGCACCCGGATGCCGTACGCCCGCAGCAGCTGCTTCGCGGCGTGCTCGCTCAGCTGCTCTCCCGGGCGCAGCAGCGCCTGGGCCTTGCGGGCCGAGGGGGAAGGGGTGCGCGGGGCGTCGTCGAAGGGGGAGCGGTAGCCGGCCGTGAAGCGGTGGTGCTCCAGATAGGCGCGGACGGCGGTGATGCAGTTGGCGAAGGTCCGGAAGGTGGCGACGCGCGAGGAGCCGAGCAGGGTGGTGCGGTAGGCGGCCTCGGTGCCGACCGGCGAGCCCCACACCACGCACACCAGCTTGTCCGTCTCTTCCGCCGCGTCGACCAGGTCCTGCGCCAGCTTGTCGCTCATCGGTGGGAACGGCCCGGTGATCGGGCAGATCAGCACGCCGACGGAGGGGTCGGCGAGGATGGCGTCGATGATCTTCCGGCCCCGCCAGTCGCCGACGGGGTGGCCGCCGTTGTCGACCGGGTTGGCGACGCTGAGGTCGTCGGGTATCCACTGGTGGAGCTCGGCCTGCTTCTCGGCGCCGAGCGTGGGCAGTGGGAGCCCGGCGGCCGTCGCGAGGTCGGAGAAGTGGGCGCCGGTGCCCCCGGAGATCGAATAGACCACGACGCCCTCGGCGCGCGGGGGCCGGGCGCGGGCGAGCAGCGCGGCCGTGTCCTGCAGCTCGTCGAGGCCGTCGACCCGGATCACGCCGAACTGCCGCATGGCCGCGTCCACGACCGCGTCCGAGCCGGTCAGCTTGCCGGTGTGGGAGGCGGCCGTGCGGGCCCCGGTCTCGGTGCGGCCGACCTTGACGGCCACGACGGGCACCTTGGCGCGGGCGGCGCGGTCGGCGGCCAGCAGGAAGCTGCGTCCGTCCTTGAGCCCTTCCACATACATCGCGATGGCGCCGACCTCGGGCCGGGCGGCGAAGTAGGAGATGAAGTCGGCGGTCTCCAGGTCGGCCTCGTTGCCGGTGGGGGCCCAGTGGCTGAGCCGGATGCCCAGCTCCTGGAGGGTGAAGACGGGGCGGCCCTGGTGGCCGGACTGGGTGATGAGGGCGATCGCCGGCCCCTCCAGGTCCTCGCGGAACTCCTCGAAGGCGTTGAGGTTGGTGTTGGGGCCCAGGAGGCGCAGTCCGCCGCGCCGTACGGCGGCGGACAGCCGGGCCTGGGCGGCGGCGCCCTCGGCGCCGGTCTCGGCGAAGCCGGAGGCGAAGGCGACGGCGAACTTGACCTTGGCGGAGGCGAGTTCTTCGACGAGCGGGAGGGGGTCACGGACGAGGAGGACGGCGAGGTCGACCGGTTCGGGCAGATCGGCCACGGACGGGACGCAGGGGAGGCCGAAGACGGCGGAGCGGGAGGGGTGCACGGGGTGCAGGCGCGCGCCGACGCGCTCGGCCCAGGCGATCAGCTGCCGGGTGATGCCGGTGTTGGGGCGGCCCTCGGCGTCGGAGGCGCCCACGACGGCCACCGACTCGGGGCGGAAGAACCGGTCCAGATCGGGGACGGCGGAGTGCAGCGGGCGGCCGCTGACGTCCACGTCCTCGGCGGCCGCGGATCTGCCGTGGACATGGACGGCGGGGCCGGGAGGCCGGCCGCAGGCGGCGACGCGGGCGTGACGGGAGTTGGTGGTGAGGGTGCCGTGAGTCGATCCAAGCATCGGTATCCGCCACTCCTGCTCGTTGGCGACAAGCCAGATAACTGACGTCCAGTCAGATTACTCAGGAGTCAGATTAACGGAACTGACACCATGTCAGGAATGGGGGTGCGTGGACAAAACGCAGGGTGACGGGGGCCGCCCTTGGGGCGGTGAGGTGATGGTGCCCGGCGGATCCAGGGGTCACGCCGGGCGGGAGCGGCGATATCACGCCGATGTGCGGTCGATGGCCTTGGCGATTTTGCGCGCGTCGATGGCGAGTTCGCGGAACATGCCGCTGATCGGGTTCGTATAGCCCGTGAAGTGCAGGCCCGGGGCCGAGGGGGCGGTGCGCGGGCCGTGGGCCAGGGGCTTGCCGCGCGCGTCGAGCACGTCCAGGTGGCCGACGAGGTCGTCCAGGCCGCGCCGGTAGCCGGTCGCCGCGACCACGGTGTCGGGGCTGATGCGGGAGCCGTCGGCCAGCGCCACCTTGTCCTCCTCGAAGGACTCGACCGCCGCCACCACCTCCACCTTCCCGGCCTGGACCGCGTCGATGAGGCCGACGTCCTGCACCGGGATCGCGCCTTGGCGCACCCGGGTGTACAGGCCGGTCTCCGGCAAGGGCAGCCCGTGCTCGGCGAGGTCCGGCATGGTGAGCCGGTTCATCGCCCGCGCCGCCCGGTCCACCAGCGGGGTGGGCAGCCGCCGCACCATGACGCCGGTGGCCTGCGCGGGCCAGCCCGCCGTGGAGCGGCGCACGATGTGCGGCACGGTGCGCACCGCGAGCCGCACCCGGGCCGCGCCGCCCTCGACGAGGTCGACCGCGATCTCGGCGCCCGTGTTGCCGACGCCGACGACCAGGACGTCCCGGCCCTGGTACGGGCGGGCGTTGCGGTAGCGGCTCGCGTGCAGCAACTCGCCGGTATAGGTCTTCCGGCCCGGCCAGTCGGGCACGCGCGGGGTGTGGTTGTAGCCGGTGGCCACGACCACGACGGGCGAGGAGGGCGTCCGTCCGCCCGTGGCCCGCAGCACCCAGCCCTCGCCGTCCGGAGCCCGGTCGATCCGTGAGACCTCCACCCCGGTGACGATCTCCAGCCGGTGGTGCTCGACGTACTGCTCCAGATAGCGCACCACGTCGTCGCGGGCGACCCACCGCCCGTACGCCCGGGGGATCGCGAGCCCGGGGAGGGCGGACAGGCGGCGTGTGGTGTGCAGATGCAGCCGGTCGTAATGGGCGCGCCAGGAGGCGGCGACCGCCTCCGACTTCTCCAGGACCACCGCGCGGATGCCGCGTTCGCGCAGGGCCGCCGCTGTGGCGAGCCCGCCCGGGCCACCGCCGATCACGTACACGGGTGAGGAGTGCTCGGGGAAGGTGTCGGCCATGGGCGTGAGCGTAGCCAGATAATTGGCAGGTTTCCGTCAAATTTATTCCGAATCGATTGCGGATCGATCACGGGCCGTCGCACGGCCTCTTGCGCTCTGTGTCCGCGTCCGCTGAACTGACGTACCGTCAGATAAGCGCGCCCCGGCGGGACGGACAGGAGAGGGGGAGTGATGCGTACGATCTGGCTCAGCGGGCCCGAATGGCTCGCCGTGCTGCGCATCGGGCTCGGCCTGTGGTGGCTGGAGAGCTGGCGGCACAAGGACAAGAAGGCCTGGCTGGAACGGAACACCGGCATCACCTGGGCGGCCGGCGTCGCCGCCAAGCACCGCTGGGCGTTCGTACGCGGCGGATTCGGCGCCGTCGTCGGGTCCCGCCCCAAGCTCATGGCGTATGTCGTCCTCTACGCCGAACTGGCCATCGGCCTCGGCCTGGTCCTGGGCTTCCTCACCCCGATCGCCCTGATCGGCGGCGCGCTGCTGAACCTGCTCTACTTCGTGCTGATGATCCACGACTGGGCCGAGCAGGGGCAGAACTCGATGATGGTGCTCATCTCCCTGGTCGCTCTCCTCGGCATGAGCTGGCAGACCTGGGCGCTGGACGAGGCATGGGGGCTGTTTCTGTGAGCGCGCCCCCCTCGGGCGCGCCCCGCTTCGACCTGCCGGAGATCGACGACTTCACCCGCCCCTACTGGGACGCGGCCGCGCACGGGCAGCTGCTGATCCGCCGCTGCACGGACTGCGGCCAAGCCCACCACTACCCACGCGAGTTCTGTCCCCGGTGCTGGAGCGAGAACGTCGTCTGGGTGCGGGCGAGCGGCCGCGCGACCCTGTACACCTGGTCCGTGGTGCACCGCAACGACCTCCCGCCGTTCGGTGCCCGTGTCCCCTATACCGCCGCCGTCGTCGAACTCGCCGAGGGCCCACGCATGATGACCGAGCTGGTCGGCCACGCGGGCCTGGACCAGGGTGTGGACATGGACCTGCGCACGGACATGGATCTGCGTGTGGGCATGGATCTGCGTGTGGGCATGGATCTGCGCGTCGACTTCCGCGCCGCGCACGAGGGCGCCCCGGCGATCCCCGTCTTCCGCCCCGCCGCGTGACCGGCCGGGTGCGGCCGGAAGGCTGAAGCCGCACCGGATATCGACACACTCATGAAGGAAGGCTCGTTAGCCCGGCAACTTCAGTTTCTGCTTTGAGAGGGCTCATGACCTTCAGCAAGATGTTGTCGGCTCTGTCCGCGACCACTGGCGCGCTGCTCGCCGTGGGCACGGGAACGGCTTGGGCCGACGTTCCACACCCTGGGCTGTACGGCAACAAAAGCGAAAACAACAACATCTGCAAGTCGTTTTCCACGTCGGTGGCCAACGGCGGCGCCGGTGGCCTCGCCGGATCCAACCAGAGCACTGGCGCTTCGGTCGCGCAGACAGCGTCAACCGGAGGTAGCAACACCGCCCAGATCGACCAGGCGAACACAGCCACTCTGGAGGGGACCTTCACCGGTGGCGCGGGTGGCAGCGCTGCCGCCTCCAACGGTGGTGTGTCCACCAAGTGCAGCAACACTACCGTCTACGTGCTCGACGGCAGGTCCATCGACGGCCAAGAGCCCACCCGGCACGGCACCGGATCGCGGCGCAACAGTTCCTGACCGGGCAGCGGGCGGTGCCGGACCGGCCCCCCGAGCCCGGGCCGGCACCGCCCCGCCCCTCACGGCCACAGCAGCTCGCGCCGCCAACCCCCGTCCTCGCCCTCGCCCGCGCGGCGGTAGCGCAGCCGTACGTGCCGACGGTGCTCCTCCTCCTGGTAGAATTCCACCTCGTCCGCGGCCAGTACATACAGCGTCCAGCTCGGCGCCGTCGCGTCCGGCTCCCGCTCCACCCGCTCCCGCGCCGCCTCGAAAGCCCGCTCCAACTCCTCGTACGAGCCCAGGACCTCGCTCTGCCGCCCGCCCCCGGCCAGCGCGGCCGTCAGCGCCGCCGGCGAGCGCCCGCGCAGATCCGCGGTGCTCTCCTCGGGGTCGGCCGCCGTGACCCGTCCGCCGATCCGCACCTGCCGGCCCACCGCGGTCCAGTGGAACCCCAGCGCCGCGTACGGACGCGCGGCCAGTTCCCGGCCCTTGCGGCTGGTGCGATGGGTGCCGAAGTGCCAGCCGCGCGCGTCCACGTCGTGCAGCATCACCGTACGCACGGAGGGGCGGCCATCCGCGTCGGCGGTGGCCAACATCATGGTGTGCGGGCCCGGCACGCCCGCCTCGGCGGCCTCGCGCAGCCACCGTCGGAAGAGCGACAGCGGCTCGTCCGGAGCCTGTTCCGGGTCGAAGGCGGGCAGCTCGCCGGCGTCGTGCACGCGCAGCCCGCGCAGCAGCTCACGGAATTCCTCGGCCGCCTCGTCGCCGGTTCCATGCATCGGGTTCCCCTGTCTTTTTCTCATTCCAGAGTGAGCCAGGGTGACACGGGGGCGGGCGAAACGCCCGCGGGGAGCCCTCAGCCGCGCCCGAGCACCACCGTCCCCGACGAGCAGAACCAGCCGCCCGTCCCCGACGCCACGGCCAGCTCCGGCAGCCGCCCGCCCGCCTTGCGGACCTGCCGCTCACCCGCCTCGCCGCGCAGCTGCCGTACGGCCTCCACCAGCAGGAACAGCCCGCGCATACCGGGGTGGCAGGCGGAGAGCCCGCCGCCGTCCGTGTTCGTCGGCAGATCGCCGGTAAGCCGCAGCCGCCCCTTGCCCACGAACGCCCCGCCCTCGCCCTTCGCGCAGAAGCCCAGGTCCTCCAGGGTCACCAGCGTCATATAGGTGAACGCGTCGTAGAGCTCGGCCACATCGATGTCCGACGGCCGCACCCCGGCCCGCTCGAAGGCCTGCCGCC
The DNA here is from genome assembly GCF_002154605.1 of Streptomyces milbemycinicus. Classification (GTDB taxonomy): domain Bacteria; phylum Actinomycetota; class Actinomycetes; order Streptomycetales; family Streptomycetaceae; genus Streptomyces; species Streptomyces milbemycinicus. The sequence goes on along the minus strand of NZ_MUNE01000390.1, from coordinate 657 downwards.
CGGAGAGCGCGGCGGGCGAGACGGTGAAGTCGCCCCACTCCGACATGGTGGTGTGGGAGATCGCGGTGCCCGAACCCAGCACCCACACCGGGGGCTTCGCCGTGTCCGGTATGTACTCCTCGCCCGCGAGCAGCAGGGCGCAGCCGCCGTCGGAGCGGATGCAGCAGTGCAGCTTGGTGAAGGGATCGGCGATCATCGGGCCGCTCAGCACCTCGTCCACCGTGATCGGGGTGCGGAACATCGCGTCCGGGTTGTGCGCGGCGTTGGCGCGCGCCTGGACGGCGATGTCCGCGAGCTGTTCGAGGGTCGTCCCGTACTGGTGCATATGGCGGCGCGCGGCCATCGCGTACTTGGCGACCAGGGTGTGGCCGTACGGGACCTCGAACTGGAGCGGTCCGCGCGCCCCGAAGGAGAGGTTGGAGGTACGGCGGCCCGCGCGGATGTCGGCGCGGGCGGTGGAGCCGTACACCAGGAGGACGGCGCGAGCGTGGCCCGCGGCGATCGCGTCCGCCGCGTGGGCCGCCATGACCTCCCAGGTGGAGCCGCCGACGGACGTCGAGTCGGTCCAGGTGGGGCGCAGGCCCAGATACTCGGCCACCTCGACCGGGGCCAGCGTGCCGAGCCCGGCCGATGCGAGGCCGTCGACGGCCGACCGGT
>NZ_MUNE01000039.1 GCF_002154605.1 Streptomyces milbemycinicus | reverse complement strand
GCCCTCCCGCAGACCCCACTGCTGGACCTGTCCGCCCGCACCCCCGACCCGGACGGGGTCCGTGCCCTCATCCTGGCCCTCGGCACCACCCTGCCACTGGACTCGGGCCCTTTGAGGCTCTCCTTCACCGTTGACACCGCACGTGGACCGGTGACCTTCACATGAGCGTCTACGACTCCGCTGCCGTGCAGTACGAATCCATCCGTGCCATGATCGTCGGCGGTGAACTCCCACCAGGGGCCGTCCTCCTGGAGACCGCCCTGGCGAAGAAGCTCGGCGTCTCCCGCACCCCCGTACGGGAAGCACTCGCCCGGCTGGCCCAGGAAGAGCTGATCAACCGCGAGATACGTGGCTACGTCGTCAAGACGCGGACCCCGGAAGAGATCCGCGAGATCTACGACGTCCGCATCACCCTCGAGTCCGCCTGCGCCGCGGCGGCCGCGGAACAGGCATCCCGGCGTGACCTGGCGTCACTGGAGCGCATCACCACCGAAGCCGAACACTGCACCGACCACGAGAGGCACGTCGAGCTCAACACCGAGTGGCACCAGGCCCTCCGCGCCGCGGCACGCAACGGCACGATGTCCCGGCTGCTCGACGGACTCGGTGTACTCCAACAGATCTACAACGCGCAGATGACGCAGGTCGAGCACCTGGATGAGGCCCTCCGCGCCGGCCAGGAGGAACACGCCCTGATCCTCGACGCCATCCGCCGAGGCGACGCGGAAACAGCGCGCACGACGATGATCCGCCATCTGTCCCGCACCCGGGACCTGCGTGTGGACGCCTTCCAGCGGAATCACTCAGCCATCCGGTGTTAGCGCCCACATGGACGCCTGGATTCCGGCCCAGGCCGCGTGTGGTTCCCCAGCCACCAGCCCCCGCCTGGCTTCGGGCCGGGAGCCGCGCGCCGCGCCCTCAGGGCCGTTTCAATTACCCCGGCGGCGCCATTCTTCCGCGAGCAGTTCGTACGAGCGGATCCGGTCCGCGTGGTCGTGGGTGATCGTCGTGATGAGCAACTCGTCCGCGCCCGTGGCCTCCTGGAGTTGTTCCAGCTGATCGGCCACCCGGCCCGGGGAGCCGACGAACTGGGTGTCGATGCGGTCCTGGACGAGAGCGCGGTCTGCTTCGCTCCACGCGTGGGCGCGCGCCTCTTCCGGTGTCGGGAACTCAATGGCGCCCTCGGCGGTGCGGATGCTGCGGACCCACAGGCCGTAGCCGGTGGCGAGTTCGTGGGCGGTGGCGTCGTCCTCGGCGACGACGACGTCCGCGGACACGCTGATATGCGGCTTGTCGAGGAACTCGGAGGGCTGGAAGAAGGCCCGGTAGCCCGCCACCGCTTCCAGCACGGTGGCTGGGCTGACGTGGTAGTTCGCGGCGAAGCGCAGGCCCCGGGCGCCCGCCGCCTCGGCGCTCTGTCCGCCGCTGCTGCCCAGGATCCACACCTCCACGTCGGCGCCCTCACCCGGTACGACGTGCGCTTCGATGCCCTCCGGGGAGCGGTAGGTGCCCGCCAGAAGAGCGAGGATGTCGTCGATCTGTTCGCCGTAGTCCTGCGGCTCGGCGCCCGGCAGCTGGAGCAGCCTGCGCTGCAGGGCGATCCGTGGCGAGCCGAGCAGGTGCTCGAAGGAGAAGCGGGGTGGGATGAGCAGGCCGTTCGGGGCCCGGCCGGCGATGGCCGGGGGCGCGGTGGGCGGCGGGGTCGCCGGTTGTGCCGGTGGGCGGCCGCCCGAGCGGCCCAGGCCGAGATCGAGGCGGCCGGGGTGCAGGGCGTCGAGCAGTCCGAACTCCTCCACGGTGGACAGCGCCGTGCGGTGTCCGAGCTGTACGGCTCCGGAGCCGAGCCGGATGGTGGAGGTGGCGGAGGCGGTCAGGGCCAGGACGACGGCGGGGGACGTGCCGGCCACGCCGGGGTTGAGATGGTGCTCGGCGAACCAGTAGCGGGCGTATCCGAAGCGCTCGGCCCGCTGTGCGAGGTCGATGGAGTTGCGCAGGGCATCGGCCGCCGTGGCGCCGGACGGGATCGGGACCAGGTCGAGGATGCCGAGGGGGATGTCAGACATGGGCGGGCTCCTCGTGGATCGGCGGCGCCGGCAGCACAGGGCCCCAGGCGAACGGCGGGTCGGGGATCCCCTGGCGCAGCACCGGAGCGACCTCGGACTGGAACAGTTCCAGTGAGTCGCGGTGCTGACTGCCCGTCAGTCCACTGGCCTCCGCGTGGAGGTGCAGCACGGTGTGGCCGAACTGCTCGTGGTAGCGGTGCACCTTGTCGATGATCTGCCGCGGGCTGCCGATCAGTGCCGAGCTGCGTTCGACGAAGTCCTCGATGGTCGGGAAGACCGGCTCCAGGCCCAGCCGCTTCTGGAACGCCACGTTGCCCTCGAACACCGGCCGGTACGTGGCGATCGCCTCCTGGGACGTACGGGCCACATAGATGCCCGCCGTTCCCGCGCCGACGGCGATATCGGCCGGGTCGTGCCCGTAGTGCTCCCAGCGCTCGCGGTAGTGGCGGATCAGTTCGGCGTACGGTTCGATGGGGTTGGTGACGTTCGCCGAGAACAGCGGGTCGCCGTAGCGGGCCGCCAGGTCGACCGACTCCTTGCTGGTCGCGCTGCCGTGCCAGACCCGGATCGGTTGCTGCAGCGGTCTGGGCCACACCTCGGCGTCCGTCAGCTCCGGGCGGAAGCGGGTTTGGGCGGTGACCTTGTCCTGCCGCCAGATCTGCCGGAACACTTCGTAGCTCTCGGCGTTGCGCTCCCACTGGTCCTCCGGAGTGACATGGAACAGCTCGCGCTGGGCGGCGCCGTTGCCCTTTCCGATGATCAGCTCAAGGCGTCCGCCGGAGAGATGGTCCAGGGTCGCGTAGTCCTCGTAGGCGCGCACCGGGTCCAGCAGGCTGAGGGTGGTCACGGCGGTGAACAGGCGGATGTGGGTCGTCAGCGCGGCGATGTGGCTGAGCACCACCGGCGGCGAGGAGGAGATGAACGGCCGCTCGTGCCGCTCCCCCACTCCGAACCCGTCGAAGCCCAGTTCCTCGGCGAACAGCGCGCCCGCGATGACCTCGCGGAAGCGCTCGCCGGTCGGTTTCCGCACGCCGGTCACCGGGTCCGGGGCGTGCACGATCAGCGTGATGGCGAGGAACTTCACGACGCCACCCGCTCACTGCGTACGTCGTCCGGGTGCGCGAGGCCCAGGTGGTCACGGAGGGTCGGGCCCTCGTACTCGGTGCGGAAGACGCCCTGTTCCTGGAGCAGCGGGACGACCTTGTCGGCGAAGACGTCGAGACCGCCGGGGGTGATGTGCGGGACGAGGATGAAGCCGTCGGCAGCGTCCGCCTGGACGAAGTCGTTGATGGTCTTCGCGACGGTGGCCGGGGAGCCGACGAAGTTCTGCCGGTTGCCGGTCTCTATGACGAGGTCGCGGATGGACCAGTTGTTGGCGGTGGCGAGCTCCCGCCATGCGCGGGCGGTGGCCAGCGGATCACGGTACATGCGCACCTGCGCCCGGCCGCGGGCGATGTGGTGTTCGCCGGGTTCCGGGTCGATGTCGGGGAGCGGGCCGTCGGGGTCGTACGAAGAAAGGTCCCGGTTCCAGACGAATTCCAGGTGCTTGATGGCCGTGGCCCCGCTGACCTGTTGGCGGCGCACCTCCTTGGCCAGTTCCTCGGCCTCGGCGTCGGTGTCGCCGAGGACGAAGGTCGCGGCGGGCAGGATCAGCAGCTGGTCGGGGTGGCGGCCGTAGGTGGCCAGCCGGCGCTTGACGTCCGTGTAGAAGGCCTGGCCCTCCTTCAGGGTGGCGTGCCGACTGAAGATCGCGTCGGCGCTCGAAGCGGCGAACTCGCGGCCCTCGTCGGAGTCGCCCGCCTGGAAGATGACCGGGCGGCCCTGCGGGGAGCGCGGGACGTTGAACCGGCCGTGGATGTCGAAGTGCCGGCCGGTGTGAACGAATGCCCCGGTCTTCGCGTCGCGCAGGAAGGTGCCGGTGGCCTGGTCGGCGAGGATCTCGTCGCCGCGCCAGGAGTCGAAGAGCTCGCCCGCGGTGGCCAGGAACTCCTTGGCGCGCGAGTAGCGCTCGTCCTGCGGGAGGAAGCCACCACGGCGGAAGTTCTCGCCGGTGAAGGCGTCCCAGGAGGTGACCACGTTCCAGGCGGAGCGGCCGCCCGAGAGGTGGTCGAGGCTCGCGAACTGGCGGGCGACCTCGTAGGGCTCGTTGAAGGTGGAGTTGATGGTGCCGGTCAGGCCGAGATGCTCGGTGACGGCGGCAAGCGCGGCGAGGATGGTGAAGGTGTCGGGGCGGCCTACGACGTCCAAGTCGTATACCTGGCCGCCCTGTTCGCGCAGGCGCAGGCCCTCGGCGAGGAACAGGAAGTCGAACTTGGCGCGTTCGGCGGTGCGCGCGAAGTGGGCGAAGGAGCTGAACTCGATGTGGCTGCCGGCCTCGGGATCGCTCCACACGGTGGTGTTGTTGACGCCGGGGAAGTGGGCTGCCAGGTGAATCTGCTTCAGCGGCTTGCTCATGGTCGTACGTCTCTCCTTCGGGCTCAGGCGGCGGCGTAGCGGTTGGCGGGGCGGGCCAGGCCCAGCAGTCCGCGCAGGGTGTCGGCCTCGTAGGCGCGGCGGAAGGCGCCCCGGCGCTGGAGTTCGGGGACCAGGCCACGGGTGATCGCCGCAAGGTCGTGGCCGAGGACGGCGGGACGCAGCCGGAACCCGCTCAGTCCGGCCGACCGCCACTCCTCGAGCAGGTCGGCGAGTTGGGCGGGGGTGCCGGTGAAGATCCGGGCGTCGCTGGTGTACGGGGATCCGGCAAGGGTGTCGAGGCGTTCGCGTCGGGCCGTCGCGGCGGCCGGGTCGTCGTCGAGGAAGACCACCAGGTCGCCGAAGATGTGCAGGGGCTGGTCGGCGCGGCCTGCCGCCTCCTGCTCGGCGCGGATCTCCGCGACGATCGCGCGGGCGTGGCCGGCGTCGCGCGGTGTGACGTAGCCGATGTCGGCCTGGCGGGCCACCAGCCGGTACGGGACGGTCCAGTGGGCGAGGGCGCTGACGACGGGCTGGCCCTGTGGCGGGCGTGGGGTGATGGACGGGCCCTTCACCCTGAAGTGCCTGCCCTCGAAGTCGATGTAGTGCAGCTTGTCGCGGTCGATGAAACGGCCGGTGGCGGCGTCCCGGATCTCCGCGTCGTCCTCCCAGCTGTCCCAGAGCCTGCGCACGACCTCCACGTAGTCGGCGGCCTCGTCGAAGAGGTCGGCCACCACCTCCTGCGCGGCCGGGCTCTCGTAGGCGTCGATGTGGGGGATCGTGCGGCGGCCGAAGTGGGCGGCCTCGTTCGGGCGCGCGGTGATCTGTGCCCGCAGGCCCGCCCGGCCGGTGCTGATGTAGTCGAGGGTGGCGATGGCCTTGGAGATGTGGAACGGCTCCGTGTGGGTGACCACCGTGGTCGGGACCAGGCCTATGTGGCGCGTCAGCGGGGCGATGCGGGCCGCGAGGAGGACGGCGTCCAGCCGGCCACGGACCTGGTCGGTGCGACCGTCCGGCTCGAGGAAGTGGGAGGACTGCAGGCCGAGACCGTCCTCGAAGGTCACGAAGTCGAGCAGGCCGCGCTCGGCCTCGGCGACCAGATCGGCCCAGTATCGGGCGGCGAACAGGTCCCGGGGGCGGGCCACCGGCTCACGCCAGGAGGCGGGGTGCCAGCCGGTGCCGTCGAGGGCGACGGCGAGGTGCAGCGGAGAAGAGGGTGCTGAGGACACGAGTGGGTGCCTTCCTGAAGGTCCGTACGACAACGCCGGCCCGCATGTGAAAAGTGGCGGGCACGGCGTTGTCGTACGGACCTT
>NZ_MUNE01000389.1 GCF_002154605.1 Streptomyces milbemycinicus | reverse complement strand
GGTTTGCGGGGGTGGGCCTCATGGGGCGGTGCCTTTGCTGGGCGGCTGGATGATGTCGGCGAGCAGCAGCATTCTGGTGCGTCTGGCTTCTTCGAAGCGGGTCAGGAGTTCCCGTACTGGCGGATGGCCGCGTTGGGTCTTCAGGAGCCGACAAGGCGGGTGGCGGTCGCGACAAGTTCCGGTGGGAGCAAGCGATGGAGCTGCTGATCCACAAGGTGCGGTGAGCGCGGGAACGGGTTCGTAGCCGACCGGCGGCCACACCGCTGCGATCGTCCTGGTGGGAGTCCCCGACAGCCGAGACGGAAACCGAGACGGAAACCGAGAGAGCGAAGCTGGGAGCGCGGATCGGAGGTGAACAGACGGTTCGTGCCGGCCACATCAGCGACAGCGGCGACCGTTGGTACCGCTCGCTCCGGTGCCGACTGCCGTGCCGGCTCGCTCACGCCTGACCGTAGAGACGTGCCAGGTCGACGAGTTGAATGCGCGGCGAGCTCTCAGCGGCGGCGTGCGCCTTGTCGTTGAAGCCTGCTCCGCTGAAGCACAGCAAGCGGGTGCGGGTGGTGTCGTAGCGGCCGGCCTGGGCGATGAGCTCGCGGATGTGCTTGAGGCGTTCGATGTGGGCGGCGCCCATGGTGTCATTCCACTTGGCTTCGCCGATGGCCAGGAGGGGGGGCTTGGCGTGTCCGTCGGCGATGCCCACAACGGCCACGTCGACCTCGTGGCCGGAGCGGGCTTTGGGGTCGTGGACCACTCCATGTCCGACGCGGGCGGGTAGGCCACCGACTACATCGGCGTCGGCGTGATGCAGGGCCCAGTCGCGGCAGACCTGCTCGAAGTGGGGCCCGAGGACGTTGCTGACGAAGCGGCGGCGGCTGGCCTGCCAGACCCGGGCAGCGCTTCCGGGGCGCTCCAACTGGTCCCATACCGGGCGCATGATGGCGTGGTAGAAGCCGATCAGCGGTTCGGCGATGCGGTAGGTGGGGCGGTTGTCGCGGAAGGCGTCGGCGTCCCGGTGTAGCAGACCGGCGTCCTCGAGGACGTTGATGGGGTGTGCGATGTCAGTGGCCTTGCGCTCCAGATATCCGGCCATGCCTCCACGCGTGGCGTTGCCGTCGGCCACAGCTGCCAGGACGGACAGGTACAGGGCGGTGTCACGCAGGTCTGGTTCCTCGGCCAGGAGGTACCGAGCCTCGCGAAAGAGGGGGGTCTCGGGGTTAAGGATCGTACGTACGACCCAGTCGTCGAAGTCCTCCGGCCCGGCTGGGCTGTCGCCTCGGGCGAACTCACGCCGATAGGCGGGAGTGCCGCCGACGATCGAGTTGACCTGCAGTGCAAGACGGGGATCCGTAATGTTCCAGAACTCGGCGGCGAGTCGGTGGTCGAGGGGGCGTACGACCAGTTCCAGTCCCGCCCGGCCGCGTAGCGGCGCGCTGCCTGACAGCAGCCGGCCCATGAAGGACAGAGCCGACCCGCAGAGCAACAACCGAGTCCGGGAGCCGGTGCGCTGGTCACGCAGAGGGCGCAGGGCCTCCTGGACGATCGAGGGCAGCTCCGGGTTGGCCTTGGCGAGGTACGGAAACTCGTCGAGCACCACGGGGACGGGGCGCTCGGCGCCGAGGGCGAGCAGAGCGTCGACGGCCTCCGACCAGTTGGCGAAGTGGAACGGGCTGGCCGGGCGGACGTGGGTGGTCAGCGCGGAGCTGATTCGGCGGAGCGACTCGGCGTCGGCGGCTTCGGTCGCACCGAAATAGAACCCCCCGGCGGCACGGCAGGCTGCGTCCAACAAGAACGTCTTGCCCTGGCGGCGACGTCCGGAGACCACGCCCAGGGTCGCGCCTGGCTGCGGATCGGTGATGAACCGGCTCAGCGCTGACCACTCGTAATCCCGGTCGAACATCTCGGCAGGCTTGTCCACGCGTCGTCCCTGGAAGTAGAAGTACGGCTACATAAAACATACCCCTATATTCGATCGGCCTGGCGGACGGCTCTGAGGCCAGGGCACGCCGAAGACCCCGGACCGCTCAGCGGTCCGGGGTCTTCGTTTCGCCTGTCCAGGCGGGTGCGGAGGATACGAGATTCGAACTCGTGAGGGGTTGCCCCCAACACGCTTTCCAAGTCTGTTGGTGGCTCGCTGAGCTATGTACAGGGCGGTTCACCTGCGTTCATGCGCGGCCGGTCGTCAGAGCGCTCACCGCCTCCGGCCCTGCCTGAACGGCCTCGAACGGCGCTGAATGAGACGGAAACTGAGACGGACGGTGGTGCCGGGCTCGCTAGCATCTTCGCTACTGAAGGGGGAGCCATGGCACTGGTCCGCAAGGGATCACGACGGATCGTGGTCGACGGCACGGCCTACCGCTGGCGTCTGCGACGCAGGCCGACCTACTGCCAGGGCCTGGCCTGGTCACTGTGTACGTTCGCGGTCGAGCAGGCAGACACTCCCGGGGCAACGCTCGTAGTCACGACCAACCAGCCGCATCCGAGTAACTGGCTCGGTCGTGAGGCCAAGCCTGTCCTGCCCGCCGACGTTGCTGAGGCGATCGAGCTTGCTCTTCGCGCCGGCTGGGCCCCAGCAGCTCCGGGCCGTCCGTTCCACCTCGATCGTTGTGTCGGCTTCAACTCCTCGCCCTGAGCAAGGCACAAAACCTGAGCTTGGGAATCACTGGTACTTGGATAGGGATATGGGCGCTGACCTGCGAGAACGCCTGAAGGTGACCACGGTGAGCGGTTCTCCGTATTCCCGTGGTTGACCGTGGTTGACCGGTCGTTCTGGTGCGCATCTGGTGCGGCCAAGGCCGCAGGGCATCGTGGTATGCGGGTGATGGGAGGCTTCATGCCGGGCGGACCCCAGTAGGCGCCGAAATTGCATCCTCCTGGTGCGCGACGGTGTCACTTCCTTCTTGGAGTTCATGGCCTATGCCAGCGTCTTCCAGCCCCGGCTCTTGTCGGGGATCTTGGTGATCCGCGTTTTCGCAGGTCCAAACAGAGGTCGACAGCTCCAGAGTGGCGGGCTTCTGTCGTTGGTCGCGGTTGCCGAGTGGCCTCGGACGGCCCAGAGACGGCCCAGGCCCCGACGCATCTGATCCTCAGCAGTGGAGCCCCGCTGGGGCTGTCGAGTCAGTCTGCACCTCGCATCATCACGCGCATCATCTTCGGCCCGAGCATCCGGCCAGTAGCAATCCAGTTGCTGAACTCCACGAGATCATCCATGACGCGGTCGGGCGTCGGATCACCAAAGCGCCACCCCTGGATAAGCGTTCCGGGCCGGGTCTGCATGATCGTCAACGTCTCGTCACCATATGGCCAGCGCGCAACTGCTCCGAAGAGATTGAGATGGAAGCAGACGTTACTCGCGTCTGTGTTGCCGATCTCCAAAGGGGCCCAGCCCGGAGCGATAGTGTCGGGTTGGGACTCGCAGGTGTCAGGGTCGTTGAAGTGTCCCTGCAAGGGGGTGCCCCATCGTACCGACCCGTCGTCGTCTGCACCTCGCTGATCGGCATCGACAGTTGCTGATATGCCCGCGGGTAGGCGGTCAAGGGCAGACTGGTTCGCCTGCCGCTCGGCATCCCTCTTCGGCTTGGCACCAACTTTGGCCTCGGCAATGGTCAGTAAGCCTTCCATCCACAGGCCTGCGAGGCAGCGGAGGGCGAACAACTGTCCCATATCCCAACCGGTGAAAGGTTGTCCGAGTACTGCAATCCGAGCTGACCACTCCTCATCTCGCGTCCACCGATACATGCCAGCCAGAGCACGAGCGCCCCAAGCCGTCTCGGCCCACACCTCAGCCATATGGTCTGCTGCCCGCCGATGGATGCTTCGTCCGCTTTCCATGCCGCGCAGCGTAGATTGCCCCACTGACAACACAGAGACCCGTCTCGAATGATCTTGAAACCTGTAGCGCTACGAGCCGCCGCGGGCTCGTGCCCCCACCGACCAACCAGCGGAGCGGCCCTGCTTGCCTAGGCTGCCTGTCGGCACGGTCAAGCACCACGCAACGCGGGGGCGTTGTCTGCGGTAGGGAGTCAACTCACCAAAGCGCCGCCGATCGGGCAGGCAACGGGCACGGGAGACATAGAGAGGTCTAGACAACAAGGAAGACCCGGGTCGTTTACCTTGGCCTTCGTCGGGTGCGGGTGACGGGAATCGAACCCGCGCTCTGAGCTTGGGAATCACCGGGCCTGGCGCCCCCGGAACAGGCTTTGACCTGCTGAAACGGGCGGCCTGCGGGGTCTGGGCTGGCCTCGCCAAAGACCCTGATTGACCCTGGTTTACCGCCTGATCGGGCACGCTTCGGGCACGGACGGCCTCGTACCTGTTGATCACGTTGCTGACGACATCCAGACCTCGTCGATGTCAGATGCTGATGTCAGAGTGGGAGCCTGTCTCTTGCGCTTTGGAGGGAAGCGCGAGGATCATGCAAACCTAAAGGAACTTCCGCATACCAGGGGGGTACGTTGGTTCCTGAATGGGGGGATGACGGCTTTCTGCCGCCCGGTAGGTACAGACTTGATCCCGACAGTGTCGAGAAGCTGCTCGTTGAAGATCCACAATTCGAGTCTTCGGACAGCAGGCGCCGACTCTGGGATGGACTTGAGTCCTACCTCAGTCGCTTTTTCGATCTTGAGGAACAACATCGCGCCGTCACCGGCGACGTAAGGCTGATCCATGCCATCTGGCTGGGTGGCAGCTACGTCAGTACCAAGCTCAACCCTCAGAACGTAGATCTCACGGTGCTCATGGACGAGTCTGCGGTCGAGGCGATGAAAGGGCTCCAGGGGACCAAGTGGCTCGTCTCGGCGTTCAGCAGGCAGGCACGTTTGGCGGAGTTCGGCGTGTCACCGTTGCGAGTGGGGTATCGGCCGATCGTGTCGGTCTTCCGTGCGGACAGGCTGAACCCGGGTGAGCAGGCGTATCTTCGTGAACGTGGAGCGTGGGACGACTGGTGGCAGCGCTGTCGACCTGGTGGGATGGGTAAAACGGAGCCAACCGTCGAAAGCGCGAGCCCAAGGCGCGGCTACCTGGAGGTGACGTTTTGAACACGAGCTGGCGGCAACGTGTTCTTGAGCGGAACCGACATGCGAATGAACGCTTCTTTGCTGGCCTCGGAGATAGCTACGCAAATGACGACGAACGCGAGACCGAGCTCCGGAGAAATTGGCTAGAGGCTGCTCGCCATTATGACCCAACCTCGCGGCTTCATGAGGAGCTAACGGTGAGGTTGAAGGGTGAGGCGGCAGACGCTGGAGCGCTGGACTTCCGGATCGGTGACGCACTGCTCAGACCTCTGCGGGACGGCGTCGCAGCGGCCGCTCGAAAAGATGTGGAGCTTGAGCTAACGGGGATCTCTCAGGGCAGTACAGTTCTGCATGTTCGGCCCAGTGTGGCCGAGATCGTAAGTGAAGAAAATGGCGATGAACTCGCTGGTGTGGATTCTTCGATCGCCGATCCTGCCATGAGAGAACTTCTTCGGCTGGTCGCTGCGGCTGAGGAAGAGCAAGACGTTCGCCAGTGGGAACGCATGATCCCGGGGCTTGATGGGATGGTGCAAGCTCTGGACAAGTTTGATCTGTCGATGGATATGCGCTGGTGCAGCCTCGACGGTGCAGTTAGATCATCCCGGTTGACCAGGCGCGGAAAAAACTACGTGCGCAGCCTAAGGACAACGGATCTGCAGAAATCCAGAATACCGGTTACTGGCAGGATCACAGAGCTACGCGAGTCGGGTCTGATCAAAATCAAGACTGGAGTGGCGCGGTCTTCGGCTGCCTACGAGGTTCGCGTGTCGACCGATGATCTAATTAGCATGCACCTTGAGATCGGAATGCAAGTGTCGTTCGTTGTCGAGGTTTTGAAGAAGATCGATAAACTCGGGGTCTCTCGATCTACTGAGTATCGCTTTCTTCGGTACAGCGACGGGCAAGCTTCCTTCGCTGAAGAATAGGTCGGCGGAGCCTTAATGGGCGAATCAATCTGCCGACGGCCTTGAAACCGTCGTGGCAGCGATGTCACGGTGGGTCCAAACCCCACCGCCTCTGCTCGCTGACCAGTGAAAACGGCCCCTGGCCACGGCGTTTTGGTCAGGGGCCGTTCACTTGCTTGGACGCAGTTGCCGGCCATTCCCTGCGGTTCGCCGCTCGGATCGGGCAGAGCCTGGGCATAGCCGTTGTCAGTGGCATTGGTGTAAAGCGTCACGGACTCGACGCGGGGTCTCTTTCAATCGATTCGCTGGACTACTTCGCTCATCCGGGTTGAGAGGTCTGCGGCAGCGCTCTGGAACTCTTCCATAGCGGAGACTAGAGCGTCCACAGAAACGGCGCCTAATGCCGCGTTCACCGAGTCATTCATGGGATCGCCAGTAGTTGTCAGTCCCCTGACCACTCTCCGGGTGGTATCAAGCGCCGCGTCGGCAAGTACGACCACTCGATGTCTGGCTTGGGACAGCTCCACTCCGCTGATCAGCCCTGCATCTTGCACCGACATGAACATGGTCATTCCTGTGGCCCGCAAGGCTTCGTAGACCTGTCTTGCCCCATCTGCGTCGAGATGTGGATCCCTGAACTTCCGTACCGCCGAAGCTCCTTCTTTCACGAACTCCATCACGTGGCGGTTGGTCTGAGAGAAGACAAGTCGGCGTTCCTGTCTAAGCCACTGTTCATGTTGGTCGCGTGATTGCCGCCTGAGCTGCTCCATCGCTGCCTGAGCGGCCCTGTCGGCTCCTTCGCGGGCCCCTCGAACCGCACCATAGCCGCCTGCCAATGCTCCACCAAGCGCTCCGACCAGGCCCATCGCCCCTGCAACAACGGCAGCAAAACCTTGGTCCACAGCCCCCTCACTTCGTTCGCGCGGATCTCGCATCGAAGTCTCCCGCCTCCCTGCCTCAGCCCACCACCCACCCCAGCTCCCATCCCGTCTGCCGTCGACCCACACACCGTGGAGCGGGCGTGGTCCCTGGCGTCCAGGTGGAGCGCGCCACTGTACGAACGACCTGGACGCCAGGGGCCGCGTCTGCTCGGCTCTGCCTGGGTCGACGGCAGACGGGATGGGAGCTCCCTACGCACGCCATCCTTGGCCCGCACTCGCGAACGGCGCCCCCGTCCATCCTGGAGCCTGAGCGCCCCCGCCGGAGGCATCAATCTTTGACGGCACGTGGCTGCCTGCTGTGAGCGCGGCACGGGCGGCGGCCGGGCTGTAGCGGGGCGTAGACAGGAGCGCAGGCCCGGCCGGGGGCCGGGCCGCGCGCCGCGCTTGCGCGGCGTCTTGAACCTGTAGAGAAGGTTGTAACTCACTGCTTGCGCTTGGTGCGTTCGCGCTCGATGTGGTGCATGACGAACTGGGCGCCGTCGATGATCCGTTGCAGCTTGTCGATCACGTCTTCGCGGGCGGTCTGCATGAGCTGTTCGGGTGATGGGGTGCCCTCGCTGGTGGTGGCTGGGGCCCAATAGGTCTTGTGGCTGCGGTTGCGGACGATCTCCTGACACGTGCGGATCACCCAGTTCATCGCCACGGTGATTTCATCGCGGTGGAGCTGGTCCATCTCCCAGGCATCGTTGCGGCCGGAGGTCGGTGGCGTGGTCATCGGGCTTCCCCTTCTGGGGTGCATGCGGCTGCGGCCGGGGTGAGAAGTTCAGCGGTGACGGTGCGGCCGTGCTCGTCGCCAGTGATGCCGAGGTGGTTTGCCAAGGCCATGACGATGCTCAGGCCCCGGCCGTGGGTGGCCTCCTGGTCGGGCTCGATCGGGTGTGGCTTCCCCGGTTGGCCTCCGTCGTCGGTCACAGAGATCGCGACGACTTGTGCGGACAGGGCGAGTGCGACGTGGAAGGTCCCCGTGGGCTTGCCGCTGGCGGTATGAGTCACGGCGTTGGTGCTCAGTTCGCTGACGATGAGCGTTGCCATCTCGGCGCATGGGTGGTCACTGAGGATGTCGCGGGTCCAGCGGCGGGCGCGGCCGATCTCTTCTGGGAATCCTGGGCAAGTCAGTCCCCAGGCACGAACGCTACTCATATACTCGTGCATATAAGTTCCTCTGTGCTGGTAGGCGGCCATGGGCAATGGGTTCGTGCTAGATGAGTCGAACGCCGTCGTGGGCGCGGACGGCCGGCGGGGTCGTGTGGTCGAGCGCGTCCAGGACGCGGATGGCGTATGCCTCGTCGGCGAGCTCGATGACCTCTTCGCGGGTGGCCCAGCGCAAAGCGCGGGTTTCCGCTCCGGTGGTCGGGGTGCCGTCGATCGCCTCGCAGCGGAAGACCATGGAGACGATCAGGCGGGCCATGTTCTTGTAGATACCGGTGAGCGTCGCGGGAAGCGCGATCTTGATGCCGGTCTCTTCGAGGACTTCGCGCTGCAGGGCGTCGGGGATGGTTTCTCCGGGTTCCAGCACACCGCCGGGCGGTTCCCACTTACCGTTGTCCCGTCGCTTGATCAGCAACGCGCGGCCAGCGTCGTCGACGATGACTCCGGCGACGCTCACGGAGTGCGGGCGCTCAGTGCTCACGTTCCTCTGCCCTCCCGGCTGGCTAGGCTCTCCACCGTAGCAACCAGGGTCAGCCGCTCGTCTAGACACCTAAAGGAGTACAAACATCATGCCTTCCCTGACTTCCGTCCTGGGCGCGCTGGACCCGACCAGCGACCGCGCCGTGTTCCGGCAGATCGCCGACCGGCTCCGCGAAGCGATCGACAAGGGCCGCTTCAAGGAGGGCGACAAGCTGCCCTCGGAAACTGAGCTGGTCGAGCACTTCGGCGTCTCGCGGATGACCGTCCGCAACGCGCTGGCCCTGCTCCAACAGGAAGGCTTGGCGGTCTCCGAGCACGGCAAGGGGGTCTTCGTCCGGCCCCGGCCGCCCGTGCGGCGCCTGGCCTCGGACCGCTTCGCGCGGCGTCATCGCGATCAGGGGAAGTCGGCGTTCACCGTGGAGGCGGAAGCCGCGGGAAGCCGCCCCGAGGTAGACAGCCTGGAAGTCAAGGAGGAACGGCCCACGCAGGACATCGCCGCCCGGCTCGGCTCACCCCGGAAGGTGCTCGCCCGGCGGCGCCGCTACCTCCTCGACGGGCGGCCGGTGGAGTTCGCCACCTCCTACTTGCCGCTCGACCTCGCCCGTGACACCCCGATCGCCCAGCCCAACCCTGGCCCCGGCGGCATCTACGCCCGGCTGGAAGAGATGGGCCACCGCCTGGACCACTTCGACGAGGAGATCCGCGCCCGCATGCCCTCGCCTGCCGAGGTGCGGACGCTGCACCTGGCCTCGGGTGTGCCGGTGATCCACCTGATCCGCACCGCCTTCGACGCTGAGGGGCGGGCCGTGGAGGTCTGCGACACCGTGATGGCCGCTGACGCGTACGTCCTCTCCTACCAGCTGCCTGCCACCTGACGGGCTCGCCGGATGGCGCGCTGCGCGGCCGTGGTGGGCTGCTTCTCTCAACTCGTACACACCAAGACACATACTCGTATAGACGAGTGGGCAAGTTGTGTGGCATGGTGGTCTCCGTTCCCGCCCGTTCGGGGCGGAGGGCAGCAACTCATCTAGACGACTAGATGGTTGTGGTCATGAGAGAAGGAGAAGAAGTGCGTTCCATCCGTGTTGACGTGTCTGCCGCGACGATCCTGCTGACTGAGGCGCCTGAGCCGAAGGTGAAGGACCGGCAGACCGGCGAGATCGCCAAGGATGCCCAGAGCGGTGAGGCCCTGATGCGCCTGGGAGTTGTCCACATCGATGGCGGGGAATCGTCCCTGCTTCAGGTGACTGTGCCGGAGAGCGGGGTGACCGACGGACTTGCTCTCGGCTCGCCGGTCACGCTGATCGGGCTGGTCGCGCGGCCGTGGGAGAGCGTGTTCAACGGGCAGCAGCGGCACGGCATCGCCTACCGGGCCGACGCCATCGCCCCGGCCGTCATACCGGTGGGTGCGGGGGCCTGAGCCTGATGACCGATGTGACGACGCTGTTGGAGGTAGGTGGTCCCGTTGCCGCGACGGTCGGCGGGGCTGCCTACCTCCGGGCCAAGCACCCGGCTGCCTACTGGGCCACGGTCGGCCTCCCGGTCTCCACGGTGAAGCTGCTGGGCTCGTACGGGGCGGTCATGGATGCCTGCGGGCTGACCGTGCCGCCCTCCCGGCTGCGGGCCTGGGCCATACAGGCACTCACTCGCCGGGAGGTCCGGCCGGTCCCGCCGCGACGCGGGATCATCCGGCCGACCTCGACCGGGCTGCGGGTCCGGCTCCGGCTGGCCCCGGGACAGGAACCCGCCGACGTAGCGGCTTCGGCGGAACGGCTCCGGCACGCCTGGGGTGTCCACGGCGTATACGTCGAGGAGATCAAGCCGGGCGTCGTGGAGCTGCGGCTGATTGGCTTCGATGTCCTGCGGAAGGTCCGGATGCCCCGTAAGACGGTGGGCGGCTTCCTCGAGGTGCCGGTGGCGCTGCGGGAGGACGCGACGCCGTTCGTGCGGGACTACCGGGCTATCCCGCATCAGCTCACCCTCGGGGCCACGTTGTCGGGGAAGTCGATGTTCCTGCGGCACCTGATCACCGGCTTGGCGCGGCAACCGGTCGCGCTGGTGGGGATCGACTGTAAACGGGGTGTGGAGCTGGCGCCGTTCGCTCCACGGCTGTCGGCGCTGGCTACCGATCCTGTGCAGGCGGCCGAGTTGCTGCCGGTGCTGGTTAAGTTGATGGAGGACCGGTACGACCTGATCAAGGCCCGGCAGGGCATCGCCCCCAGCACTCCCGACGAGGAGATCACCTCCGACATCTGGGGCTTGCCGGAGGATGAGCGGCCGGTGCCGGTGGTGCTGCTCGTGGACGAGGTGGCCGAGCTGTTCCTGATCGCCACCCGGAAGGACGAGGAGAGGCGGGACGAGATGGTCACTCAGCTCATCCGGCTTGCCCAACTCGGCCGCGCGGCAGGCATCTATCTGGAGGTGTGCGGGCAGCGGTTCGGCGCCGAGCTGGGCAAGGGTGCCACCATGCTGCGGGCTCAGCTCACGGGTCGGGTGTGCCACCGCGTGAACGATGAAGCCTCCGCCAAGATGGCGCTCGGCGACATCGCCCCGGAAGCGGTCGGCGCAGCCTGTGCCATCGCACCCGAACGGCCCGGCCTCGCGGTCGCCGGGGACACGTCCGGCGGCTGGTCCCGCATCCGCACCCCCCACTTGTCCCTCGCCGACGCTGCCGCCACCTGCCGCGACAACGCGCACCTGGTGCCGGACCTGCCCGCGCTCGAACCGTTCCGGCCCGCCGTGCCGGCCGCCCCGGTCTGCGCTCCCGTTTCGCTGGTCAAGCCCGTTCCGGCTACCAAGTAACCCCTTCATCCCACGGTCGGCGCGACCGCATCGCGCCAAGTCCCTACCCCTGCCATGCCAGAACACGGAGAGGAACCCAGATGACCGCCTCGATGGCCTTCTACGCCGACGCAGGAACCACCGTCCGCCTGAACGAATACGGCACCAAAAGCCCTCCGATCCTCACCCTCGACGGCCGGGACCACACGCTGTCCGTCTCATCCTTCGGCCGTGTTCCCGTGGCCGATCAACTCGCCTTCGCTCACGCGCTCGCCACCGCCGCCGCCGACTACGTCAAGGCACTGGAGACGTACACAGCCGCGCGGACCGACGGCGACCAGAAGCCGGACGGACAACCGTGATACGGCTGCCTGTCCGCCTCGACGCCGTACTGATCCAAGCGGTCATCGCCGCCGCACTGTCCTTCGCCCACCTGCATGACCTGGCCTCGGCGGCCGGACAGGACGGCTGGAAAGCCTGGGCCTATCCGGTCTCCGTTGATCTGCTGCTCGTGGCGGCCTGGAAGCGGCTGCGGTCCGGGGCGTCCAAGGCGGCGGGCTGGTGCTGGTTCGTCGTCGCCCTGGCCGCGTCGCTCGGCGCCAACGTCGCCACCGCCGGACTGCTCGACCTGGACGACGTACCGGCCTGGCTGCGCATCCTCGTCGCCGGATGGCCCGCCGTCGCCTTCCTCGGCGGAACCCTCCTCGCCCACACCACACCGGCAGCCGAACCCGCGTCGGCACCGGCCGAACCCGAGTCGGCCCCGGCCGTACAGGAATCCGCGGGGCTGCCCGCCGAGTCGGAACCCGAGAAGCCGCAACTGCCCACCACACACGTTCCGGCTGCGCTCGTCACCCACGCGCGCAAGCTCGCCGACGAGCACCACGCTCGCACGGGCTCACCCATCGACCCGGGCACCCTGCGTGCCTGTCTCAACGTCCCCGCGCCACTCGCCGACGCCATCGCCGCCCGTCTCTGAGAGGAGTCCCCATGTCGCTCCGCCGCTTCCGCAACATCGCCCGCATCGGCCCCGTCCGAGTCGGCACCGCCTACGACCAGCGGGGCCGCGAGAAGCACACAGCCGTATGTACCGCACCGCGCTGCGACTTCTCCGCCGACTACGACACCCGGGCCGCCGCCGAGCTGGCCGCCCGTACCCACCGCTGCCCCGTCCGCTGAAGGAGATCCGCCCGTGACCGTCAGCCTGCCCCTGATCTTCGTCCTCGGAGCCATCACCTGGTTCGCGATCAAGTTCCTCGGCGTCCGCGTCTGGGTCGTCGTCGTGATCGCCCTGTTCGGCTTCTGGCTCTCCCACACCGTCCTCGCACCGGTCATCGAATCTGGTACCCGCTCCGGCGTGGACGTCGTCAACCGCTAACAACACTCACCTAGACGAGTAGCTGAGAGGAGATCCACCGTGTTCCGACCCAAGTTCCCCGAAGCCCCCGCTGTGCCCTCCACCCACGTGATCAGCTCGAGCGTTCCGGCCGTCCAGCACGGGCACACCCCGGCCTGCTCCTGCCAGCACACCGCCCCCGCGCCTGCACCCGCTCATCGGATGGTGCCCGGGTTCAGCGCTGGGACCGTCGCCGCCGTGGTCACGGTTGGCATCGTCCTGACGGCTCTGCTCGCCGCCGTCGCCGTCACAGCCATCTCCGTCGCGGTCGCCGCTGTCGTCATGCGCTCACTGCTCAGCAACCAGCGGCGCCGCTGAACCACCACACGACTGCCGGGGCGGCCTCGATACCGCCAAGCATCCGCCGCCCCGGCAGCCCAACCCCTCCCGACCAGAGCCGAAAGAGGAGAGACACCATCATCACCCGCGCCACCCCGCCACCGCTGCCCGAACTGGGCACCCTGGCAGCACTCGGCACCATGCCCGCCCTGCTCCGCCAACTCTCCGGCCTCGGCGGCTGCACTCGCCCCATCCGCCTCGACGGCCACGGCACCGAGCACCAGGTCGACCGGCAGACCGGCGAGATCGGTCGCGTACTCCGTCACCTGGACTCCGCCGAGATGCCCGCCGGGCATCTGCTGGTCCGCTGCAACAACCGCCGCGTCACCCGCTGTCCGGCCTGCGCCGAGACCTACCGCCGCGACACCTTCCACCTGATCACCGCCGGGCTACGCGGCGGCAAAGGCACCCCCGAGGAGGTAGCCACGCACCCCCGCGTCTTCGCCACCTTCACCGCCCCCAGCTTCGGCCCCGTCCACAACCGACCCACCGGCACCGGCGGCACCGTCCGGCGCTGCCGCTGCGGCCTCCGCCACGACCAGGACGACGACGCGCTTGGCGCTCCGCTGAACCCGGACACCTACGACTACGAAGCCGCGGTGCTCTGGAACGCCCACGCCGGGCCCCTGTGGCGGCGCTTCTCGATCTACCTGCGGCGAGAGGTCGCCAAGCGGGCCGGACTCACGCAACGGGCCTTCCGCGACCATGCGCGGCTGTCCTTCGCCAAGGTCGCCGAGTACCAGAAGCGCGGTGCCGTCCACTTCCATGCAGTCATCCGGCTGGATGGTCCGGAGGGAGGTGACACCCCGCCGCCGCTCTGGGCCACGACCGAGCTGCTGGCTGATGCGACTCGCGCTGCGGCAGCAAAGGCTGAGGTGAAGGGGCCGGTGATCGATGATCGGGCTCACCGCTTCGCCTTTGGCCGCCAGCTCGACGTACGGCCCATCCGCGGGCCCGAGCTGGACGGCGGGACAGCGCTGACCGATCGGGCGGTCGCGGCGTACATCGCCAAGTACGCCACCAAAGGCGCCGAAACGGCAACTGGCGTCCTCGACCGGCCGATACGGCTCATCGCCGAACTCGCCCAACTCGACATCCCTGAACACACCCGCCGCCTCATCCGCACCGCCTGGGCCCTCGGCGCCCGCAAAGACCTGGAACACCTCCGGCTCCGCGCCTGGGCCCACATGCTCGGCTTCCGGGGCCACTTCTCCACCAAGTCCCGCCGCTACTCCACCACCCTCGGCGCGCTCCGTGATGCTCGCGCTGCCTGGCGACGCGGCCAAGTCGCCGCCGAGCTGGAGCAGGAAGACACCACGCTCGTCCTCGCCCACTGGGCCTACGCCGGAACCGGCCTCACCCCCGCCGAGGAATGGCTCGCCGCCACCATCACCCCCGCCCCCGGAACGGAAGGAGAACCAACCCGTGGCTGAGTCCCAATCCACCGTCGCCGTGTTGGAGACGGCCGACCCCTCGTTGGTGCTCCTGACCGTCGAGGAGGCGGCCCGGCGGCTCCGTATCGGGCGTACGACGTGCTTCCGGCTCGTCCTCGCCGGAGAGATCGAGTCGGTGACCGTCGGGCGGCTGCGTCGGGTTCCCATCGACGCTCTACCGGCCTACGTGGCCAAGCTGCGTCACCAATCCACCGAAGCGGCCTGAGGGGGAGGTCATGGCAGAGAAGAAGCGCACGCGTCAGCCCAACGGGGCCTCGTCCATCTACTTCGGCAAGGACGGGAAGTGGCACGGTCGGGTGACGGTCGGCGTTCGCGATGACGGCAGGCCCGACCGGCGCCACGTCGAGCGCAGGACCAAGGCCGAGGTGACCAAGGCCGTTCGCGAGATGGAGCGGGCGCGGGATGAGAAGAAGCTCAGGAAGCCTGGGCAGAACTGGACCCTTCAGAGCTGGCTTGAGCACTGGGTCGAGAACATCGCCAAGCCGTACGTCTCCGAGAACACGTACGACGGGTACGAGGTCGACGTCCGGGTTCACCTCGTCCCCGGCCTGGGCGCCCACAAGCTCGATCGGCTGGAGCCCGAGCACCTGGAGCGCTTCTACCGCAAGATGCAGGAGTCCGGGAGCTCGGCCGGCACCGCCCACCACGTCCATCGAACGATCCGGGTGGCTCTTGGTGAGGCTGTGCGACGCGGGCACGTTCCCACCAACGTGGCCGAGATCGCCAAGGCTCCGCGCCTCGAAGAGGAGGACATTGAGCCTTACACGATCGAGGAGGTACAGAGCCTGCTCGTGGAGGCGGCCAAGCTCCGCAACAGCACTCGGTGGGTCGTCGCCCTGGCGCTCGGCCTCCGGCAAGGAGAAGCGCTCGGGCTGCACTGGGAAGACGTCGACCTGGGCGCGGGGTACGTCCGCATCCGTAAGAACCGGCTGCGGCCCAAGTACGCCCACGGCTGCGGGGACGGTGAGCCGTGTGGGAGGAAGGCCGGGTACTGCCCTCGGCGTGCGCAGATTCGCCGCGAGCACAAGAGCACCAAGTCGCGCGCCGGACGGCGCACGGTCGGCCTGCCCGATCCGCTGATCAAGCTGCTCCGCCAGCACCAGGAGGAGCAGGAGAGGGAGCGGGCCGAGGCCGGTGCCGACTGGGTGGGCAAGGGATACGTCTTCGCCTCGCCGATCGGGGGGCCGCTGAGCCCGAACACCGACTATCACGTCTGGAAGCGGCTGCTTCGGGACGCGGGGGTACGGGACGGACGGCTGCATGACGCTCGCCACACCGCCGCGACCGTGCTCCTGCTCCTCGGCGTCCCGGATGTCGTCGTGGACGCGATCATGGGGTGGGAGCCCGGGGGCGCGGCTCGGATGAGAGCTCGGTACATGCACGTCACCGGCCCGATGCTGCGGAAAGTGGCGCAGCAGGTTGGTGGAGCGCTGTGGGAATGTGCGACATCCCGTGAGTTCCTCTGAGCCCTGCTGACTCCTTGTCCCCGTGGCCATGGTGTTCTGTCTCCTTGGGATGTTCTTCGAGTCGATGACGTAACTTCAGGATTCTTGATCCGTTCTCACTTCGTCCGATCGATCTGTGATCGGGGTGAAGGTGAGGAGGCTCGGGTTGGCGCTGGCAGCCGTACGCGACCTGCGTGAGTTCCGCGATCCGGTCTCGGCGGAGGAACTGGAGCAGTTCGAGACCGACGTGCTCGCCGGATTCGTTCTCGCGCGGGCTTCGGCGGGGCTGGCGGACGGCACCATCCGCGGGGACGTCGGGCACCTGGACCAGATGCGGGCCTGGTTCGGCCGACCGCTGTGGGATATGGAGCCGGCCGACGCCGACGGGTACTTCGGGAAGGTGCTGCGGGGCTCGCCGAGCGGCACCCGGCTGGCCCGCGCGCAGGCGCTGACCACGTACTTCCTGTTCCTGGAGCTGCGGCACAAGGTCGAGATCCATCGGATGACCGGGCGGGTCGTCGAGTGCCCGATCGATGAGATGAACCGCCCGCGGGGATCCAAGGACGCCGCCCTGCGGATCCCGCCGACCGAGCCGGAGATCAAGGCGCTGTTCACCGGCTGGGGCGGTGAGTTGGCGACCTGCCGCAAGTTCGCCCCGACCGCGCGGAACTACACCGCATCGAAGCTGATGTCGCAGGTCGGACTCAGAGTGAGCGAGGCATGCAAGCTCGACCTGACCGACATCAAGTGGGAGCTGGGCCGCTTCGGCAAGCTCCATGTGCGTCACGGCAAGGGCGCCCGCGGCTCGGGCCCGCGTGAGCGGATGGTGCCGCTGATCAACGGTGCCGACCGCACGCTGCGGTGGTTCATCGAGGACGTCTGGGGCCAGTTCGACGACGACCACACCTGCCCCGGGGCCCCGCTGTTCCCCTCCGAGCGCAAGAACACCGACGGCTCCTCGCGCCGCGTCGGCGACGACGCGTTACGCAACGGTCTGGCCGCCGCGGCGGGAGCCTATCTTCCCGGCTGGGCCGACACGCTGACGCCGCACGTCCTGCGGCACTTCTGTGCGTCCGAGCTCTACCTCGGAGGTCTTGATCTGCTCGGGATCCAAGAGGTCCTCGGACACTCCTGGATCGCTACCACTATGCGGTACATCCACGTCCAGCAGACCCGGGTCGAGGACGCCTGGGTGTCCGGGCAGCAGCGGGCCGCGAAGCGGCTGGAAGGACTGATGGGATGAAGTGGAACCTGCGGCTTACCGCCGCGAACAAGGGGATCTGGAAGGCGTCCGAGCTCCAGCGGAGCCTGGCCGAGCACGGCTTGGTGATCTCAGCCGGGAAGATGTCCGGCCTGTGGTCCGGCCAGCCGGTCTCCCTCAAGCTGGAGGACCTGGACGTGATCTGTGTCGTGCTCGGCTGTGAGATTGGCGATCTGCTGATTCCCGAGCCCGGGAAGGTCAGCCGCCCAGGTCAGCAGGCTGGAGTCCAGGAGGCCACGACCGGCTCGATGGTGGCCCCGGCCGTCGTGCCCAAGCGCCGCGACGGCCGTTCCCTGCCGCCGATGTGACCTGGTCACCATCACCATGGGGAAGATCAGCGAGAACAAGTCGGCGGCCTCCTGCTCAGGGTGCTTCGCCTGGGGGCAGCTGCCCGGCCGGTTCTGCCGCGGCTGCTATACCTACGGCCAGCAACACGCCGTCGGCGAATGCGTCGGCTGCCGGCGGAAGGTCCCAGTCGATGACAAGCACGGCTACTGCCGCCTCTGCCGGGCTCAGGCGACCTGGGCGATCAAGGCCAGCGGCAAGGCTTCGGTGATCGAGCCGTACCTACGGCGGGTGACCTGCCAGCAGTTGTTCTTCGCGAACCTCCAGCGGCCCAAGAACGGCGGGTCCCGGGTCGGCAAGGCCGGGCGGCGCGTGTTGAAGCCGCCACCGCTTCCCGAACCACGCAGCGTGATCACCACGTCAACGCAATTGATGCTGTTCACTGTCACTCGTGACTTCCGCCGGTTCGATCGGGAACGCCACGCCAACCTGGCCAACCCTTGGCTGGTCCGGGCCCGGCAGGCCGCTCGGGCCCTGGGAGAGGCCCGCGGCTGGAGCCGCTGGATCACCAGCGACGTGAACCGAGCGCTGGTCATCGTGCTGTCCGGCTTCCGTGAAGGTGAGTCGATCCGGTACTCCGAGCTCTTCCCGGCCCTACGAATCCGTGGGCTTCCCGTCGTGCGGACTGCCGAAGTCCTCGACCGCCTCGGCCTGTTCACCGACGACCGGGCACCCGCCGTCGACCAGTGGCTGGAGCGCAAGCTCGGCGAGATGCCCCCAGGCATCCATCGCGCCGTCGAAGCCTGGGTTCACACTCTCCTCGACGGTGGCCCGCGATCCGAACCTCGCTCCCGGCACACGGCATGGGCCTACCTGGGTGAGATCCAGCCGGTGCTGCTGGAGTGGTCCAGCCGCTACGACCACCTGCGAGAGGTCACCCGCGAGGACATCATCGCGGCCCGAGACGCTGCTACTGGCAAACAGCGCGAAAGCCGGGTTGTCGCACTGCGGTCACTGTTCCGGCATGCGAAGAAGAACGGCCAGATCTTCCGCAACCCCACGATCCGCATCCGTGTCCCCCGGCAGACCGGTGGCGTCCTCCAGGCTCTGGTCCAAGCGGACATCGACGAGGCCATCGCCACTGCCACCACCCCTGACATCCGGCTCATCGTCGCCCTGGCCGCCATCCACGCGGCACGGCCGAAGACGATCCGCACCATGCAGTTGAAGGACATCGACCTGGGCAACCGGCGCATCACCGTCGGCGGCCACGTCCGCCCGCTCGACGACCTCACCCGCCACGCTGTCCTGGACTGGCTCAACCACCGCCGCAACCGCTGGCCGAACACGGCCAACCCCCACCTGCTGATCACCCAGAAGACCGCCGTCGAACTCGGTCCCGCCGGCAGACTCTGGACCACCCGAGCCACCCGCAACCTCACCGCCACCCTCGAACGGCTCCGCGTCGACCGCCAGCTCGAAGAAGCCCTCACCCACGGCGCCGACCCGCTCCACCTCGCGCTCGTCTTCGGCATCGACGAGAAGACCGCCATCCGCTACGCAGACTCCGCACGGGCACTGCTAGCGCAGGCCGCCGAGGGCGGACCTTCACGCCGGGATGCGGTGTCATAGCGATCAACAGCCTCGGCTACTGGTTGAAGAACCGGCTCGCCACCATTGACGGAAACCCCGACGTCGCGTAATGGCCCCTGCTCGCACAAGCCCGCTCGGCTCACTTCCCGCGCGGCTATCCTCCACGGGATGCCTCTTCACCAGTACGCCTACTTCGCGTTGATCAGCCAGCACACCTCGGCAGACGAGATGACCTCGCAACTCGGCATCGCTCCTGACGAGGTGTCCGTTCGTGGCAGCCGATTCATCGAGCCGAGACCGATTCCGGTCAACCACCGCTGGAAGATCGTCTGCCGGGAACCGGACCTACGCGTCGACGAGCAGATCACGAGCATTCTCGACAGGCTCCAGCCCCACACAGACCGAATCGCCGACCTCGCCCTGCATCTGGCCAGCAACGGCGGCGGAGCGGTGCTTCAAGTCGTGCGCTACTTCAACGACACCGACCAGGACGAGCCGAACGCCGCGCAGGACCCCAACCTCTTCGGCTGGCACCTGGACCGCAACATCCTGGACTTCCTCATCGCCACCGGAGCCGAGCTCGACGTCGACGAGTACGACATGACCGGAGACGACGAGGACGCCGCATAAGCACGTGACCCCGTGTTCCCGGGGCACACCAGTCAGTGCCCGACACCACGCCTTGACGCGAACCCGCGGGTGCATCCGCGAGAATCAGGTACGTCGACCCGCGGGTTCGCACCGAAAAACCTTCAGTTTCCGCGAACTCGCGGGGATCTCGGCCCCGGAGTCCTATCTCTGACCCACGGTGCAAAGTAGCGGCGGCGCTACTCACGACACGAGCGACCATCACATCGACCGGCGGATCCTGGCTTACTGGCCGTCGAGTCACCCGTAGAGCCCCGGAGACATTGGAGCTGTCTCCGGGGCTTGGCCGTACCGTACTGCGCCCCTGTGGCCTGCCAGGTGTCACAGTCATACCGATAGCTGTGATAACCCTCCGGTCAACGCCGTTCCAGCAGGACATGGAGCAGAGTGACGACCGCGACACCCACTAAGAGAGCAGCGCCGAAGGCCGGATGCTGGAAGGCGACGTATGCCGCCCCGCCGCCCGCGAGTAGCAGGACGGTCGTACGCACATCGATCGGCTCATTCATGCGCGAGTCGGGCCAGTCCAGCGCTGTGCAGCACGACGCTGCTGCTCGGCAGCAAGCCGCTTGGCCTTGCGGCGAACTTGTTCGCCGAAGTCCACCGGGGCAGCGGCGCCAGTAACGGCTGCGGCCTCCGCCCACGTAGTCCCCGCGCCCTCGGCCAATGCGAAGACGACTCTGCGCTCAGCCTCGTCCAAGTGGCGCAGGACGGCGTTCAACCGCTCGTCATCGAACACGCCACCCGGCTCTCGGTGCAGCAGGTCGACGTCGGCCGCGACCAAGTCGTACAACGTCAGCCCGCTGCTGAGCTCGGCATCCAGCGACAGCATCCGCCCATGCCGTGTTCCGCGCCGCCACAATGGCACCAGCTGCCGGTACACAGTTCGGGCTTCTGCCTTCAGAGTGCCCAACGCTGTCGAAGGGAGCCTTCCTGTTTCCCACAGCGGGTCGCTCCAGTTGCCGAGTAGCGCCGTATCCATGGCCTCGTCCCACCGTTCGCTGCGTGGGAGCACGAGCGCACGGGACAGCTCTTCGGGCTGCATCACTCGCATCAATTGGCTCTGAGATAGAACACACAGCATCAGAGTTGTTGAAGTTCGCGTGGGCTCTGGTCCGTCCGGCTGATAACCGGGGGCTTTGGGATTCAGCCAGATGCCATCGCCGTCCGGTTCGATAGGCATGCGTTCGTACCTCAGCAGCACCGACGCGCCACGCTTGGCAGTGGGAGAGTTGAGGTGGTGTTTGCCGGGAGTCACGGTGGTGTCCTTCTGTGAAAAGAGTTGCAACGTTCCTCTCTCGGTCACGGCAGGCGGCCCTACCGGCAAAGAATCTTGGACGCTCGCGTGTGACGTCGATCACGCTCTGGTGCGTTCGGGAGCGGGGCGGATGACCGGGGGCTCGACGTTATCGACGAGACGCGCCAGGGCGGGCCCGCCGAGGAAGATATGGAACGCACCGTCGGTCACAAATGGGTAGGGTCCTGTCGCTGTAGCTAGGTCGAACGCTGGAAAGCAGTGAGTAGCGTCGCCGCTACTTTGAGTCGTGGGTCAGAGGTGGGACTCCGGGACTGAGTCGCCGAGGTCTGACTGAGACGGAAACTGAGACGGGCGAACGCCAGAGGGCCGGACCGCTTGCGCGGTCCGGCCCTCTGGGCTGGCGGAGGATACGAGATTCGAANNGCCCCCAACACGCTTTCCAAGCGTGCGCCCTAGGCCTCTAGGCGAATCCTCCGCGGGAAACAATACAAGACCAGGAGCAGTGGATGCGAACTCGTTCCCACCGGCCTCCATCCGCTAGGGTGGGGGCCAGCCCCTCACGTGGCGCTATCTCACCGAACTCCCCCAGGGCCGGAAGGCAGCAAGGGTAAGTGGGCTCTGGCGGGTGCGTGGGGGGCCCTTGCGTTGTGGGGAGGGGCGGGGGAGAGGGACGCGGGGCGGCTTCGGATGTCGGTGGGCACCGATATCGTCGTAAGCGTGTCGTCCCTCGCGCTGTACCGCCGCTACCGCCCCGAGACCTACGCCGAGGTCATCGGTCAGGAGCATGTCACCGGCCCGCTGCA
>NZ_MUNE01000388.1 GCF_002154605.1 Streptomyces milbemycinicus | reverse complement strand
CCCCGCGGGGCACGCCCCGCGCCCCGGCCCCGTCTGCTCCACCTGGCCGCCGCCGTCGACGGCACCGGGCAGTACCAGGCGCCGTACTTCGTCGAGCTCGCGCGCCTCGCCGAGCGCGGCATGCTCGACTTCATCACCCTGGACGACTCCCTGGGCCCGCTGGGGGAGGGGCAGGGCAGGCTCGACGCGCTCGCGGTGCTCTCGCGGGTGGCGCCCGACACCGGGCGGATCGGCCTGGTGCCGACCGTCACCACCACCCACACCGAGCCGTTCCATCTCTCCTGCGCCGTGGCCACCTTGGACTGGGTCAGCCGCGGCCGGGCGGGCTGGCGGGCCGAGGTGTCGGCGACGGAGGCGGAGGCCCGGCTGATCGGCCGCCGCACCGCCGCCCCCGCCGAGGAGCTGTGGGCGGAGGCCGGGGAGGTCGCGGACGTGGCCGCCCGGCTGTGGGACAGCTGGGAGGACGACGCCGAGATCCGCGATGTGGCCACGGGCCGCTTCGTCGACCGCGACAAACTGCACTATGTCGACTTCGAGTCCGCCCGGTTCAGCGTGCGCGGCCCATCCATCGTGCCCAGGCCGCCGCAGGGCCACCCGGTCGTCGTGGTCGACGCCACCGACCCGGTCGCCCGGCGGACCGCGGCCCGCCACGCCGATGTGGCGTACGTCCGGGCCGCCACCCCCAAGGCGGCCGGCGCGATCCGCGACGAGCTGCGGCGGCGCGCGGTGGCGTACGGCCGCGACGAGAACGCGCTCACCGTGCTCGCCGCCCTCGCGGTCGACCTGTGCGAGGGCGAACCGGCCTCCGAACTCCCGCCGCCCGTCGGCCCGCTGGCGGCGCGGGCCGACGGGCTTCCGCTGTACCACGGCGGCCCGGTCGACCTCGCGGAGCTGATCGCGCGCTGGCACCAGGCGGGGGCCGTGGACGGCTTCCACGTCACGCCCGTCGTACCGCGCCTCGACCTGGAGCGTTTCGTCAACGGCACGGTGGCGCTGCTCCAGCACCGCGGGCTCTTCCGCACCTTCTACCCCGGCACCACGCTCCGCGACCACCTGGGCCTGACCCGCCCGGCCAACCAATACGCACAGCCGAACGCACAGCCAAACGCGCAGCCGAACACACAGCCGCACGCGCAGCCGAGGGAGGCGGTCCGATGAGCGACGGGGCGGCGAAGACGATGCACCTGGCCGCGCACTTCCCAGGGGTCAACAGCACCACCGTCTGGACCGGCCCGCGGTCCGGGAGCCAGATCGAGTTCTCCTCCTTCGAACACCTCGCGCGCACCGCCGAGCGCGGCCTGTTCGACTTCTTCTTCCTCGCCGAGGGGCTGCGGCTGCGCGAGCACAACGGCCGCATCCACGACCTCGACGTGGTCGGCCGGCCGGAGTCGATCACGGTGCTCAACGCACTGGCCGCCGTCACCGAGCGGCTGGGCCTGGCCGCCACGGTCAACGCGACCTTCAACGAGCCGTACGAACTCGCCCGCCGGCTGGCCTCGCTGGATCACCTCAGCGGCGGTCGCGCGGCCTGGAACGTGGTCACCTCCTCCGACGCCTTCACCGGCGAGAACTTCCGGCGCGGCGGCTATCTCGACCGGGCCGACCGCTACACCCGGGCCGCGGAGTTCGTCGCCACGGCGCGCGAGCTGTGGGACTCCTGGCCGGACGGCGGCGCCCCCGGCACCTTCGACCACGCCGGGCCGCAGTTCCGGATCTCGGGGCGGTTCGGCGTGCCGCGCAGCCCACAGGGCCATCCCGTGATCATCCAGGCCGGGGACTCCGACGAGGGGCGCGAGTTCGCCGCGTCCGCCGCCGACATCATCTTCACCCGGCACGGCACGCTGGAGTCGGGCCGCGCCTTCTACGCCGACGTCAAGCGGCGGCTGGCCGACTACGGCCGCGCGCCCCAGGATCTGAAGATCATGCCCGGGGTGACCTACGTGCTCGGGGACACCGCGGCCGAGGCGCAGGAGAAGGCCGCCGAGATCCGCCGGCAGCAGGTCTCCCCGCAGACCGCGATCCTCACCCTGGAGCAGATCTGGGGCGTGGACCTGTCCGGCTACGACCCGGACGGGCCGCTTCCGGACATCGATCCGGACCCCGACTCCGGGCGGGTCCAGGGCCGGGTGCGGCGCGGCGATCCGGGCGCCCTGGCCGCCAAGTGGCGGGCGCTGTCGGAGGAGAAGGGGCTGTCCATCCGGCAGACCGTCATCGAGGCGACCGGGCGGCAGTCCTTCATCGGCACACCGGAGGCGGTCGCCGAGGAGATGGCCGCTTTCGTACGGGCCGGGGCCGCCGACGGCTTCATCCTCGTACCGCATCTGACCCCCGGCGGGCTCGACGAGTTCGTCGACCGGGTGGTGCCGCTGCTCCAGGAGCGCGGTGTGTTCCGGACCCGGTACGAGGGGAGAACGCTGCGCGAACATCTCGGTCTTTCACGGCCCGGGGCGAAGTCGTCGGCAGCGAGCGGAACCTGATCCCCCGCCGACTCGTCGAACCAGGTACCCGAGGGGATGGGTGCACAGCCCCGGTGGCCGGAAGCCGCCGGGGCCATGCGACTTGTGCCGACGACTTTTTTAATTGTCCTCTTGCGCACCTTGGTTGACTCCACGAATACTTCCGGGAGCGCTTGTCAGGGGCACGCCGGAAACGACCGCGGCGTTCCTGTTCGTGTGCTCGTTGACTGCGCCTCACGGGCCTGCCCACCCAAGCGGACCCCCGATTCCCTCGGAGGAAGAGTTGAGGATCAAGCGCACCGCCCCCCACAGCAAGCACGCGAGACGCCTCGCCCTGGTCGCCGCCACCTCGGCCCTGGTGGCCGGGACGGCGCTCGCCGCCCCCGCCTACGCCGGAAGCGACGCGACTCCCAAGACCACCGCGGCCGAGGCCAAGGCGGCCGGCAGCGCCGTGCTCGAGGCCGACGTCGCGGGCACCGCCTGGTATGTCGACAAGGCGACCAACACCCTTGTGGTCACTGCCGACAGCACCGTCTCGCAGGCCGAGATAGCCAAGATCAAGAGCACCGCCGGCGCGAACGCCGACGCGATCGAGATCAAGCGCACCCCGGGCAAGATAAACAAACTGATCTCCGGCGGCGACGCTATCTACGCGGATAGCTGGCGCTGCTCCCTCGGCTTCAACGTGCGCAACAGCAGTGGCGCCAACTACTTCGTCACCGCCGGTCACTGCACCGACGGCGCGGGCACCTGGTGGAGCAACTCCGGCCACAGCACGACCATCGGCCCGACGGCCGGCTCCAGCTTCCCGACCAACGACTACGGTCTGGTCCGGTACAGCGGCTCGGTGACCCCCACCGGCAACGTCGGCAGCCAGGACATCACCAGCGCCGCCAACCCCACCGTCGGCCAGACGGTCACCCGCCGCGGCTCCACCACCGGCATCCACAGCGGCCGGGTCACCGCGCTGAACGCCACGGTGAACTACGGCGGCGGTGACATCGTCTACGGCATGATCCAGACCACCGTCTGCGCCGAGCCCGGCGACAGCGGCGGCCCGCTGTACGCCGGCACCACCGCCCTCGGCCTCACCTCCGGCGGCAGCGGCAACTGCACCTCCGGCGGTACGACCTTCTTCCAGCCGGTCGTCGAGGCGCTGAACGCGTACGGCGTGAGCGTCTACTGATCCGCTGATCCACCCGATCCACTGCTGATCCACCTGATCCACCCGATCCACGGCCGGTACGGATCCCCACGGCCGTAGCGACCCACGGCCGGCTGCCCGGCCGAGCCCCGTGACCCCCGCCCGGTCCTCCGGGCGGGGGTTCCTGCCGTTCCGGGCGATTTCGGTTGCCGACGCATCCCTCCCCGGCCCGTCGGGGCGGGACTATCGTTGACAACAACGCCCCAAATGGGGCATCGCTCGCGATACGGCAGGCAGGTGGCCGTGATGGTCCAGGAGCTTGTGACAGCAGGCGCGGTCGTGCTCTCGTGCGGGGCCGTCTACGCGATGGCGGCGGCGCGCGTGATCAAGCAGTACGAGCGGGGCGTGGTCCTCCGGCTCGGCCGGCTGCGGTCGGGGATCCGGCCCCCGGGGTTCACGATGATCGCTCCGGGCTTCGACCGGCTCCGCAAGGTGAACATGCAGATCGTGACCATGCCCGTGCCCGCCCAGGAGGGCATCACCCGGGACAATGTGACCGTGCGGGTCGACGCGGTCGTCTACTTCAAGGTCGTGGACCCGGCGGACGCGATCATCCAGGTCGAGGACTACCGCTTCGCGGTCTCCCAGATGGCCCAGACCTCGCTGCGTTCGATCATCGGCAAGAGCGACCTGGACGATCTGCTGTCCAACCGCGAAAAGCTCAACCAGGGCCTGGAGCTGATGATCGACAGCCCGGCCGTGGGGTGGGGCGTGCATATCGACCGGGTGGAGATCAAGGACGTCTCGCTGCCGGAGACCATGAAGCGCTCCATGGCCCGCCAGGCCGAGGCCGACCGGGAGCGGCGGGCTCGCGTCATCAACGCGGACGCGGAGCTCCAGGCATCGAAGAAGCTGGCGCAGGCGGCCGAGCAGATGTCCGCCACGCCGTCCGCGCTGCAGCTGCGGCTGCTGCAGACCGTGATGGCGGTGGCCGCCGAGAAGAACTCCACGCTGGTGCTGCCCATCCCCGTGGAGCTGCTGCGCTTCCTCGAGAGGGGCCAGGAGGCGCCCCACTCCGACGGCACCCGGGCCGCCCCGGAGCCCCGGCCCGCGGATCGGCCCGCGGATCGGCCCGCCGCCGCGGCATCCGCCGGTATGCCCGAGCTGGTCGAGCCGGATGAGCCCCGTGCCGAGCCCCGTCCGCGCCGTGAAGTGCGGACGGAGACGGGCCCCGAGACCGTGACCCGCCGGAGCTGATCCCCGCACCAGCGGCACAGCAGAGCCAGCGGTCCGCGTCGGCGGACCGCTGGCTCTGCTGTGCGCCGCTATGACTAATGATTTCCCCTTTTGGGTCGGTGTGTCGTGCTTGGGGATCTCTCATGGGATTTGATAGGGAAGCATCCACGTAATGTTGGCGCTCTTCACCGGGAGTGACGATGCTGGTCGAAAGACAACGGCGAGACGGCCTGACCCTGGACGCGGAGTTGCTGGAGGGGCTGATGGCGCGGCCTGAGGCGCCGGTGAGCGGCGCTCCGCTGCACACCCCGGCCATGACAACCCTGGTCGTGATGGTGCTTTCGCCGAAGGAGCCGAAGGAGCCGAGGGACCCGAAGCAGCCTCGGCGCCGGTGATCACCGAGCGGTCACACGCTGCGGTCAGCGCATCGGCCGAGCTCTTGGCGCGCTGTGCCCTCGATGCCCTGCGGGGCACCGGGGGCACGGCTGTCGTGGCGGCACACCTCCGGGCGGCGGATTCTCAGGCGGCGCATCGCGAGCCGTCCGTAGCCGGCGACGGAGGCGGCGCGACGGTGACATCGAGCGCGGCGGTCGCGGTGGGCGCCGTGCGCGTTCTGGGGGCCGATGCGCTGGCTCCGTATGTGCTGACCGGCCGGGCCTTGCTGCCGGAGGAGTCGGCCGCCGTACGCCTCAGCCTCTCGGCGCTGCCTCCCGTACAGCGCCCGCCCGCCGCGCCGCCGGACGGGCGGGAGCGGCCGTGGCTCCGGGCCTGGATCGACTGGGGGCTGGTCGCCGTGGCGGCCCGGCTCGACCCCGACCCGTGGTGTGTCGCGGCACCGGTGCCGCAGGGGCCGCCGCCGTGTGACGACAGCGCGCCCCGCCACCGCTCGGCCGATGGCGCGGTCGGCGGCGAGGGCTGGGTGCCCTGGTCGCTACGGATGGGGCAGTTGGCGTCGCTGGCGCTGCCCGGTCTGGACGGGCCCGTGCACCAGGCCGCGCGCTCCGGCGCCCTGGCCCTGGCCCGCGGCGCCACCCGCGCGCTGCTGCGGCGGGACTTCGCCACCGCGGCGCGTATCACCCGCTGGCTGGCCTGGCTGGCCGCCGACGGAGTCGCGCTCCCGCTGGATGTGGCCCTGCTGACCGAGGACATCGCGCTGCGCGGCGGCGACGACCGCTGTCTGCTGGACGCGGCGATCGCCCGCCGGCTGCTCGGCCTGGAGGTGCCCACCACATGAGCGCCGCGCAGCGACGGAGGAGCGAGCAGTGACGAGGGAAGCCCGCGCGTGGAAGCGCGCCAAGACTGAGCGGGAGGGAGGGGCATGAGCACGGCCTTGGCCGGGGTCGCCCATGACATCCGCTCCCGCGCGCTGGGCTGGCTGCACACCCACCGGCAGCTGGGCGCGCTGGACGGCGGGGACATCACCGGGAACACGGACGGCTACAAGGCACTCGCGGAGACCGGGCTGGCCGCCTCCCTGGTCCTGCGCGACGGCACCGCCGGCAGCCGCGAGTCCGCTCTGGCCCGCGAACTGCTGGACTTCAGCTGGGCCCAGCTGAAGGAGGGCGCTCTGCTGTACGAGCGGCTGCTGCGCCACCCCCTGGCCACCGACACCATCGAGGGATACGCCCACTTCGCCCGGGCCGGCTACCGCCACCCCGGCCTGGACCGGCTGATCCCCCACCACGCCGCGCTGGGCGCCGCACAGGTCGTCGAGCATGTGCCCAACCGCAGGCTCGCCGTCGCCAACGCCCTGCGCATCACCGGCCACGACCACGGTGCGGGGGCGCCCGACTGGGCGACGTCGGCCCGGGCCACCTGGCTCGGCGGCACCCCGGCACCCTGGTGCATCGACTGGATGACCGGATACCACGTCACCCACACCGTCTTCCACCTCACCGACTGGGGCCGGC
Organism: Streptomyces milbemycinicus; assembly: GCF_002154605.1. GTDB lineage: Bacteria > Actinomycetota > Actinomycetes > Streptomycetales > Streptomycetaceae > Streptomyces > Streptomyces milbemycinicus. Next base: position 21,123 of record NZ_MUNE01000388.1, on the reverse strand, counting down.
AACCCGGCGGGCTGCCCGGCGATATGGCCGCCTACCTCATCCGCTGGCTTCCGGTGTGGACGGACATCTGGACCGAGACCTGCCAGTGGGACCTGGTCGGCGAGCTGCTGCTCGTCGGCAGCTGCCTCCCCGCGCCGTACGCCGAGCCGGACGACTGGCGGCGCCTGGCGGAACTCCAGCACGCCGACGGTCTGATGCCCCGCGACGACCAGCCCGTCGACGACGACACCGTCACCCGCTTCCACGACCACCAGCACACCACCATCGTGGCCGCCATCGCCGCCACCGTCGCCCTGGCCCGCGCCCTGGACGCCCCCGCCATCGGCACCCCCGCAGCCGGCGCACCTGGCACCCCCGCGCCATGACCACCCACACCCCCACCGGCGCCCTCTCGGACGGCCCGGCAGCCGGCGCGGACCACCTGCTCGCCCCCGCCGTAGTGCGCCGGGCGACCGGCATGCTGCTGTCCGCGGCGCCCGGGGCCAGCGCGATCGCGGTCGGGCTGCACCGCGAAGGCCGCCGCGCCCTGGTGGTACGCGGCCATGTCGCCCACCACAGCCATGTGCCGGCCGACGCGGACACCCGCTTCGAAGCCGGATCCCTCACCAAGACGTTCACCGCCCTGCTGCTGGCCGAACAGGCGGCCCGCGGCGACCTGGGCCACCACGACCCCCTCGCCCGTCACCTCCCCGCCGCCACCCGCCTGCCCTTGGGCGGCGCCGCCATCACCCTGACCCATCTCGCCACCCACACTTCCGGGCTGCCGCGCCTCCCACCCGGGCTGCTCCGCTCGGCGGCCCCACTGCTGTTCACCAACCCGTACGCCGCCTTCACCCCCGACGACGTGCTGCGCGCGCTGGCCCGCACCAGGCTGCGGGCCACCCCCGGCTCCCGTGTGCGCTACTCCAACTTCGGCCTCGGCCTGCTGGGCCACGCCCTGACCGGTGCGGCCGGCGGCACCCCGTACCCCGCGCTCCTCGACGCCCGCGTGCTACGGCCGCTCGGGCTGCGGGACACCGGCTGCGCCACCTCGGCGGCCGAAGGGGGCGCGCAGGCCACCGGCTACTGGTACGGCCGAGCCCGGCCCCCTTTCCGTATCCCCGGCCTGCCCGCCGCGGGAGCCCTCCGCACCAGCGCGCGTGATCTGCTCGCCCTCGTCGAGGCCATCCTCGGCCCTGTCCCGGCCCCCGCCCCGGCACCTGCCCCCGCCTCGGCCGCTGTCCCGGGCGTGCTGCGGACCGCTCTGAGCGATGTCACCCGCCCCCGGGTCCGGCTGCCGAACGGCCGCGGCCTGTCCCTGGTGTGGAACATCCGCCGACGCCCCGACGGCTCCGACCTGTACCACCACTCGGGCGCCACCCGCGGATTCACGGCCTTCGCCGGCTTCAACCCGCGCCATGCAACGGCCCTGGTAGCCCTGGCCAACGCCGCCCCCGGCCCCGGCAACGCCCTCGTCCAAGAGGCGTACAACGCCCTCATCGGCCTGCAGGGGTAAGGCCCGCGGCGGTAGCCCTGTCTCGAACTGCCGTACGCCCGCACGGCCGTGCCCGGCGCGACGGGGCGCATTTTCGTGATCTTCCGTGCGACGTGTACGCGACCTTGTATGCGCCCCGCGCACCCCGGAATACTCGGCGGCGCAATTTGGCATGGACGCGCCCTCTGTCGGGCAGGCGCGCCTGTGCCAAGAGCCCTCCGGGTCCGACGTACCTCATCGCCGGGCCCAACCCCCCACAGGAGGCTTGAGTTGAAGCACCGACGCATATCCCGGCGCCGTATGGCCGTCACCGGCGCCGCCGCCGTGGCCCTGACCGCAGGGGCCCTCTCCCTGCAGACCGCCAACGCCGCCCCCACCCCGCCGCCGCCTCCCATCCTCTCGGCCACCGAGGCCGGGCAGACGGCGGCCGCCCTGATCGCCGACCTCAAGGACGGCGCGGCCGGGGCGTACTACGACGCCGAGGCCGGGAAGCTGGTGGTCAACGTCCTGGACCAGACAGCCGCCGACCAGGTGCGCGAGGCCGGGGCCGAGGCCAGGGCGGTCAAGTACTCGCTGGCGCAGCTCGGCGCGGCGCGTGCGGTACTGAAGGACAAGGCGACCATCCCCGGCACCTCGTGGTCGGTCGACCCGAGGACCGACAAGGTCGTCGTCACGGCCGACAGCACGGTCGAGGGAACCCGGCTCGACCGGCTGAACAAGGTGGCCGACGGGCTCGGCGACAAGGTCGAGGTGCGCCGTTCGGCCGGGACGTTCCGTACCTTCATCGCGGGCGGCGACGCCATCTGGGGCCAGGGCGGCCGCTGCTCGCTGGGCTTCAACGTCGTCAAAGGCGGCGAGCCGTACTTCCTGACCGCCGGTCACTGCACCGAGGCGATCAGCAGCTGGTCCGAGTCCCAGGGCGGCCCGGAGATCGGCAAGAACGCGGGCAGCAGCTTCCCCGGTAACGACTACGGGCTGGTCAAGTACACCGGCGACACCGCGCACCCGAGCCAGGTGAACCTCTACGGCGGTACGCAGTCCATCACCAAGGCCGGCGATGCGACGGTCGGCCAGAAGGTGCAGCGCAGCGGCAGCACGACCAAGGTGCACGACGGCGAGGTCACCGGCCTCGACGCGACCGTCAACTACCAGGAGGGCACGGTCGAGGGGCTGATCCAGACCACCGTGTGCGCCGAGCCGGGCGACAGCGGCGGCTCGCTCTTCGCGGACGACACCGCGCTGGGGCTGACCTCGGGCGGCAGCGGCGACTGCTCCTCGGGTGGCGAAACCTTCTTCCAGCCGGTGCCTGAGGCGCTTCAGGCGTACGGCGCCGAGATCGGCTGAATCGGCTGAGAGGTGACTGGTTGACGTGCTGACCGGCAGGGCCTCAGGGGCCCTGCCGGTCAGAGCCCTCAGTTGCTCAAAGCGCTTGGGGGTTCAGGCGCTCAGGCGCTCAGGCACCTAGAAGTCGAACACCTGACTCCGGACGCTGTTCTTGAGGCAGGGGTTCGGGAAGGTGTGCTCGTACCAGACCCGGCGGCCCTCCCAGACCCCCTCGGCGGTGACGGTGACCGGGCGCCACTCCTTCGTACAGGCCCGGCCGTGCTCCGTTCTGGCCGTCAGCGCTCCGAACTCCCCGTCGACCGCACGCAGTTCGGCGCAGGCTCTATCGGGCGTCGGGTGGGTGCCGGTCGAGGTGGGGCGACAGCTCAGCGTCACCGCGCGCCGCACCGCGGCCGAGCCCGCGTCCTCCCCCTCTCCGTAGCTGAACACCAGCGCCGAGGCCGGGTACAGACTCCTCGGCTGCGCGGGCGCGGCGCTTGCCACGCCGCCTGTTCCTGTCCCCACCACGCTGCTCAAGGCCAAGGCGGCGCCCAGAGCGATCACCCCTGCGGTTTTCCGCATTTCGAACACTCCCTTGCTCGTGGTTGCAGATACCGGACGGAGTCTTACGCGATGCATGTCAGGAACGCATGTCGATCGATCACTTCCGGTCGCAACACGTAATCATTCGGTGGCTCATTGTTGCGTGAGGAAAGCGCGTTCCCCGGGAGCACGCGGCGGCGACCTGGCCGGGACCGCACGACGACGGTCCGCCCCCAGCCGGACCGGCTCGACCGGAATGCACCCGCAGCTGCGCCGGTCGGGGGAGTGGCGGAGGAACGGCGGAGGAACGCGGCGGACAGGCGCGGCACGGTCTCGTCGAGGGGTACCCGGATCACATCGACGGCGAGGATGGAGCCGTTGGGCCAACCCCGATGTGTACCCACATGAAGCCATGAAGCTTGGAGTGAGAGACATGAAGGCGATCGTCTACGAGGAGTACGGCGGCCCTGAGGTGCTGCGGCTCAAGGAGATGGCGGAGCCGCACCCGGGCCCCGGGCAGGTCCGGCTGAAGGTCGTGGCCGCGGCCGTGAACCCCCTCGACTACAAGATCCGCCGTGGCTGGATGCCCCAGATGGGCCCCGCCGAGTTCCCGGCGATCCCCGGCCAGGAGGCGTCCGGGATCGTCGACGAGGTCGGCCCGGGTGTGACCGGCCTGTCCGTGGGCGACGAGGTGCTGGGCTGGACCGACACCGGGGCCTACGCCGCGTACGCCCTGGCCACCGTCGTCGCCCCCAAACCGGCCGACCTCGACTGGGAGTCCGCCGCCGCGCTCCCCGTGGCCGCCGAGACCTCGGCGCGCGTCCTCGACCTCCTTCAGCTGACGGACGGCGAGACCCTGCTGCTGCACGGGGCCGCCGGCGTGGTCGGAGGAGTCGGCGTCCAACTCGCCGTGGCCCGGGGCGCCACCGTCATCGGCACCGCCTCGCCCGCCAACCACGACTATCTGCGCTCGCTCGGCGCCATCCCCGTCGCCTACGGCGAAGGCCTTGCCGACCGGGTCCGCGCCGTCGCCCCGCGCGGCGTCGACGCCGTCTACGACGCCGCCGGGCAGGGCGACCTGCCCGTCTCCATCGAGCTGCGCGGCGGCACGACCGACCGCATCGTCACCATCGCCGACATCCAGGCCGCGGATCTCGGCGTCACCTTCTCCGGCGGCGGCGACCGCTCCGCCGAGGCCCTCGCCGACCATGCCCGCCTCGCCGCCGCAGGCCGGCTGCGGGTGCTCATCGCCCAGAGCTACCCGCTCGCCGACGCGGCCAAGGCCCACGAACAGAGCGAAACCGGCCACACCCGCGGCAAGCTCATCCTGCGGCCTTAGCGGTCCGGCCCGCTTGGAGTCAATCGGCCGCCAGCGCGCTCTGACCTCCGTCCCCGGCGACGTGGCCCTGCCGCCGTTTCCGCCCTGGCGCCGGTGGGGAGGCTGCGGCGGCTGCGGCGGCTGCACGAGGCCTGTGCGGCCGTCGGGGTGGACGGTCGCGCCGAGTGGCCCCGGGACCTGGCCGACGTTGACCTCGGTTTCGTCCAGCCGTGGGCCAGTCGTGGCCCGGCCGCGGCCTAGTCGTCGAGCGGGCCGCTCAGTGCGCCGCTCTCCTGCCCCCACCCGTACGCCCGCTCGGCCCGCAGCCGTACCACCAGCCGCCCTTCGGCGACCATCGCGGCGCGGAACTCCTCCCAGTCCGGGTGCTCGCCCGCGACGGCGCGGTAGACCTCGACCAACTCGTCGGCGGTGGCGTCGTGGGGGTCGGCCGCGACCGGGGTCAGCTCGGCGTTTCCCTCGGCGACCAGGTAGGAGTAGCGGTCGCCGCTGGTGACATAGAAGCTCGCGCGCGGATCGCGGCGCAGATTGCGGGTCTTGGCGCGGTCGTCGGTGACCGAGATGCGGATGAGTCGCGCCGTGGGCTCGTAGGCGAAGGCGACATTGGACAGCTGGGGGCGGCCGTCGCGTTTGAGGGTGACGAGCGCGCCGGTGCGCTGTTCGCGCAGCAGGCCGAGCAGGCCGGCGTCGTCGGATTCAGGGGAGTGGCCGGGGCGGTCGGTCATGGCGGTGACCTTACGCGGTCGGCCGCCGGGCCGGTATGGGCGTACCGCCATGCGCTATGGGTGTTATGGGGTTTTGGTCCCTTATGGTGAAGGGGAGAGATGTTATTCCCGCAGGTCACGCGGGAGGTGGGTCGTTTCGCACGGGTGTTCGAGAATTGGTTTAAGGTGGGGCCGAGGGGCTGCGCCGCGTGGCGGGCAGGGACGGCAGGGGGTGCGACAAGCAGCAGGAGGTGCGGATGCCAGGGTTCACGCATCTGCACACCGCCTCCGGGTTCTCCATGCGGTACGGAGCCGTCCACCCGGAGCGGCTGGCCCAGTGCGCCGCCGAGCGCGGTATGGACGCGATCGCGCTGACCGACCGCGACAGCCTCGCCGGGGCGGTCCGGTTCGCCAAGGCGGGCGCGGCCGCGGGGGTGCGGCCGCTCTTCGGGGTGGACCTTGCCGTACAGGCGCGGGCCCCGGAGCCGGGGCGTACGGTCCGGCGGCGCACGCCGGTGCGCGGCGGGGCGTTCATCGATGAGTCCGCGCCCCGCGCGGTCTTTCTGGCGCGGGGCGGCGCGGCCGGCTGGGCCGCGCTGTGCGGACTGGTCTCCGCCGCCCATGCGGGAGAAGCCCCTGCGGGAGCCCATTCAGGACCCGATGCGGGGACCCATGCGGGCACCCGCTCGGGGGCCCGCGCGGGTGGCGCCGGGCAGCCCCTGCTGCACTGGGCAGACCTGGAAGACGGCGCAAGCGGCGGCGGTGCCACCGCCCTCGCCCCGCTGACCGTGCTCCTCGGCCCGGACTCCGACGTCGGCCGGGCCCTGGCCGCCGGGCGGCCCGACCGGGCCGAGCACCTGATCGCCCCCTGGCGTGAACTGTTCGGCGACGCGCTGCGCCTGGAGGCCGTGTGGCACGGCCGCACCGGCACCGGCCCTGGCTCGCTGCGGCTCGCCGCCCGTACCGTCGGTTTTGCCGCCGACCAGGGCGTACGGGCCGTGCTGAGCAACGCCGTACGGTACGCCGACCCGGGGCAGGGCCCGGTCGCCGACGTACTGGACGCCGCCCGCAGGCTGGTGCCGATCGACCCGCGCGACCCCGCGGCGCTCGACAGCGGTGAGCGCTGGCTCAAGGGCCCGCAGGACATGGCGCGGATCGCCGAGAAGATCGCGGAGGCCGCGGGCCGGCGGCGGGACGCCGCGCACCGGCTGCTGGAGGAGACCGAGCGCACCGCCGCCGCGTGCCTCGTCGACCCCGAGGACCACATCGGCCTCGGCAGTATCCACTTCCCCGAGCCGCATCTGGTCGGAGCCGGTCACCGGAGCGCCGAGCGGGTGCTGCGCTCGCGCTGCGCCGCCGCCATGGTGCTGCGCGGCTATGACCGCGACCACGAGCGTTGGGGGCGGCTGGAGGACGAGCTGCGCACCATCGAGCGGCTGGGTTTCGCCTCGTACTTCCTCACCGTCGCCCAGGTCGTCGACGACACCCGGGCGCTCGGCATCCGGGTGGCCGCCCGCGGCTCCGGCGCCGGCTCCTTCGTCAATCACCTGCTCGGTATCGCGCACGCCGACCCCGTCGCGAACGGCCTGCTGATGGAGCGATTTCTGTCGGTGCGGCGGGCCGCGCTGCCCGACATCGATATCGATGTGGAGTCCGCGCGCCGCCTGGAGGTCTACCGCACGATCTTCGACCGCTTCGGGGCGGAGCGGGTCGCGACCGTCTCGATGCCCGAGACCTACCGGGTGCGCCACGCCGTACGGGACGTGGGCGCGGCCCTCGGCATGGACCCGGCGGAGGTGGACCGGCTCGCCAAGTCCTTCCCGCATATCCGCGCCCGCGACGCCCGCGCGGCGCTCGCCGAACTGCCCGAGCTGAGCGCGGTCGCGGCCGAGCAGAAACGTTACGGCAGGCTCTGGGAACTGGTCGAGGCGCTGGACGGGCTGCCCCGCGGCATCGCCATGCACCCGTGTGGGGTACTGCTCTCCGACGCCGGGCTGCGGGCCCGTACGCCCGTCGTGCCCACCAGCGGCGAGGGCTTCCCCATGTCGCAGTTCGACAAGGACGACGTCGAGGACCTCGGGCTGCTCAAGCTCGATGTCCTCGGGGTGCGGATGCAGTCCTCGATGGCGCACGCGGCGGCGGAGGTGGCGCGGGTCACGGGCCGGCCGCTGGACCTGGACGACCCCGAGGTGGTGCGGCCGAACGACCCGGCGACCTACGACCTGATCCGCTCCACCGAGACGCTGGGCTGCTTCCAGATCGAATCGCCCGGCCAGCGCGACCTCCTCGGCCGGCTGCAGCCCACCTCCTTCCACGACCTCGTGGTCGACATCTCGCTGTTCCGCCCCGGCCCGGTCGCGGCCGACATGGTGCGCCCCTTCATCGAGGCGCGGCACGGCCGCAAACCGCCGCGCTATCCGCATCCGGATCTGGAGGACGCGCTGCGCGAGACCTACGGCGTGGTCGTCTTCCATGAGCAGATCATCAAGATCCTGTCGATCATGGCGGGCTGCGAACGGGACCTCGCCGACGAGGCGCGGCGCGCGCTGTCCGACCCCGAGCGGCAGGGGCGGGTGCGGGCCTGGTTCCACGCGGAGGCGGCGAACCGCGGCTACCGGCCGGAGGTGCGGCTACGCACCTGGGAGATCGTCGAGGCGTTCGGGTCGTACGGCTTCTGCAAGGCGCACGCCGTGGCCTTCGCGGTGCCGACCTACCAGTCCGCCTGGCTCAAGGCGCACCACCCGGCGGCCTTCTACGCCGGGGTGCTCACCCACGACCCCGGGATGTACCCGAAGCGGCTGCTGCTGGCGGACGCGCGGCGGCGCGGGGTGCCGATCCTGCCGCTGGATGTGAACCGGTCCGGCGCGGATTACAGAATCGAACTGGTGTCTGGTGACGGGGTGTCGGCAGCCGGGGCGGCAGGTACGGGGCCCATGGGCGTGAGCTCTACAGACGCGGGCTCCACGGCCGCCGGCTCCACGGCCGCCGACTCCGTGGGCGCGGGCTCCACGGGCGCGGGCTTCGGGGTACGGCTCGCGCTGAGCGACGTGCACGGCATCAGCGAGGCCGAGACCGGGCGGATCGCGGCCGGGCAGCCGTACTCCTCGCTCCAGGACCTGTGGCGACGCGCCCACCCCGGGCGGCCGGTCGCCGAACGGCTCGCCCAGGTCGGCGCGTTGGACGCCTTCGGCACCAGCCGCCGTGATCTGCTGCTGCAGATCGCCGAACTGCACCGGCAGCAGCGGGGCGCCCGGCGCGACGGCACCGGCGAGGGCCAGCTCCCGCTGGCCGAGACCGCGCCGCCCGCCCCCGCCGGGCTGCCCGATCTGAACCCGGAGGAACGCCTCGGCGCCGAGCTCGGCATCCTCGGCATGGACGTTTCGCGCCACCTCATGGGCGACCACCGGGCCTTCCTGGAGGAGCTGGGCGCGGTCCCGGCGAAGCGGCTGCGCGATGCGCGGCACGGTGAGACCGTGCTGGTCGCCGGGGCCAAGGCCGCCACCCAGACCCCGCCGATCCGCTCGGGGCGGCGCGTCATCTTCACCACGCTCGACGACGGCACGGGGCTGGTCGACTGCGCCTTCTTCGACGACAGCCATGCCGCGTGCGCGCACACCGTTTTCCACTCCTGGCTGCTGCTGGTGCGCGGTGTGGTCCAGCGGCGCGGGCCGCGCAGCCTCAGCGTCGTCGGCTCGGCGGTCTGGAACCTCGCCGAGCTGGCCGAACTCCGGCGCGAGGGCGGTCTGGAGGCAGTCGCCGCCGAACTCGCGGGCGCGGGCCGGGCGGAGCCCGGTGCCCCCGCCGACGCGGATGCCGAAGCCGGGAGCGAGCCCGGGAGCGAGACCGGCGGCGACTCCGGGCGCCGCATCCACCTGCCCACCGGCTACGCCATGCACCCGTGGGCCGACCTCCAGCCCGCGGGCGAACAGGCCGCCACCGGCCGCAAGCTGTGGCATTCCAGCCCAGGGAGCGCGGGATGACTCCGCAGCCGACCCATGAGCAACCGCATGTGCTGTACGTGCGCTTCCATCCCGCCGGGGGAACGGCCGGGACGGCCCCCGGCGCGCCCGGCCGAGACCCCGGCCCCGGCCCCGGCCCTGGCCACGGTCCCGGTCGTCGTGGCCCCGGCCGTCCCGGACCCGTCCTCGGCGCGGACACCTACGAGGGCCTGCTCGCCCTGCTCACCGAGGTGACCCCGGTCGTCGAGGCGGTGCCGCCCGACGCCGCGCTCGCCGATGTCGCCGGCGCGCTGCGCTACTTCGACCGGGACGCGGCCGGACTGGCGGAGATCGTACGGGTCCGGGCGCTGGCCCGGTACGGCGTCGACTGCACCGTCGGCGTCGCCGCCAATCCGCTGCTCGCCCGCATGGCCGCACAGGACGCCGACGCGGTCCGTACCGTCCCCGACGACCCGGACGCGGTCGCCGCCTTCCTCGCCGACAAGCCCCCCACCGCCCTGCCCGGCGTCGGCCAGGCGACCGCCCGCACCCTGTGCTCGTACGGCCTCGACAGCGCTGCCCGGATCGCCGCCGTGCCGCTGCCCACCCTGCGCCGGATCCTGGGCCCGGCCACCGCCCGCCGAGTGCACGACTGGGCGCGCGGGATCGACCCGGTCCCCGTCACCCCGAACGCCCCGGCCCGCTCCATCGCCGCCGAACACCGCTTCGGCCACGATGAACTGGACCCGGAGCGCAGATGCCGTGCGCTGCTCACCCTCGCGGACCGGCTCGGCTCCCGGCTGCGCACCAGCGGACAGGTCGCCCGCGCCCTCACGCTCACCGTCCGCTACGCCGACCGCTCCACGACCACCCGCAGCCGGACCCTGGCCGAGCCGACGGCCCACACCCCGGCGCTGATCGCCACCGCGTACGCCCTGCACGCCGCGCTCGGCCTCCAGCGGGCCCGGGTGCGGTCCATCGCGCTGCGCGCCGAGGGGCTGGCCGCCGCCGAACTGGCCTCCCACCAGCTGACCTTCGACCCCGCGGACGACAAGGCCCGCCGTATCGAGGCCGCCGTCGACCGGGCACGGGCCCGCTTCGGCGAGCGGGCGGTGCGCCCGGCCGGGGGATTCGACATCTGTTGAACCGTCCCCCAGCTTGTGGGCATCCTGGCCGCCTCAGCCGTAAAGCCGCTCCGCGTACTTCGGGCCGTAGTGCGCCTCCAGCGCCTCCAGGGGGACATCCGGGGCTTCGAGCGCCTTGCATATCCGGGGCCTGGACGGCAGCTCGTCCGGGCGCCAGGTCTCCGGCTTCCAGAGCTCCGAACGCAGAAACGCCTTGGCGCAGTGGTGGAAGACCTCCTCGATCTCGACGAGGAGGGCGAGCCGCGGGCGGTTGCCCTTGACCACCATGTCGTCGAAGAACGGGGCGTCACGCAGCAGCCGCGCCCGGCCGTTGATCCGGAGCGTGTCACTGCGCCCGGGCAGCAGATAGATCAGCCCGACGTGTGGATTGGCGAGCACATTGCGAAAGCCGTCCATCCGCTTGTTGCCGGGGCGGTCCGGGATCGCGATGGTCGTGTCGTCGAGCACGAGCGTGAACCCCGCGGGGTCGCCCTTGGGGGAGACATCGCACCGCCCCTGGGCGTCCGAGGTGGCGATCAGACAGAACGGCGACCGGGCCAGCCACTCCCGGTCCAACTCATGCAGCGCGGGGCGGGACTTGTTGGCCGCCTGCTGATTGGGCTCGCCGACCAGCTCCCGCAACTCGGCCTCGGACGAGACCTCCACCAGGTCTGTTGTGCTCATCAGCGTCCCCCCGTCGTCCTCGAGATCACGTGCTGCCGACTCTACGCCACCCCTCTGACAGGGCCGTGTTCCTGGATGTTCCGTGAGGGGTGGGTGAGGTTTTCTTCACCTACGGATGGCTGGATGGCTTTGCTACTGGCGCGTAATTTAAGGCCGACACACCACCCCTGTGATCCGGATCGCAGAGCGCACGGTCCTGCGCAACCCTCCCCCACCAGCGAGGAGTCCATGTGATGTCGCACTGGAGGCGTATCCGCTCGCTCCGCAGGTCACTGCCCGCCCTGGCCCTGGCGGTCGCGGCGGTCGCGGCGGCCATGGCGCCGGTCGCCGCGAGCGCCGCGCCCGACGAATCCGCCGCCGGTCAGAGCGCGACGAGCAACGGTTGGAACGACTATTCGTGCAAGCCGTCCGCCCAGCACCCCCGCCCCGTCGTCCTGGTGCACGGCACTCTCGGCAACTCGGTCGACAACTGGCTCGGTTTCGCCCCGTACCTGGTCGACCGCGGCTACTGCGTCTTCTCCCTCGACTACGGCCAACTGCCCGGCGTGCCCATCTTCTACGGCCTCGGCCCGATCGCCGATTCGGCGAAGCAGCTGTCCGCCTACGTCGACCGGGTGCGCACCGCCACCGGGGCCGCCAAGGTCGATATCGTCGGCCACTCCCAGGGCGGGATGATGCCCCGCTACTACCTGAAGTTCCTCGGCGGCGCGGCCAAGGTGAACGCCCTGGTCGGCCTGGCCCCCACCAACCACGGGACCACCCTGTCCGGGCTCACCAAGCTGCTCGACTACTTCCCGGGCGCGGCCGACGTGCTCGCCAAGCACACGCCCGGTCTGACGGACCAGGTGGTCGGGTCGGCGTTTCTCACCCGGCTCAACGAGGGCGGCGACACCGTCCCCGGCGTGCGTTACACCGTCATCTCCACCAAGTACGACGAGGTCGCCACGCCCTACCGCGCGCAGTTCCTAACCGGGTCCGACGTCAAGAACGTCGTGGTCCAGGACCTGTGCCCGAGCGATCTGTCGGAGCACGTCACGATCGCCATGACCGACCGGGTCGCCTTCCACGAGGCGGTCAACGCCCTTGATCCAGAACACGCCACTCCGACGACCTGCTGACGCCCCGCCCCATCCCGCTTCTTCACTCAACCGCCACGGCGCCCCGGCCCTCCGGTGCGCCGTGCGCGCCGGGATGAAGGGCAAGTCGGGATGAAGGGCAAGCCGGGATGAAGGGCAATCCGCCTGCTTCAAACGCCCTCTCAGGTGGACGGCCACTGCCGCAGGGCCATGTCGGCCACCATTTGGAGGTCGTCGCGGGTGGCGCCGCCGGCGGCCTGAACGGCGATGCCATTGCCCACGGTCATGAGGTATCGGGCGAGCAGGCCGGGATCGGTCCCCGCGGGCAGGTCGCCCTCGCCGACGGCCCGCTGAAACCGCTCCTGCAGGTGGCAGGCGAAGATCAATCTCGGTGCCGATCACGGTTCCATTGACCCCAGGGGCCGTTCACCGCGGCGCCCGGCCCCCGGTCCGGCCCCCGGTCCTGTCGAGCGCGCCGACGAAGTCCGTGAGCAGCCGGGCGAATTCGGCGCGGTCCGCCTCCGGCCACTCGGCCATCGCCTCCGCGAACACCGACCGCCGGAACCGCCGGACCTCGTCCGTCAGGGCGCGCCCCGCCTCGGTCATGACCAGCAGGGCGCGCCGCCCGTCGGCCTGATCCGCCTCCCGCCGCACCAGCCCGGCCTCGACCGCCCCCGCAACCAGCTTGCTGGCGCGGGGCTGGTCGACGGCCAGGGCGGCGGCGACGCCGGAGACGGTGGCGGGCGCGCCGCCCTGCTCCGCCGCCTCGATCGCGTCCAGCACGTCGAAGGCGGCGCCCTTCGCTGCCGAGCCCTTCGCCGCCGAGCCCTTGAGGGAGTCCCCGCCGCCTCCGCCGTCCCTGTCGGCGAGCCGTGCCAGTGAACGCCTGCTCTGGCTGCGCCGGATGGCGACCATGGCCCGCTCGATGTCGTCCACGGGTTCTCTGTTGTCGGCCATCACGCCTCCATGCATAATCAAGAACAACTAGTTGCTATTTTACATGCATTACTGGAGGTGGAGGCGATGAAGCCGATCGGATACTGGCTCAAGCACCTGGACGGCCTGATCGAGGCCGACTTCGAGCGCACCCTGAGCGACAGCGACCTCGCCCGGCGCCACTGGCAGGTCCTGAACACCCTGTCGACGGGCCCGAAGCCCCTCGATGAACTCACCGAGGCGCTACGCCCCTTCTGGGGCGAGGGCGCGATCACGCTCGATGAGGTCCTGGACGGTCTGGACGGTCGGGGCTGGGTTGTCCGGGAGGGCGCCGAGGGCCCGTACGCGCTCACCCCGCTCGGCGCCGAAGGCCATGCCGCGGTGGCCGAACGGATCGGGGAAGCCCGGCGGCGGATCGTCGACGGGGTGTCGGATGAGGAGTACCTCGCCACCGTAAGCGTGCTCCGCCGCATGGCGGAGAACATCGAGGGCGCGGCGCGCGCCGCCTAGCGTACGAAGGCGCCACCTCGGCCGCGGGCGCGCTCCTCGTGTGGCCGGACGGCTGTCTCGCCTGGGCGGCGGAGCCGGGCGAGCCGGCGGAGCGGGCCGCCGACGCTCTCGGGTGAGCGCCGGCGACATGGTTCCGCGCCGAAGCCCCGGCCCGACCGCTTCTCTCATCGGCTCGGCGGCGTTGCGGGCGAACCGCTTTGAGCTTCGCCCTCGGCGCGATCCGCCTGTGCGTCCGTCGGTGATCCGGCGGAGGGCTCTTGGCCGTCTACCAACGCGGTCACCAGGCGCGTCATGGCGGGCCTGGGGTCAGGCGTGCCCGGCCAACTGGTCATCAGCAGGTGGCGGGCGGCGCCGACGACGGCCAGGGCCACGGTGCTCGGGTCGACGTTGCTTGCGGACGGGGGTGTCCGCGTTGGAGCCCGGACTGACGGCTACGGCTATGGCTATGGCTACGGCTACTCGGCGATCAGCTCGACGGCGATGTTGCCCCGGGTCGCCTTCGAGTACGGGCACACCTGGTGCGCCTGCTCGACCAGGCTGCGGCCGGTCTCGCCCTCAAGCTCTTCGGGCAGCTCGACGCGCAGGGTGACCTTCAGGCCGAAGCCGCCGTCCGACTCGTCCTTGCCGATGCCGACCTCGGCGGTGACGGAGATGTCCTTGGTGTCGACCTTCGCCTGGCGGCCGACCAGTCCGAGCGCGCTGGCGAAGCAGGCCGCGTAGCCCGCGGCGAACAGCTGCTCGGGGTTGGTGCCCTTGCCGCTTCCGCCCAGCTCCGGGGGCATGGCCAGCGCCAGGTCGAGCTGCCCGTCGGAGCTCACCGCCCGGCCGTCGCGTCCGTTGGCCGTGGCCACCGCGGTGTAGAGCGCGTCCATGAAGACCATCCCTTTCGCATCCTGCGGTGCGCCGTCGTGCGCTCCGTCATGACTGAAGTAGAGCACACAATTAAGTTGTGCACAACTAAGAGGTACCCTAGGTACATGTCACACCAGCCCGCGCCGGCCCCCGCCCCGGCCCCGAACCCGACAGAGACCGCAGCCGCCGACGATCTGCTCCGCCTGGACCTGCAGGTCTGCTTCGCCCTGCACGCCGCCTCGCGCGCCTTCGGCAGCGTCTACCGGCGGGTCCTGCGCGATATCGAGCTGACCTATCCGCAGTACCTGGTGATGCTGGTGCTGTGGGAGCACGGCGAGATGCCGGTCAAGAAGCTGGGGGAGTTCCTGCGCCTCGACTCGGGTACCCTCTCGCCGCTCCTCAAGCGCCTCCAGGCGGCGGGCTTCGTCCAGCGCGAGCGCAGCCTCCACGACGAGCGTTCGGTCTCGATCCGGCTGACGGCCGAGGGCGAGGCGCTGCGGGAGGCCGCCCGGGCCGTGCCGCTGCAGATCATCCAGGCCAGCGGCCTGGACGCGGAGGACGTGGTCGATCTGCGCGCCCGACTCCAGCGGCTGACGGCCGCGCTCGACGCCGCGCAGGCGGGCGCGTCGGGCGCGTCAGGCGCGTCAGGCGTGTCGGGCGCGGAGAGCTGAGCCGCTGATCACCCCCGGGCTGGGGGCGCCGATCACCCCCGGGCGCGGCGCCGCTGGGCGACGGCCTGGAAGCAGAGCGCGGCGACGGCCAGCGCCAGCGGGATCAGCAGCAGCGGCCCGGAGAGGGCGAGCACGGTGGAGACGACGGCCGCGCTGCCAACCGCCGCCCACCACAGCGGAGTTCGGCGCGGAAGCAGCGCGAGCGCCGCCAGCACCCCCGCCAGGGTGACCGCGGCGAGACAGGTGGAGGTGGCGCGCATCAGCCGGTCGAGGTCGGCCGCGCCCGTCGCGGCCACCGCCCCGACCGGGGCGCACGCGCCGGCCAGTACGGCCAGGCTGCGCCGCGGCACCTCACCGGGCCCGCCGCCCCGGGCCAGCCACCGGGGCGCCGCGCCGTCGCGGGCGAGGGCGGCGCCGAGCCGGGCCGCGCCCGCCAGGTAGGCGTTGACGGCGCCGAAGGTCAGGAACAGGGCCGCGACCGCGGCCACCGGCCGGGCCGCACCGCCCACGCTCCGCGCCAGCAGTTCGGTCAGCGGGGTGTCCGTGGTCGCGGCGGCGGGGCCGAGCGCGCCGACCGTCGCCAGCGAGAGCCCCAGATACAGCACGGTGATCACGGCGAGGGTGAGCGCGGTGACCCGTGGCAGGTCCCGGCGCGGATCGGCGAACTCGGCGGACAGATGGCTGGCCGCCTCCCACCCCGCGAAGGCGAAGAAGAGCACCCCGGCCGCCGAGCCGACCGAACTCCAGCCGCCCGGCATGAAGGGAGTGAAGTGCGCGGCGCGCAGCTGCGGCACCGCCGCCAGGACCGCGGCCAGCAGCAGCGCCGCCAGCAGCCCCACGAGCAGCAGTTGCACCCGGCTGGACAGGTGCAGCCCGCCGAGGTTGGCGGCGAAGGCCGCCGCCAGCACCAGCCCGGCCACGGCCGCCGTGCCCGTATCGCCCAGGCCCGCCGCGGCGGCGGTGTACTGGCCGCCGATCCAGGCGCCCGCGACCACCCCGACCGGCACCACCCCGAAGAACCACCACCCGACGATCGCCGCCGCCCGTGGCCCGAAGGCCCGGTGGACATACGTGGCCACCCCGCCCCCGTCGGGGAACCGCGCGCCGAGTGCGGCGAAGCAGGCGGCGATCGGGACGCTGGTCACCAGCAGCGCGGCCCAGGCCAGCACCGAGGCCGGGCCGGCGGCAGCGGCGGCGAGCGCGGGCAGCGCGAGCACACCGGGGCCGAGGAGGGCGCCCGCGTACAGGGCGGTGCCGCCGCCGAGCCCGAGTCGGCGACCGCCGGAGCGGGCTGCTGGACGAGAGGGACGCGGCGGACGTGGGGAAGGGGAAGTGCGAGTACGTTGTACGGTCACGGCTCGGGAAGTTAGCCGAAAAACTGATGATCTGACCGGCTCACCGAACGAAATTCGGTGAGCCGGTCCGGAGAGGCCCCATGGACGAACTTGATACGGCGATCGTCCGCGAACTGCAGCACGACGCACGGCAGACCAATCGCGAACTCGCCCGCACCCTCGGCATCGCCCCCTCCACCTGTCTGGAGCGGGTGCGCGGTCTGAGGGAGCGCGGGGTGATCACCGGCTATCGCGCGACGGTCGACCTGCGCGCCCTGAACCGCCCGGTGCAGGCGCTGCTCGCGGTCCGTATCCGGCCGCCGAGCCGGGAGGTCATCGAGGGTTTCAAGACCTATCTGATGACGCTCCCCGAGGTGCTGTCCGTGTATGTCGTCGCGGGCAGCGACGACTTCCTGGTCCATGTCGCGGTGCCGGACGTGGACCGGCTGCACGCCTTCCTGATGGACCGTTTCTCAGGGCGCCGGGAGGTGGTCGACTTCCGCAGCTCGATCATCTACCAGCATGTGGCGGGCGAGGCGATCGCGCCCTTGGAGTGACGTCTGGAGTGACGTCTGCGGGAACGACCTCCGTCCGAGCAGTGTGATCGCGGCGGGCAGCAGCACCCCGCGTACGAGCGTCGCGTCGATGAGGACGGCCACCGCAAGACCGACGCCCATCATCTTGTACTCGATCGCCGACAGCACGACGAAGACGCTGAAGGCCGCCGTCATGATGACGGCCGCGCTGGTGACCACGCCCGCACCGGACGCGACACCCCCCACCACCGCCTCGCGCGTCGCCTCCCCGGCGAGCCGGCGCTCGCGGATCCGGCTGAGCACAAAGATGTGGTAGTCCATGCTCAGCCCGAAGAGGATGACGAACATGAACAGCGGCAGCCAGCCGACCACCCCGCCGTACGAGGTGAAGTCGAGCGCCGAACTCAGGTGGCCGTCCTGGAACACCCAGGTCAGCACCCCGTAAGCGGCGCCGATCGACAGCAGGTTCAGCACGATCGACATCAGCGCGACGGCCGGCGAGCGGAACGCGACGACCAGCAGCACGAAGGCCAGCAGCAGCACGAAGGCGAAGACGTACGGCGTGCGGTCGGTGATCCGGTTGGTGAAGTCGTACGCGAAGGCCGTCTTGCCGGCGACCGCGTAGTCGATTCCGCCGTCGGTCTTGCCGTCAGCTCCGCCCGCCTCGCCCAGCGCGGCGGGCAGTGTCCGCTTACGCAGCGTCTCCAGCGCCCGGTTCGCCGCGTCGTCGGTGCCGAAGCTCGCCAGCGGCACCCGCACCACCAGCGCCCGGCCCACCTTGGTGGCCGAGATGGGCTCGTTCAGCGCCCCGCCGCTCGCCGCGGCCCGCTGGTGCAGGCTCTCCACCGCCCTCCGTACCGCTGGGCTGTCCACGGCGCCCGGATCCCGCTTCCCCCAGATCACCACGGATGCCGGGGACGGGGCGCCCGGGAACGCCTCCTGCATCCGGACTGCCGCGTCCACCGTCGGCACCTTCCGCGACAGGCTGTCGGTCACCGCCGCGTCCTGCAGACGCATCCCCAGCGCGGGCAGCGCGAGCACCAGCAGTGCCAGCGCCGCCGAGCCGCCCCACACCAGCGGGCGCCGCACCACCGCGCGGGCCACCGCCGCCCAGGCCCGGGACTGGTCGGCCGCGGTCCGGCGGCGGCCCACCCACGGGATACGCGCCTTGTCCACCCGGTGCCCCAGCGCGGCCAGCAGGGCGGGCAGTACGGTCACCGAGCCGACCATCGCGACCCCGACCACCAGCACCGCGCCGGTCGTCAGCCCCTTGAAGTTGTCGAGCCCCGTGAACAGCAGCCCGACCAGACACAGCATCACCGTCAGACCCGAGACCACCACCACCCGCCCCGAGGTGCGCGCCGTGATCCGCAGCGCCTCCGCGACATCGTGCCCGGCCGCGCGCTCCTCGCGCGCCCGGCGCAGATAGAACAGCGAGTAGTCGACGCCCACCGCCACGCCGATCAGCAGCACCATGGACGACGTGGCGCTGTTCACCGGCACCCAGTGGGCGAGCACCTGGAGAAAACCGAAGGTGGCGACGACCGTGGTGGCCGCCAGCAGCAGCGGGATCGCGGCGGCGATCAGCGACCCGAACACCACCAGCAGGATGACCACGGTGAGCGGAAGCGAGAAGAACTCGGCCCGCTTGAAGTCACCCTTGATGCCCTCGTCCACCACGCGCGACAGGCTCCTGTCGCCCGCCTGCGCCAGCCGCACCTGGGGGTGGCGGGCCTGTACGGTCTTCACCGCCGTGGTCGCGGCGTTGTAGTGCTCGGACCACTGCTTCTGGGCCCCCGCCATGGTGAAGGTGACCAGACCGGAGCGGCCGTCCTTCGACACCAGCCGGCTTCCGTCGCGCTCCAGCGGGGAGCGGACCGCGGTCACCGTGCCGGGGGTGCGGCGCAGCGTCGTGACCAGGTCCTGGGTGGCGCGGCGCAGCTCCGGGCTCTCGGTGAAGGGCCGTGCCGCGTCCTGCGCGCGGGCCTGGACCAGGACGTTCTCCTGGGGCGCCGGATACTTCTGCTGCGCGTCCAGCACCTGGCCCGCGCGGCCGGTCTCACCGGGGTCGGTGCTGTCCGCCGTATCGCCCGGCATGACCGCGCTCGCCAGGACCGCCACGACCACCAGCGCGAACCAGCCCGCGATCGCCAGCGCCCGATGGCGGACGGACCACCCCGCGACCCGCTCCACCAGCGCGGCCCGCCCGGATGCCCCATCGGGGCTTCCGCCCGGTCCGTCGGCCCTCTGTCGCGACTTGCTTTTGCGCAGCATGAGCTGCTGTCCTTTCCACGAAGGGACGTATCCGTGAGAACTCGCCCATGGGCGAGGTGATGCTTCTTCCTTCATCTGGGCCGTCGAGTTGCCGCTCGACGGCCCAGGACCCGCGTCGTATGTCTTGATTGCCTAGTCTTGATTGCCTATTCGACGGTCTGGAGGATGCGCTCCAGCGAATCCATCCGGCCCTGCATCTCCGCCAGGCGCTCGCTGATCTCCTTCAGCCGCTCGTCTGTAGCCTGCTGAGCGGCGGTCGCGCTCTCGGCGAGCTTGCGGTACTCCAACTCCCGCACCACCTGGACCTTCGCGCGCCGAGTCGCCGCGAACTGCCAGATGACCGTCGTGAGCACCGTGGTCACCAGGGCGAAGAGGCCGAAGGCCCCGACGACCTCGGTCCAGTCGTGTCCATCCATCACATCGATCCCTTCGTCTTCTGCTCGCCCGGGCCGTCGCCCGGCGGGGTCAGCGTCCGCTCCGCGGCCTCGACGGTCTCCGGTGTCAGCTGGATCGCGAACCGGTTGACCTCGTAGAACTTCATGGCCTTGCCGTCCTCCGACACTTCGACCCGGGCCGTCACCAGCCCGGCCGCCTCCAACTTGCGCAGATGGACCTGGAGCAGCGCCCGGCTGATGCCCAGCGCGCGGGCCAGCTCGCTCACATACATGCGCTCCCGCGAGAGCGCGGCGACGACCCGCAGACGGTGCGGATTGGCCAGCGTCGCCAGCACGCGCACCAATTCGTCGCCGCCGAGATCGCGCGGCTCGCCGCCCGGCACCGAGGTAGTCATAGCGAAACCCTGCACATGCCAAAAAAAGTTAGCACATGCCTAGGATGATTGAGACCGACCTTGTCGGCAGCCCCGTTGCCCGTGGCAGGGTGTGACCATGACCGGAACGAACCCCCGCACATCAGCCCTCCAGCTGATCGAGACCGTCGTCGACCCCGGCAGCTGGCTCCGCTGGGACGCGCCGGCCGACATCACGACGGACGACCCCGACTACCGGGCCGACCTGGAGCGGGCCCGCGAGCGCACCGGCCTCGACGAGTCCGTCATCACGGGCGAGGGCCGTATCGAGGGGCGGCGGGTGGCCATCGTGGCCTGCGAGTTCCGCTTCCTCGCCGGGTCGATCGGCGTCGCGTCGGGGGAGCGGCTGGTACGCGCCGTGGAACGGGCGACGGCGGAGCGGCTCCCCCTCCTCGCCGCGCCCGCGTCCGGCGGCACGCGGATGCAGGAGGGCACGGTCGCGTTTCTGCAGATGGTCAAGGTCGCCGCGGCGATCACCGACCACAAGGCCGCCGGTCTGCCCTACCTCGTCCACCTGCGCCACCCCACGACGGGCGGAGTGCTCGCCTCCTGGGGCTCGCTGGGGCACGTCACCGCCGCCGAACCGGGCGCGCTCATCGGCTTCCTGGGGCCGCGGGTGCACGAGGCGCTGTACGGGGAGGAATTCCCACCGGGCGTTCAGGTCGCGGAGAACCTGATGGCCCACGGCCTGGTCGACGCGGTCCTCCCACCCGAGCGGCTGTCGGAGGTGGCGGCGCGGGTGCTGAGGGTTCTGTGCGGAGACGCTGCCGCTGTGGCGAACGGGGCTGTCCCGGCGGCGGGCCCGTCCGGCCCTGCCGCCGGGACCGGGCTGGAGGCGGGGATGGTCTCGGGCGCGTCCCCGGCGGCCGCGGGCGCCCCCGAGGAGTCGCCTGCGGGACCTGCCGTCGGCGGCGAGCAGGCGACTGCCGCCGGGCGCCCCGCAGCGGAGGGGGACGCTTCGGCGTCAACGGGGCGCGGGGAGTCGCCGACGGGCCCCGGA
>NZ_MUNE01000387.1 GCF_002154605.1 Streptomyces milbemycinicus | reverse complement strand
ACCCCCATCTCCCCACCCACCAGCCCACCGTCACGCTGACGGGTCACTCACCGAGCGAGCGGCGTGTCGAGTTCGTCCCGTCGCGGGCCTGACCACCGGCCCTGGACCGCCCGAAGCCTCTAGGAGACACCATGACGCTCGGCAGCATGTCCGCACGCATCAACGACTACGCCAACCGGGCCGATCCGTACCCGCTCTTCGCGGAACTGCGCAAGCAGCCCGTCATCCGGGAGGACGACGGCACCTACCTGGTCAGCACCTACTACGAGGTGAAGAGCCTGGCCAACGACCCACGGCTCAGCAACGACACACGCAACCGCGCACCCGGCTGCGCCCGCACCGGGGGATCGGAGGAGAACACCGGCCTGCCACCGAGCTTCATCTTCACCGACCCGCCCGAACACGACCGGCTGCGCGGTACGGCGAACCGCCCGTTCGGCCCCCCGCACAGCCCCCGGTTCCTCCACGATCTGCAAGCGGACCTGGCCAAGGTCGTCACCGAACTGCTCGACGCCTTCGAGGGAAAGGACCAGGTCGACATCGTCGAGGACTTCTCCTACCCCCTTCCGGTCACGGCCATCTGCAAGGTCCTCGGCGTGCCGCGTGAGGACGAGCCGCGCTTCCACGGCTGGGCCGACGCCCTGGCGGCCGGCGTCGACCCCCACCCCGGCGAAAACGGCCAGGAGCGGGCAGACACGGCACGCCAGGAGATGGGCTCCTACCTGGCCGATCTGATCGACGCCTCACGCCGCCATCCCCGCCCCGGGATCCTCAGCGCCCTCGCCCCCCACACCGGCCCCGGCGGCCGCATGACACCGAAGGATCTGGTGGCCACGGCGGTGCTGCTCCTGGTCGCCGGCCACGAAACCACCGTCAACCTGATCACGAACACCACGCTCACCCTGCTGCGCCACCCCGATGTCCTCCGGCGGTTCCAGCACGACCAGGACCTGGCCACCCCCCTCATCGAGGAAGTGCTGCGCTACGAGCCCCCGGTCCAGTTCGTCCCATGGACCACCGCCCTGGCCGATATCGACATCGCCGACACCACCATCCCCAAGGGCTCCCCGGTCTGGCTCATGCTGGCCGCGGCCAACCGCGATCCGAGACGCTTCGAGGACCCCGACCGGTTCATGCCCGAACGCAAGGACAACGAACACCTCGGCTTCTACACCGGCATCCACTACTGCTTCGGTGCCCCGCTCGCCCGCATAGAGGCGCACCTCGCCCTGCCCGAACTGTTCCGCCGGGTCAAGGACTTCCGGCTGCTGGAAGACCCGCCGCCCTACCGCGCCAACGCCGTGCTGCGCGGCCCCCGTCACCTTCCCGTGGCGATCGAGGGCGTCACCGCCTGAGCCCCGGCCCGGCTCCCCTCGAAGCTTCTGCCCGCGCTGCGGCACCTGTGGCAGAGTTGGTCAGGGCTGTGGTCCGGGGGCCTGCGGAGCCGACTCCGACCAGGGCCTTCGCCGGGGCAAGGGGGATGAGTGGCACGGGTGATCGACGGCCGTTTCGAGTTGCTTGCGCGGCTCGGCGGTGGCGGCATGGGACTGGTGTGGAGGGCGCATGACCTGGCGCTGCACCGTGAAGTCGCGCTCAAGGAGGTCCGCCCGCCCGACCCGGGACTCGCCGAGTACGACCCCGAGGCCGCCCGCGCCCTGCGCGCCCGTGTCCTGCGGGAGGCCAGGGCGCTCGCGCGTATCGTCCACTCCAACGTGGTGACCATCCATCACATCGTGGACGGCGACGAACACACGTACCCGTGGCTTGTCATGGAACTGGTCGCCGGTGGTTCGCTCCAGGCCCGCCTCGACCGCGGTCTCCTCTCCCCCGCCGAAGCGGCCCGGCTCGGGCGGGGGATGCTGGCCGGACTGGCGGCGGCACACGCCGCGGGCATCCAGCACCGGGACATCAAGCCCGCGAACATCCTGCTGCGGCCCGACGGCAGCCCGGTCCTCACCGACTTCGGGATCGCGGCCGTCCAAGGGTCCACCGCCCTGACGGCCGCGGGCTCCTTCATCGGCACACCCGACTACATGGCGCCCGAGCGCGTGTCCGGCGAGGACGGCGGGCCGGAGGCCGATCTGTGGTCGCTGGCCATGACGCTCTACGTCGCCGTCGAGGGGCGCAACCCGATGCGCCGCGGCAACGCGCTCGCCACGCTCGCGGCCGTCCTCGGTGAGGACGTGCCGCCGCCGGAGCATGCCGGAGCGCTGACCGCCGTACTGATGTCCGTCCTGGTGCGCGACCCGCAGGAGCGACCGGACGCCCGTACGCTGGACCGGTTGCTGACCGAGGCGGAGGCGGCGGCCGAATCCACGACGGCGGCCGGGCAAGCGCCAGGGGCCGAATCCACGATGGCGGCCGGGCAGGCGCCAGGGGCCGAGTCCGCGCCGATGACCGGGTCGGCGCCGACGGCCGGGTCCGCGGCGGCCAAGGCTCCCGTCGACGACCCCAGCTCCTACCCGCTCGCCCCGCCCCACCCGGCCGCACCGCAGCCGTCGCGGCCCGTGCCGCAGCAGGGCGAGCCGCCCGCGTATGTGGCCCCGCCGTCCCCGCCGATGCCGCAGACACCCCCGATGCACCCGCCGGCGCCGCCGCCGGCGGCCCGGTCACGGCGCGGCTGGGTGTACGGGTCGGCCCTCGGTGCCGTGGCGGTCGCCGGCGCCCTCCTGTGGGCGCTGCTGCCCCTGGGCAACGGCTCCGACGGCGACAACACCGCCCGGAAGCCCGACACTTCCGGCTCCCCCGACAAGGCGTCGAACGACACCCCGAGCAGCGGTGCGAGCAACGGACCGAGCGGCGGCAAGAAGATCACCATCGGCATCAAATTCGACCAGCCCGGCCTCGGCTTCAAAACGCCGGCTGGCCGCTACTCGGGCTTCGACGTGGACGTGGCCACGTACATCGCCAAGGCGCTCGGCCACAATCCCGCCGACATCGAGTGGAAGGAAACCCTCAGCAGCGATCGCGAGGCCGTGCTGGAGCGCGGAGAGGTCGACTTCATCGTCGCCGCGTACGCCGTCACCGACGCGCGGGAGAAGAAAGTCGACTTCGCGGGCCCGTACCTGGAGGCCCACCAGGACGTCCTGATTCGCGGGGACGACACCTCGGTCCGTACGGCCCAGGACCTCAACGGCCGGAGGGTCTGCGCGCCCACAGGGTCCGTCTCTGCGCTCAACGTCCGGACGAAGTTCGCACCGCAGGCGCAGGTCAGCGAACGTGCCACGTACGCGCTCTGCCTCTCCGACCTGAAGGACGGAGCCGTGGATGCCGTCACCGCCGACGACGCCATTCTCGCCGGCTACGCCGCCCGGGAACCGGACAGCTTCGAACTGGGCGGCCTCGCGATGACCGACGAGCGCTACGGCATCGGTGTCGCCAAGGGCAGCCCCCTCAAGGACAAGATCCAGCGGGCGCTGGACAAGATGACGGCGGACGGGTCCTGGACCAGGGCGCTGAAGCAGAACCTCCCCCTCCTGAAGACGGACGCGCCGCCCCAGTGACGTGGACTGCCATGCCCCCGTACTGCCCCGTCACTCGGCCTTGTCGCGCTCGCCTTCGACCAATTCGGCCAGCCGGTCCCGCAGGGCCGATCTCGGGCGCGGGCTGAATCCTTTTGCGCGGCCCGCGCCTCTTATACCTGCACCGACAGACGTCGGGCCAGGATGGGGAGGTTGTCGTGGTCGTTGGTATCGGTATCGCCGTTGGTGTGGTGCTGCTCTGCACCTGCATGTTCACCATGAAGCGCAAGCGAGGTGGGCGTGGCTGACTCGGCTTGGCCCAGCGAACAGCTGGTCGTCGCCGCGCAGCGCGGTGATGTCGACTCGATCGCCGCGCTGGTGTCGGGCTCACACCCGAACGTGCAGCGCTTCGCCCACTCCCTGTGCGCGACCCCGGAGGACGCCGAGGACGCGGCGCAGGAAGCCTTGATCATCCTGTACCGCAAGATCGGAATGCTACGAGCCTCCGGCGCACTGGCGTCGTGGATGTTCCGCATCGTCCGCAACGAGTGTCTGCGGCGCGCCCGGACGATGATGCGGGGCCACCCGCCGTTGCCGGACACTGCCGTGGACACCGCCGTGGACTCGGCCGAGGACGAGGCGCTGCGGCGCCTGGACGCGAGCAGGGTGGCGGCGGCGGTTGCCGCGCTGCCACCCGACCAGCGCCGGGTGCTGATCATGCGAGATGTGCAGGGCCACAGCGGACGGATGGTCGCCGATGCGCTGGGCCTCAGTACGGCGGCGATGAAATCGCGTCTGCACCGAGCCCGCGCGGCGGTTCGGCACACGCTCCGTACCGCCGCACCTGACTCACCTCCCGGAGGGAACCCATGACCGGAACGAAGGCCGACGATCCCGGCTTCGCAAGCGCCTCCCTGCCCCGCCACCTGGTGCGTGGCGCGGTGGGATTCGGCGCGCTGGTCGGCTCGTTCGCACTCATACCGGCCGTCGGGCCGGTCAGCCTGGTGCTGCTGCCGGCCGGTCTGTTCGCGTTGCGCGGGTGTCCGATGTGCTGGGCGGTCGGGCTGATACAGACCATTTCCCGGGGCCGCCTGGAGCGCTCCTGCGAGGACGGCCAGTGCACACTGACCGTCGCGGACCACGGGAAGCGCCACGGCGAATCGGTCGCCGCCCCCTAGCCAAGTGGTTCTCGCCAACCGGCCTGTCGTACGCGCCGATTATCCTGCCGGGATGTCCGACGAACGTTTGATTCTGAGCAGCGTGGCGCCCGGCGGCCCGGTCCACGGCCTTGCCGTCGTCGATGTGGACGGGGAGCCATTGGTGGTGTGCACCGGCTTCTACAAGCTGTGGACGTGGGCTCCGCTGCGGGACGAATGGCTGGAGCGGCCATTGGCGTCCGCCTTCGCCGCCGAGTACCCGGATGCCGAGAACGATATCGACTCCGTTGCCGTGGCCGTTTTCGACGGGCGCGTGGTGCTGGCCGCCGGCGGTGATGAGCAGGGAGCGTCCATCTGGGACCTGTTCAGCGGCGAGTTGCTGCGCGGGAACACCCACAACGGGCCCTATATCGCGTCCATCGCCACGGTGAAGAACGCGGGACCACCGCTGTTCGTGGCAAGTAGTGGGATCCACTGGGACGGAGTCGAGCTGTGGGGACTCGGCGAGGAGCCGCCGATCGAACTGGACGCCGGCTCCGTCTGGGGTCTCGCCACCGCACGGATCGACGGCCGCTCGCTGGTCGCCGGGGGCAACGAAGAGGGGGTGACGGTATGGGATGTCGCGAATGGTGAGGAGGTCGCGTCGTTCTACGTGGACGACGAGCAGCGGTCATACGCTGTCGGTTTTTCCGAGGTCGACGGCCGTCCTGTCGTCGTGGCGGGCACGGACTCCGGAAAGGTGTACGTGTTCGACCTGGCCGCGGGCGAAGACGACGATCCGATCCACGAACCGGCCACCGGTCATGAGGGCGGGATCAACGCCTTGGACATCGCCGTGGTCGGCGACCGGCCGGTCGCGGTGACCGGCGGTGAGGACGGGACCGTACGGATCTGGGACCTCGCCGGCGGTCGACCCGTCGGGCCGCCGCTGACCGGCCACGATGCGCGCGTCGAAGCGGTGGCGGTCACCACGTTGCGGGATCGCCCGGTCGCCCTGACCGCCGGCCGGGACGGCGCCGTACGCGTCTGGGACCTGGCTCTCTGACGATCCCGCCCGTACGGCGGCATGGCTTCGGACCTTCGCCGGGTCGAGCCGATGGCCGCTTACCCGCCGAGGCCGGCAGCGGCCTCGGCGTCAGGGCCCGAGCACGCGGGTCCGGCGGTCATACGGCGGCTCGCCTCGCCGAGGCCGTCGGCGAGGGCCAGTACCTGGTCGGGCGTGAGCACGCCGATGAGCGCCTGCACTCCGAATGCCTCACCGGTGACGCCTTCAGCTCCGCCCGCTGCGAGCGGCTTGACCTCTTGGCGCCAATGGCTGGTTCGGAGTTCTGAGCACGAGCACGCGCAGCGCCTTCATCAGCCGCGCCGCCTCCTCCTCGCCCAGCGGGCCAAGGAACTCGCGCTCCGCCGCCTCGCGGGCCTCCTCCGCATCGGCCCGCACCCGCATGCCCCGCTCCGTCAGCTCGACCACGTTGCGGCGGCGGTCCTCCTCGCTGCGGCGCCGCTCCACCAAGTCCTTGCTCTCCAGCGCGTCGATGAGCGCGACCATCGTCGTACGGTCCACGCCCAGCCGCCGTGCGGCCTCCAGCTGTGACAGCGGGCGGCCGGCCGCCAGCACCGCGAGCACCGCCAACTCCCGGGCGTCCAGCCCGAACCGGGCCAGCGCGGGCCCGGCGTGCTCGGCCAGCCTCAGCTGCGCGTGCTTGAGCAGGTAGCCGAGCCGCGCGCCGAGCAGTTCCTCGACCGCGGGCCCGTCCTCGTTGTTCTCCGCCATTCCGCCATCGTACCCATCGCCTGATAGTCAGCATCACTGACGATCGTCTATGGTGACGGTCATGGCGATTGACACACCCCTGCGTGCTCTCCGTTTCGGCGTCAAGACGACGCCCATGCACCTCGGCTACGACGAGATCCTTCGCGTCTGGGAGGAGGCCGACGAACTGCCCGAACTCGACGACGCCTGGCTGTGGGACCATCTGATGCCGCTGGCCGGGCCGCCCGGCGGCGCCGTCCTGGAGGGCTGGACGCTGCTGGCCGCGCTGGCCGCCCGTACCAGCCGGCTCCGCCTCGGCCTGCTCGTCACCAGCAACAGGCTGCGCGCCCCCGCCCACCTCGGAAAGATCGCCACCACCGTGGACGCGATCTCCCAAGGGCGCCTGATCATGGGCCTGGGCGTCGGCGGCACCCGACAGCCCGACGGCCCCAACCCGGCCGTCGCCGAGTACGCCGCCTACGGCCTCCCGCTTCCGAGTCCCGGCGAGGGCCTGGCCCGCCTCACCGAGACGATCACCATCCTGCGCCGCATGTGGAGCGAGGAAGTCTTCGACCACGACGGCCCCTTCACCACCCTGCGCGCCACCCGCAACGGACCCGGCCCGGTCCAGCCCGGCGGCCCGCCGCTGCTGCTCGGCGGCTGGGGCGATCGCACGCTGCGCATCATCGCCGAACACGCCGACATCTGGAACGTCCCCGGCCCGCCGCACAACGCCACCGACTGGATCGCCGCGCGCGCCCGCGTCCTGGACGCACACTGCGAAGCGATCGGCCGCGACCCCGCCGAGATCACCCGCTCCGCGCAGATCATCGTCGACTACACCGACCCCGCCGCCACCCGCGCCCACGTCCACGCCCTCGCCGCCGCCGGCATCCGGCACATCGTGCTGGCGCTACCCCGCCCCTATCGGGACAAGGCCGCTCGCTGGCTGGTGGACGAGATCATCACCCCCGTGCGGGAGAGAGGCGCCTGAGGGTGACGCTCGTCGGCGCACACGCCGGGCCCGGCCGACTTCAGGGGCGGGCACCCTGCCATTCCGCACCCTGCCATTCCAGGGCAATGATCACGGCGGCGGCGTCGTAGGGCCGCTGTACGTCAAGGCCGGTGTACTTCTCGAACGTGTTCAGCCGGTTCAGCACGGTGTTGCGGTGGCACTCCAGCAATCGGCCCGTATCGCCCAGGCTTCCCGTGTCCAGGTAGGTGGCGACGGTTTCCAGGATCTTCCGCCGTTCCAGATCCGTGCACTTCTCCAGGTACGGGAAGACGATCTGACCCAGATCACATCCGACCCCGGCCAGGAGGTGCCGGGTCACCGAGCGCCAGCGGTCCGACAGCGTGGCAACGCCCGAACTGTCCAACGGCAGGTCGATCATGATCTCTCTCGCGGCCGAGGCAGCGTCGCGGACGCGCACCAGCCCCCTGGCGACCGGCGCGACCGCGACCGCCATATCGGCGAAGAGGTCCTTGACTCCTTGGGGGAGTCTGCCCAGGGCCGGCTCCGCCGTCGGCCACAGGAACAGGGTGTGATGTCCCATGTCGTAGTCGAAGTAGACGTGGCCGTACCGTGGGGTGCTCCGGATCCTCCTGCGCACGACGACTCCGTCGTCCCGGGACACCGCGGCCACAGAGAAGTTGCCCGATGTGGACACGCGGAGCGCACCGGCTATGCGCTCGAGGGCGGCCTCGGTGGGCCGTGTGGTGCCGAACAGCTGGGCCAGGTAGTGCCGTTGGAGATCCGCGTTGGCCTGCTCGATGGCCAGCTGTTCGGCGAGGTAGTGCTCCTGGACATGCGCCGCGAACTCGTCCACCGTGGTCCACACCCGTCCGGCCTTGCGCACCAGCAGCGCCGGGTCCATCCCGGAGGCCGGGTCCGCCAAGTGTTCCCACAGCACGGTGAAGTCGAGCCGGACGGCGCGCAGCAGGCTGTCCAGCGGAACGGCCTGCCGGGCGCGCCGGGTCCCCAGCGGCTCGGCGATGGCCACCAGGGCGCTCGTGGTTCCGTCCGAGCGCAGGCTGTCCAGGATCGCGGTGAACGACTCGACGCTCGACCGCCGCAAATCCTCCGCTGTGAGTTCGGAATCGGCGTAAGAAGGGTCCGTCATGGTGCGTGCGAGGAACTGTTCCACCATCGCGCCCAAACGACCGCGCGTCCGCTCGATGAGATCGTCCCAGAGCCGTTCGTCCTGACCGGACACGCATGTCTCCTTCCTGCCGGTGCGGGCCCCGAAATATTACGGTGTCGGGCCGGGCGGCATGACATCGACCCGTTCCGTCCGTCGGTTGTGCATACGCCAAATTTTTGGCTCTCCGCCCAGTGCAACATTTCATTGTCGGCCCACCCGGCCGCTGACACTCTTCCGCTTGCGCACCCTTCGGTGCCAGGCAAAGGAGGAGCCCGTGGCAGTGGAAACAGGCGTGGACACCACGCGCGCCGATGCTTCCGACGACGAGGATCCGGGCTACCGAAAGAGTCCTTCCCATCGCCAGATACAGATGATCGGTATCGGCGGCGCGATTGGCACGGGGCTCTTTCTGGGCGTCGGCGGACGACTCGCTTCGACAGGCCCCGCCCTGGTATTCGTCTATGCCTTCTGCGGGGTCTTCCCCTTCTTCATTCTGCGGGCGCTCGGGGAACTCGTTCTGCACCGTCCGAATTCGGGTTCCTTCGTCTCCTACGCGCGGGAGTTCTTCGGCGAGAAGGCTGCCTACGTCGCCGGTTGGTACGCCGTACGCGGCCGCGTCCTTTCAGCCGACCGCACCCCCTCCGAACCGTCTCCGTCTCCCTCCCGACGCCCCTGACCCCCTTCCCGAAGGAGAACACACTCATGACCATCGAGCACACCGCCACCAGCCCCGACGCCGAGCTGTTCCTGCGGGACTTCCGTTCGCTGAGCCAGATCGGCGAGACACCCGGCGGAGGCGTCGACCGGCAGGCCGCAACCGTCGCGGACGCCCAGGCGCGGGCCTGGTTCACCGCCTTGCTCGGCCAGTACGGGTTCACGGTCGAGGTCGACGCGGTGGGCAATGTCTTCGGGCTCCTGGAGTGGAACCCGGGAGCCCCGTACGTACTGGTCGGCTCCCACCTCGACAGCCAGCCCCTGGCCGGCAAGTTCGACGGGGCGTACGGTGTCGCGGCCGCCCTGCACGCGGGCCGGCGGCTGGCCGCCGGCCACGCCCCCGCGCACCGCCCGAAGTACAACCTGGCGGTGGTGGACTGGTTCAACGAGGAGGGGTCGCGGTTCGCCCCGTCCATGATGGGCAGCTCGGTCTTCACCGGGAAGATGGCGGCGGCGGACGCTCTGGCCATCCGGGACACGGACGGGGTGTCCGTCGCCGAGGCCCTGGCCGCGATCGGGCACACCGGGTCCGGGACCGGGCCGGTGCCCGCCGCGTGCGCCGAGATCCACATCGAGCAGGGACGGTCCCTGGAGGACTCCGACACCACCATCGGACTCGTCCACTCCTGCTGGGCGGCGGAGAAGTTCACCGTCACCGTGCACGGCGAGCAGGCGCACACCGGGTCCACCGTCATCGCCGACCGCCGTGACGCCCTTCTCGGCGCATCCCGTCTGGTGGTGCTGCTGCGCGAGCTGGCGGACCGCTATCCGGCCGGTGCGCTGCACACCTCCGTCGGACAGCTCACCGTGCTGCCCAACTCCCCCGTCGTCGTCCCCCGCCGGGTCGATCTGACGATGGATCTCCGCTCCGCCGACGAGGACGTACTCGCCGAGGCCAAGCAGCTGCTGGAGCAGGGCATCAAGCTCATCGAGGACGAGGTGCGGGTCCGGATCGAGGTCCGCGGTTCCCATGCGTGGGGTGTCCGCCCGTACCCGGCGGCCGGGGTGGACCTCGCCCGCGACTGCGCCGACTCCCTGGGGCTGACCAGCCGGCCGGTGTACACGCTGGCCGGACACGACTCCATCAACATGAACGACGTCGTGCCGACCGTGATGCTGTTCGTCCCCAGCCGCGAGGGCGTCAGCCACAACGAGGGCGAGTTCACCGGGGACAGCGACCTGTGCGCCGGAGTCGATGTGCTGACCGAGGTGGTCCGGCGGCTGTGCGAGGGCGCGCTCGATGGCTGAGTCCGGACCTCTGAAGGTGGCGGTCCTGCAGGCCACCAGTGTGGTCGGCGATCTGGGCCACAACCTGGCGACACTCGAGGAGTACGCACGGCAGGCCGCGGCGCGGGGGGCGCGGCTGCTGGTGACACCGGAGCTGTTCACCAGCGGCTACGACCCGGCGGCCGTCGCCCACGACGACGGAGCGCGACACCGCGAACGGCTGGCCGCCCTCGCGCGCTCCGTCGGCGTGACGCTCGTCGCCTCGACCGTCGATCACCAAGGCGGCGAACGCTTCATCAGCGCCTCGCTCTTCGACCACCGCGGACACGAACTGACCAGGTATCGCAAAACACATCTGTTCGGCGAGGCGGAGAACACGTTCTTCACACCCGGCCGGCGGCCTCCTCAGGTCGTCCCCCTGTACGGCGTCCCCGTGGCGCTCGGCATCTGCTTCGACGTCGAGTTCCCCGAGTTCACCCGCGCGGTCGCGCTCTCGGGCGCCGAGCTGCTGTGCGTACCCACCGCGGTGCCGCTGCGCCCGCCGGTCGACGGGCGGCCCGCGCCGTTCGACACCCGTCTCGTGCCCGGCATGGTCGTGCCCACCCGGGCGCTGGAGAGCCAGCTCTTCATCGCCTACGCCAACCACTCCGGCCCCGGCTTCGCCGGGCTGAGCTGCCTGAGCGACCCCTACGGCCGACGCGTCGCGGCCGGCGAGACGGGCGAGGAGCTGGTGGTGGCCGAGGTGAGCGGCGAGACCCTGCGGGCCGCGCGCCGCGACACCGACTATCTCGCTCTGCGCGACTGACCGGCCGCGCCCCGACGCGACACCCGCTTCCCCACCCAACCGACCCGCCCCGACGCGACACCCACCTGTCCCTCAACCGACCCGCGCCGGGCCCGCCCCGGTACGAGCCCTTCAGGACCATCCCGTGAACACGCCCCCGCGCAGCGGCATCAGCATGCTGATCCCGGACTTCCCCTTCCCCTACGACGAATACCTCGCCCACCCCGACGGGCTCGGCTCGATCCCGCGCGAACACCACGGCACGCAGATCGCCGTCGTCGGCGCCGGTATGTCCGGGCTGGTGGCCGCGTACGAGCTGATGAAGCTGGGCCTGCAACCGGTCGTGTACGAGTCCGCCCAGCTCGGCGGGAGACTGCGCGGTGCCCGCCAGCCGGGCACCGACCTCCCGGTGGCCGACCTCGGCGGTATGCGGTTCCCCCGGTCCGCCCGCGCCCTCTTCCACTACATCGACATCCTCGGCCTCGACACCACACCGTTCCCCAACCCGCTCACCCCGGCCTCCGACAGCACCGTGATCGAGATCGCCGGGCGCAGGCACTACGCCGAGTCGGCCGCCGACCTGCCGCCGATGTTCCATGACGTGGCCACGGCCTGGCAGGACTGTCTGGAGGAACGGGCCCACTTCCGCACCATGCGGCGGGCGATCGCGGACCGCGACTACGCCACGGTCAAGAGGCTCTGGAACGAGCTGGTGCCCGTCCTGGACGACATGTCCTTCTCGCACTACCTCGCCACGTCCAATGCCTTCTCCGCCCTGCCCTTCGAGTACCGCGAGGCGTTCGGGCTCGTCGGCTTCGGCACCGGGGGCTGGGACACCAACTTCCCCGATTCGATGCTCGAGATCCTTCGGGTGGTCTACGGGGGCGCGGAGGACGATCAGCAGCGCATCCTCGGCGGCGCCCAGCGCCTTCCCCAACTCCTGTGGCAGTACGCCCCCCGACAGCTCGCACACTGGCCCGCCGGGACCAGCCTCGCCTCCCTGCACGGCGGCTCGCCCCGCGGTGCGGTGCGGCGGATACGGCGTGCGGACGGACCGGGCGGGCTGGGTGGCCCCATCGAGGTGACGGACCGGTGGGGCAGGACGGCCGGCTATCCCGCGGTCGTCGCCACGTGCCAGTCATGGCTGCTGTCCGCCCGGATCGACACCGATGAGTCGCTGTTCAGCCACCCGTTGTGGACGGCGATCGAGCGGACGCACTATATGCAGTCGTCCAAGACGTTCGTCGTGGTCGACCGGCCCTTCTGGAAGGACATCGACCCGGACACCGGGCAGCATGTGCTCAGCACCACGCTCACCGACCGGCTGACGCGTGGCACCTATCTGCTGGACGACGGCCCCGACAAGCCGGCGCTGATCTGCCTGTCGTACACCTGGAACGACGATGCGCTGAAGTGGCTGCCGCTCGATGTCGACGAGCGCGTAAGGCTGATGCTGCACTCCCTCAAGCAGATCTACCCGAACGTCGACATCGCCTCGCACATCATCGGCGACCCCGTCACCATCTCCTGGGAGGACGACCCGGACTTCATGGGCGCGTTCAGCGACAATCTGCCCGGCCACTACCGCTACCAGGAACGCCTCTACACCCACTTCATGCAG
This sequence comes from Streptomyces milbemycinicus, assembly GCF_002154605.1. GTDB lineage: Bacteria > Actinomycetota > Actinomycetes > Streptomycetales > Streptomycetaceae > Streptomyces > Streptomyces milbemycinicus. The sequence continues at coordinate 18,463 of NZ_MUNE01000387.1, read as the reverse complement.
GACCGCTTCGACCCTGCCCACCGCGGCATCTTCCTGGCGGGCGACGACGTGTCCTGGACCGGCGGCTGGGCCGAGGGCGCGGTCACGACCGGGCTGAACGCGGTGTGGGGCGTCATGACCCAACTGGGCGGCAAGACCAGCGCGGCGAACCCCGGTCCGGGCGACCGCTTCGACGAGCTGAAGCCGGTCAGGCTGGCGTAGCCGCCGTGTGCGGCCGGTTGCCGCCCGGGTCGTCACGGGCGGCATCCGCCGTCATGGCTGTTACAGACGGCCGGCGCTCAGTGCCAGGACCACCAGGGCCGCGTCCTCGGGTCGTCGGGGGTCGCGGCCGGTGAGTTCGGCGAATCGGTTGAGGCGCTGCTGGATCGTGTTGCGGTGGCAGTACAGGGCGGCGGCCGTGTCCGCGACGGATCCGCTGCCGGACAGATGCACCCGGACGGTCTCCAGCAGCCGGTCCGCCTCCACACGGGGAACCGCTTCGTGGAGCCCGCCGAGTACATCGGCCGCCAGATCGCGCCCCAGGTCCCCGGCCCGGTGGACCAGGACATCGAGCCAGCTGTCCTCCAGCCGGCGCGGTCCCGTGGCATCGCGGGGCAGTACGCGGGCGGTGGCGGTGGCCAGCTTCACCGCGCGGGGCACCTCGGTCACCCCGGTCACCTCGGGCGAGACACCACACGGCGTCCCGAGGAGGTGTGCCAGCACCGTTTCCCGGGCCACCCGGGAGCCCAGTTGGACGACCAGGACCATGTCCGAGGCGACCGCCTGCTGCTGCATCGGGGTGCCGAGGTTGCGGAGCGCGTTCGCGGCCCCGCGCAGCGACGCCTCGCCACCCCCGGGCGCCACCGCGCACAGAAAACGCCCGGACACCTGGAAGCCGAGGGCCAGCGCGGCGTCCTGGACCACGGTGGGGTTACGGCCGTCGCTGTCCAGGAGCCGGGTGAACCACAGGCGACGCTCGTCCTCCCTGCGCCGCCCCATCTCCAGGACGGTCCGCTGGTAGGTGGTCATGATGCCGGTGACGTGGCGCTCGACCGCCTCCCATACGTAGTAGGCCGAGGTGACCAGCTGTGCTCTGCCCTCCTCGCCCGCGCGCCGCACCAGGGCCGCCCAGACGACCCGGAAGTCCACCCGGGCGGCTTGCAGCAGCGCGTCCAGCGGCACGCCCTGGCGGGCGCGCTGTTCGCCGACCCGCTCGGACACGCCGGCGATGTGTTCCGGCACCGGCAGTTGGGCGACGGTGCGCAGCAGGAGTTCGAACGCCTGCCACGCGCTGTCGCGGAAGTCCTGCGGGGACACGAGGTCGGAGTAGGAGGCGCGGACCGGCCCGACGTATTCGGCCCATTCGCTCACCAGGCTGTCGATTTCCTCCAGACACTGGCTCGCCAGGGCGGCCACATGGGGGTCTGCCGGGGGCAGGGCCGGGTGTGGCGTCTGCAGGTGCTCCATGGTGGCCTTGTCCTCGTCTGGGCTCATACGCGGGTGTCCGGTTCTCCGCATCGCTGTCCGGGCCGCAGCATCCCACGGCGGCATCGAGCGGTTTCAGCCCGCCCGGCCCCGTACGCGTATGACCTTCCGGTTGACGAACTCGTTCATTCCGTAGGAGCCCAGTTCGCGTCCCACGCCGGAGAGCTTGACACCGCCGAAGGGCAGGTCCTCTTGGGTGCCGGAGGGGCCGTTGATCGAGACCATGCCGACGTCGAGCGCGTCGCCGACCGCCTTCGCGGCCGCGATGTCGCGGCCGAACACCACGCTGCCGAGGCCGTACGGCGTGTCGTTGGCGAGGCGGATCGCGGTCGCGGTGTCCGGGACACGGTGGACGACCGCGACGGGGCCGAAGATCTCCTCGCGGTACGCGCGCATGGCGGGGGTGACACCGGTGAGGACTGTCGGTTCGACGAAGGCGCCCCCGCGGGCCGGCCGCGAGCCCCCGGCCACCGCTGTCGCGCCCTTCTCCAGTGCATCGCGCACCTGCGCGATCACCGTTCGGGCGGCCTCTTCGGAGGAGAGGGGGCCGAAGGAGACGCCGTCGTCGGTGGGGTCTCCGATGGTCAGTCCCCGCACCGCGGCGGTGAAGGCGTCGAGGAAGCGGTCGTAGAGCGGGGCGACCACGATGAACCGTTTCGAGGCGGTGCACGCCTGGCCCGCGTTGCCCATCCGGCCCTCGACGGCCGCGCTGACGGCGGCCTGGAGGTCGGCGTCGGGGAGGACGATGAAGGGGTCGGAGCCGCCGAGCTCGAGGACGTACTTCTTGAGGTGGCGGCCCGCCACTTCGCCCACGGCCCGTCCGGCACGCTCCGAGCCGGTGAGCGACACGCCTTGGACCCGCGGGTCCGCGATGGCGCGGGCGACCTGTTCGTTGCTCGCGTACACATTGACGTACGCACCGGCCGGCAGTCCGGCCGCCCGCATGATGTCCTCGATCGCCTGCGCCGATTCGGGGCAGCTCGGGGCGTGCTTGAGGATGACGGTGTTGCCGAGGACCAGGTTGGGCGCCGCGAAGCGGGCGACCTGGTAGTACGGGTAGTTCCAGGGCATGACGCCGAGCAGTGCGCCAAGCGGCTCGCAGCGGACGACCACATCGTCACCGCCGCGGATGTCGAGCCGCTGGTCCGCGGCGAAGTCGGGGCCGTGCTCCGCGTAGTACGCGAAGATCGCCGCTGACAGGTCCACCTCGGCCAGGGCCTCGCGGGTGGTCTTGCCCATCTCGCGGGTGATGATCGCGGCCAGGTCCGCCCGCCGGTGCTCGAACTCCCGGGACACGGCGAGGACGGCGTCGGCCCGCTCCTTGATCGGGCGCCGCCGCCACTCGGCGAACTCCTCGGCGGCGGCCGCGATCGCGCGGTCGACCGTGGCGTCGTCCGACGTCGGATACCGCCGCACCAGGGCGTTGGTGGTCGGGTCGACGATCTTGTATTCAGTCATGTGCTCTTCCTTCGCGTACTCGGCCGGGCGGTGGGCGGCCTCCGGCTGTGGTCCGGTCCTTCCGGCTGAGGTCCGGTCCCCGGTCAGCTCCCGGTCAGCTCCCCGGTCAGCCGAGGTGGAGGAGCGTCCTCAGGTCCTCGCCCGCCCGGATCCGTTGGATGAGCCCCGGCTCGGCCGCGTCCGACACCTCCGCCTGGTGCACGACGGCGGCCAGGGATGCCGGCGGCAGGGCGATCACACCGTTGGCGTCGCCGAGGACGATGTCCCCCGGCGCCACGCGGACACCGCCGATGTCCACGGGCACCTGGTGTCGCCCGCCGCGGCCGTCCAGGCGTTTGGTGGTCAGGCAGCTGGTGCCCCGGGCGTGGACGGGCATCCCGGAGCTCATGTCCATGAGCGCGTCCACGTCGGTCACCACTCCGTCGACGAGGATGCCCGTGGCCCCGCGCGCTCGCGCCGCGGCGGCCGTCACGGCGCCGATCGCCGCATGGCGGTGGTCGCCACCCATGTCGACGACCAGCACCTCACCGGGGCGCAGCGCGACGAGCGCGCGGTTCACCGCCGTGGCGTCCGGTGTGTCGAGGGCCAGGGTGGCGGCCGTCCCGGCCATCCGCCGCGGCTGGCCCAGCCGCCGGATGGCCGGGCTGACGAAGCCCTGCTCGAGGTGGTGGCCGAGGGTCGGAAGGTCGACGCGCTGAAGGCGTTCCAGCAGCTCCGCGCGTGTGCGTTCGGCCGGGGCGCTCACCGCTCGGCTTCCGTCGTGACGACCGCGATGCAGTCGATCTCCAGGGACACGCCCCACAGCCCCACGCACACCGTGGTCCGCGCGGGCCGACGGCCGGCGAAGAACTTCTCGTACACCTGGTTGTAGGGCGCGAGCTGGGCCGGGGAGCTGAGATAGGTGTTGACCTTGACGATGTGGTCGAGATCAGAACCAGCGGCGACCAGAACAGTTTCGAGGTTGCGCAGCGTGGCCCGGACCTCGTCTTCGAAGGGGCCGATGGACTGCCCCGAGGGCTCCCCGGGCGCCGGGGCGGCGGGGATCTGACCGGTGGTGAAGACGAATCCACCGGCGGATGTCGCCTGGACGTAGGGGCCGACCGCGGCCGGGACGCCCGGGGCCGAGGCGATGCGCGTGATCTCGCTCATGCGTCGGCCCCGACCGGGCGCACGGCCGGACGGGACTCCGCACCCAGCTCGTCGATGTCCCCGAACCGGGTCTCGGCCAGCAGAAGCAGGCCCAGCAGGGACAGGGCCGCAGCGCCGAGGACGTACCAGGCGATCGAGGAACTGCTTCCGGTGAGCGACAGCAGCCAGGCCGTGATGGCCGGAGTGGCCGCGGATCCCAGCAGGCCGGAGAGCATATAGGCGACCGAGAGGCCCGAGTACCGCACCTGGGCGCCGAAGAGCTCGGCGAGGAAGGTGGCGATCGGGCCGTAGTTGGCGGAGAACGCGAGCATCATGAGCGCGTAGGCCACGAAGACCGCGGGCGCCGATCCGGTGTCCAGCAGCCAGAAGAACGGGAAGGCCAGTACGGCCTCCGCCACGATGCCCGCGTAGATGACGGGCTTGCGGCCGACCCGGTCGGACAGCCGCCCGAAGTACGGGATCGCCAGGAACGCGATACCGCAGGAGACCATGACCGCCCACAGCATCAGGCTCTTCGAATGCCCGAGGTCCTTGGTCCCGTAGCTCACACCGGAGGCCACCATCAAGGTGAAAGTCGAACCCGTGGACAGCGTCGCGACGCCGCCCAGCAGCACCTGACGCCAGTACCGGCGCATCAGCGCGAAGAACGGGATCTTGGCCTTGACGCCCTCCTGCCGGACCGCCTGGAAGGAGGGCGTTTCCTCGATGTGGAGCCGGATGTAGACGCCGACCCCGACCAGGACCGCCGAGGCCAGGAAGGGGATTCGCCACCCCCACGAGAGCAGCGCGGAACTGCTCACGTTCGAGGCCACCAGCAAGAACGCCCCGTTGGCGAGCAGTGTCCCGGTCGGCACGCCGATCTGCACCATGGAGCCGTAGAATCCGCGCCGTTTGTCCGGTGCGTGCTCGACGGTCATGAGTACGGCACCGCCCCACTCGCCGCCGAGCGCAAGGCCCTGAATCACCCGGAGGCCGAGCAGCAGGAAGGGCGCGGCCACGCCGATGGTGTCATAGCCGGGTACGAGGCCGATCGCGAATGTGGCCACGCCCATGGCCGTAAGGGAGATCAGCAGCATGGACTTGCGGCCGAGCCGGTCTCCGAAATGGCCGAAGAATACGGCACCCACCATGCGCGCCAGATAAGCGGAGGCGAACGTCAGAAACGACAGAATCGTGCCGACGGCTCCGTCGAACTCGGGGAAGAACACCTTGCCGAACACCAGCGCGGAGGCGGTACCGAAGAGAAAGAGGTCATACCACTCCACCGTGGTTCCTATCACGCTGGCGAGGGAGATCCGGCGCATCTTCGTCGCGTCGAGCCGGCTGTCGGTGATCGGCGGGGAGGCGGAAGTGGTCATGGGAACTCCGGTCTGAGCAGGGGAATCGTCGAGGGGCTTGGCCGACGCCGTGCGGTTGACCAACGGTGCATCGGCGCCTTCGCCGACCACAAGAAGCAGAAGCACATCGCCGCAGGCCGACGAGTGTGCAGATGACCAGTGGGCCGCGGCGCGCCTCGGCGGGCGCAAGGAAAACTTCTTGTTACGGACATGGGGTCATGCTCGGTCGGCCATGTTCATCTGCACACCGCGGCGCTTTCATTCCGGGGCCTTTGCCCCGTGTTTCCGGACGACTCGAAAGCAACAATGGCCGGGTAAGTACGCCTCAATAGAAGGAAACAGATCCGATGGTGAACGTCGAACCCCCCGAGCGCCCCCTCTCCGCGGGCCATCTGATCGTTGCGCAGCTCGAACGCGAAGGCGTCCGACGGATATACGGCGTTCCCGGAGAGTCCTTCCTCGACGTTCTCGACGGCCTGCACGATTCGCCGATGTCGACCGTGGTGACCCGGCACGAGGGCGGTGCGGGCTTTATGGCGCTGGCGGAGGGCCGGTTGACGGGGCGGCCCGGGGTGGCGATCGTGACCCGGGGCCCGGGCGCCGCGAACGCCTTCATCGCCGTGCACACCGCATACCAGGACGCGACACCGATGGTCCTCTTCGTCGGGCTGATTCCGGTGCCCGACCGCGGCCGGGAGGCGTTCCAGGAGTTCGACCTCAGCGGATGGTTCGGCAGTACGGCGAAGAAGGTCGTCATGCTGGACGACCCCACCGCCGCTGCCCGCGTCGTCTCCGAGGCCGTCCACGCGGCCCGCAGCGGTCGCCCCGGCCCCGTGGTGATCGGCCTGCCCGAGGACATACTCACCCGCCCGGCGGCCCCCTCCCGCACCGTTCAGCCGCTCGCGGTGGCCCGGCCGCGTGCCGCAGAAGCGGAGCTGAAGGAGCTGGTGGGCCGGTTCGAGCGGGCGCGGCGGCCCCTCGTCGTGGTCGGCGGCGAGGGATGGACCACACAGAGCGGCCGCGAACTCATCCGCTGGGCGACGGAGCGGTCGGTCCCCGTCCTCGCCGACTTCCGCGCCTACGACGCGGTCCCCCACGACCTCGACGGCTCCGGCGCCTACGCCGGCTCGCTCGGATACGGGCGGAGCGACCACGCGGCCCAGTTGCTCGACGACGCGGACCTCACGGTCTTCCTCGGCGCTCCGCGCGGCGATGTGCTCAGCGACGGATACACCCGTGGCCTGGACTCGGAGACCGTGCTCGTCCTCCCCGGTGACGCACCCGGCCACTGCGGCCGCATCGACCAGTTCATCACGGCCCACGCGCCGTCCTTCGTCCTCGACCTCGTCACCGCGCCCGCGGCACTGCGGGCCGACGTGGCGTGGTTCCGGGCCGCCAGGGCGGCCCACGCCCGCTTCCGCACCCCGGCCCCCGCCACCGATTCGGTTGCGGACGACGCCTTTGTGGATCTGACCGCGGTCATGGGGGTGCTGCGGCAGGAGCTCGCGCCCGACGCCGTCATCACCTACGGCGCCGGCAACCACGCCCTCTGGCCGGCCCGTTACCTACCGCACCAGGCCCCGGCCTCCCTCATCGCACCGCGCAACGGCGCGATGGGCATGGGCATACCGGCCGCCGTGGCGGCTTCCCTGGCCTTCCCCGGGCGCGAGGTCGTGTCCGTCGCCGGCGATGGATGCTTTCTGATGAACGGTCAGGAGTTGGCCACGGCAGTGGGACACGGAGCCGTCTTTGTCGCTCTGGTGGTCGACAACGGCTGCTACGCCACGATCCGGGAGCACCAGGAGGACGCCTACCCGGACCGCCCTTCGGGCACCCAGCTGACCAACCCGGACTTCGCGGCGTGGGCGCGCTCGTACGGCGCGTACGGCGAGACCGTGGCCGCCACCCGCGACTTCCGCGACGCGTTCCGCCGTGCCCGCGCGAGCGGGCTCCCGGCCGTGCTCCACCTCATCCAGGATCCCGCGGTCCGCGCTCCTGCCACCGTCGGCTGAGCGGCGGAGCCGCCCGCCATCCGCGAAACCTCATAGGTCACACACGTCACAGCCATCGGCGTTTCGGCCAAGCCCGGCCGCACCGGAACCCGTACGCCACTGCGACCAGGCGTTCGATGCCCCGAAATTCCGGGCTCCGCGCTTCGTCCAAAATCGAGTGCGTTCGATTCGCCCCCTCGCTCGTTGAGCCTGGCACCGCCGGACCACCCAGGTGCGGTGCCGACCTTCGAGGAGGACGCAGGTGACCGTGACCAACACCTCGGCCGCAAGCTCCGCCACACCGCCCCCTCCACCGCCCGCCACCATCAGCTTTGAGGGGAAGCACGGCAAGAACCCACTGGAAGAGGCCAGTTTCACAAAGATGTGCGCACGGCTCCCCTCCGTGCTCTCGCACACCGCGCGCATCGCCTGGACCGTCGACCGCCCCGCCCTCGTACTCCTCCTCGCCTGCCAGATCCTCACCGGTGCCGCGGCAGCCTTCACCCTCGGGTTCACCGCGAAGGCCATGACGCATATCCTCGGCACCGGCACGGTCTCCGAACGTCTGCACGCCGCCCTGCCGGCCCTCGTCGTCGTAACGGCGGCCGCCGCCGTCGGCCGAATCGGCGGTGCTCTGTCCTCCTACGCCGACGGCCGGATCACCCCTCGTCTGATGACCGAGGCGGATGTCGCCCTCGTCTCCGCCGTGTGCCGGGTCGAGGCATCGGCGTACTCGGAGCCTGGGTTCGCCGACCGCCAGGAGGCCGCCGAGATCGGCGTCACCCGCACCAGGCTGATGGTCCAGGACGCCCAGCGCTTCATGGCCGCCCTGGTCCGTATCGTCGCCGCCGGTGGCGTCATCACCGTCCTCCACTGGCTCATGCTCCCCCTGTTGCTCCTCGCCGTGCTCCCCGCCGGCCTGGGCGCCGTCCTGTCCGCGCGCGTGGACTACGAAACCCACTACGCCAACGTCGGCGACCGCAACGTACGCGGCATGATGCGCTGGTGGGCCACCTACTCCCGGTACGGCGACGAGGTGCGCGCCAACGGCATGACCGGCTATCTCGTCTACTGGTACCGCGCCTTGTCCGAGCGCATCGACCAGCGCACCGTGACCGCCGCACCCCGCACCCTGCGTATCGTCCTGGCGACCTCCGCCCTCGGCGGCCTGTTCCTCCTGGGCACCTGGGGCGCCCTCGCCTGGCTGGCCACCACCGGCCGCGTCGCCCTGCCCGTCGCGGCCACCGCGGTCGTCGCCGTCCAGACCGCGCTCGCCGCGCTCTCCCAGCTCGTCATCCACGGCGCCGCGATGTTCCACACCTCGCTCTACCTCGCCGACATGAGGTCATTCCTCGACATGGCGGCCGACCGCGCCCCCAGGCGCGGGGAGCTGACCATCCCGGACCACGTGGCGGAGATCCGTCTCGACGAGGCCGTCTACCAGTACCCCGGCAAGGACGAGCCCGCCGTCGACGGCGTCTCCCTCACCGTGCGCCGCGGCGAGATCCTGGCCATCGTGGGTGAGAACGGCTCGGGCAAGTCCACGCTGACCAAGCTCATCACCGGAATTCTCCTCCCCGACAAGGGCCGCGTCCTGTGGGACGGAACCGATCTGGCCCAGGCCCAGCCCGACGCGGTCTGGGCGCGGACATCGCTCGTCCCCCAGAATTTCGCCTGCTGGCCCCTGCGCACCCGCGAGAACATCACCCTCGGCCAGCCCAAGACCTACGACGATGCCCCGGTGTGGGCGGCCGTCGACGCCGTCGGCATGCGCGGGGCGATCGAGAAACTGCCCAAGCGGCTGGACACCCTGCTCGCCCGCGAACTCTACGGCGGCGCCGAGCTGTCCGGCGGACAGTGGCAGCGGCTCGCCTGCGGCCGGGCCCTGTACCGCCAAACCCCGCTGCTGATCCTGGACGAACCGACATCGCAGATGGATCCGCGTGGCGAGCATCAGATCTTTCTGGAAGTCAAACGCATCGCCGCTGAGCGCATGACCATCGTGGTGACGCATCAGCTCGAGAACACCCGGCTCGCCGACAGGATCGTCGTCATGCAGAACGGCCGGATCATCGAGCAGGGCCGGTACGACGATCTCGTGGCCGCCGACGGCCTCTTCGCCGAGCTCGTCGCCCTGGCCAAGGACCGGTAGACAGGTGCACCGCGCCGGGAGGACTCGTATGAACGCCCTGATCATCCACTGGAAGCGGATCACTCCTGTGGGTGACCACATTATGACGATTCAGGCGATACGGTCTTGCGGGAAGATCCGGACCAGTCGCCGGACCCCGCGGCCCGCCGCCGTTCCCTCGTCGTCACACGGGCCCGACCGGCGCCCGGCACTACGTCAAGGGGGCCTCGTTGCTGCCTGAGGCATCACCATGCGCTCCGATCAGCGTCGCTCTCGGTCGGCGGGACACGGCCGACGCGCAGACGGAAGCCGATGCGGCCAGAGTGACATTCCTCCGGGAGGCGATCAGCCGTATCGGCACCACTCTGGACCTCGGCCACACGGCCCGCGTACTGGTCACCTCGGCCGTACCGCGGTTCGCCGACTTCGCCTCCGTCCATCTGCACGATCACGTAACCGCCCAGGACGACGCCTCCGTTCCGCAGCAGCCGCCGGGCTCCGTCGTGATGCACCGTGTGGCCAGCGCGCACACCGACGACCCCGGCGCCGGAGAACTCCACGCGGAGCGGACCTTCGTCTACCAGGCCGACACGGCCATGGCCCGGTTTCTCGCGCTCGTCGAACCCATCCTCATCCCCCGGGTCGACCAGGACACCCTGCGCCAGCTGCCGCAGGAGCTCGACAGCCCGGCCGCCCGGTCGGTGCTCTCCGGCTCATCCGTCATGCTGGTGCCGCTGACCGTACGGGGCCTGGTCCTCGGCTTCATGGTGTTCGGTCGGAAACCGGAGCGGCTCGCCTTCAGCCCGGTGGATCTGGCCGCCTGCCAGGAGATGGCCGAGCAGGCGGCCCTGTCTCTGGACAACGCCCGCCTGTACGGCCATGAGGCCAGAACATCCGCCGTGCTGCAGCGCAGCCTTCTGCCCACGCGGCCACCCCGTCTGCCCAGCGTGGAGATCGCCTACCGCTACCACCCGTGCAGCCGTACCACACAGGTGGGTGGCGACTGGCTGGACGTGATCCCGCTGCCCCGCCACCGGGTCGGCCTCGTCATCGGCGATGTGGCGGGCCACGGACTGCACGCCGCCGTGGCGATGGGCCAACTGCGCACCGCCGTCAGGACCCTCGCCACCATGGACCTTCCGCCCGCACAGCTGTTGGCCCACCTCGATCAGCTGGCACAACACCTCGGCCACGTCCCCCTGACCACCTGCCTGTACGCCATCTACGACCCCATCGCGGGCCGAGCCGCCTTCGCCAGCGCCGGCCATCTGCCGCCCGTCCTCCTGCGCCCCGACGGCACGGACGAACTTCTTGAGATTCCCGTCGGCGCGCCCATCGGTGTGGGAAGTATCGCCTTCGACACGCTGGACGTGTCCATCGACTCCGGCAGTCTTCTCGTCCTTTACACCGACGGCCTGGTGGAGGCACGCGGACACGACATCGAGGAAGGGCTCCTCGCCGTACGCTGCGGCCTCGCCGCCACACACCCCTCGCTGGACGAGGCGTGCGAGTCCCTGCTCCGGCAGCAGCACCCCAACGGCGACCACGACGACATCGCCGTCCTGATGGCCCGCCTGCACAGCATCCCCGACGACAAGGTGGCCACCTGGCGCTTTCCGCCTCAGCCCCAACAGGTGAGCGTCGCCCGGCGCCGGGTGCGCGACACCCTCACCGCATGGGGTCTGGACCCACTCTGTGACACCACCGAACTCCTCGCCGGTGAACTACTCACCAACGCCATCCGCCACACCACCCATCCGGTCGGCCTGCGCCTGGTGCACACCGACACACTCCTGTGTGAGGTCACCGGCGACCAGCAGATCACGCCCATGCTCCCGCACACCCCCGGCACCCAGGCGTCCCACTGCGCCATCACCCTGCTCCAGAAGCTCGCCACGCGATGGGGCTGCTCCGACACCTCAACCGGCAGAACCGTCTGGTTCGAAAGCAACCTGCCCGCCCCGGCGTCCCGCGCGACCGCGCGCCGGCTCTGACGCTCGGCCTCCACGCGGTGGGCGGCGCCTCGTCATCGCGCGTCATCCGCCACGGACGCCTGCCGCTCCTGTGTCCGCACTGGTGCCACGGAGTAGGTGACCGGGGCCAGCCCGGCGATGGTCGCCGCCGCGACCGCCAGCAGGCCGAGGGCGGTCGGCAGTCCGACGAGGGTCGACAGACCGCCGATGATCGGGGAGACCAGCAGCCAGCCGAGGTTTCCGGCGAAGCCGACATGGCCCATCACCCGGGCCGAGTCGGGGAGCGCGCCCGCGGCGGTGAGTGCCGATCCGAATGAGGCGGACCCACCCGAGGCGATCGACCAGCCAGTCGTTGAACAGCCGGGTGACGACCGATCCCACCGAGAAGGCCGCGTACCCGGCCGCGGCCATCGCCGCATCCGCCCCCACATGGCGCAGATACACACCGCTCCACGACGCGGGGGCGTCCTCCACCAGGGCGGCGAGGAAGGTCATCAGCGCGAGCAGCGGTACGGTCAGCCGCCCCTTCGGCCCCTGATCGACCGGTTCCGATCCGTCCGCCGCCGTGGCCTGGTTGCCCGGCCGGGTCGGCACGGTCTGCCGCGCCGGCTCCACATCCGGCTGGAGCCCGCAGGCCGCCACCGCGGACACGACGGCGAGCAGGACCGCCATGGACACGAACTGCGCCGTCAGCGGCATGCTCAGGGGACGCCGTGGCGACTCCGGCCAGCCCGCCCGTGACGGCGCCGACGCTGCGGATGGCGTGCATGGAGTTGAGCACCGCGCGGCCGTACTGCTGCTGGACGGAGACCGCCTGGGCGTTCATCGCCACGGACGTACCCCCAGCGCGCTCACCGTACGGCTGCCGAGGCGTCGCACCAGCAGCCCGCCCGCCTGGCTGCCGGCCAGCGCGCCGAGCTCGCTGTCGAACACCGGTTTCGGCCAGATCTTCGGAGTCAGGAGGTGGTGAGACGGGCGCGGATGGCGGCGGCACCGGATTCGGTGAGCCAGTCGGTGAGGGTGCGCAGTCCGGGGTGGATGACGCGTAGTGCCTCGATATCGGCGTGCCAGCGGTGACCGGCCTCCCAGCGCTTTTTCGTCTCGGCGATTTCCGGGCCGAGCGCGGCGGCCTCGCCGTCGGTGAGCTGTTCGTACCGGATCGGAGCGCCGGTGGCCTCGGCGATGGCGGCAGCGGCCTCGACCGGGGTCGGTTCATCGCCGGCCAGTTCCAGGGTGCGTCCGGCGAATCGGGCCGGGTCCGCGAACGCGAGGGCGGCGAACTCGGCGATGTCCTCCAGCGCGATGATCTGCATGGGCTCGTGCGGAGGGAAGAGATGCCGGTGCACACCGCGGGAAATGCCGTCGATGCCGATCGCCCCGACGGAGAGATAGTTGGTCATGAACCGGACCGGGCGCAGTACGGTGGGTAGCGCGATGTGGTCGCGCAGATACTCCTCGATCAGCGTTTTCCCCTCCCAACTCCACGATGCGGCCGATGACGAGGCGACGGTGCTGAACACGATCTGCTCGATCCCCGCCGCGGCCGCGGCGTCGATCAGTGTCCGGCCGCGGGCCGCTTCGAGCTCCGTTTCGGGTCCGGTCGGTCCGTAGGACACGGGCGGTATGCCGAACACTGCGGCGGCGCCGTCGAGCGCGGGCCGCAGACTGGCCGGATCGTCGAAGTCGCCGCGCACGAGCTGGGCGCCCGCGGCAGCCAGCTCGGCAGCGCCGGGGGCAGTCAGGTCGCGCACCAGGGCTCGCACCGGCCACCCTCCGGCCAGCAACCTCCGGGCGGTGGCGCCGCCTTGCTTGCCGGTGGCGCCGGTGACGAGGATCGGGGAGTCGGGGTTGGCCGGTGTCTCGGTGGTCATGGTGGCCTTTCCGGAGAAGGTGGAGGATGCTGAACGTCATCCGGAATGCTCCACCCGTTTCAACCCCGCGGATAAGGATTTCGTGACATGACAGCAGCACCGGACACGAAAGCAGCAGCACCGGGTGCGGCGCCCGCCGGGCGCGCCGATGCCCGCCGCAACCGAGCGCTGGTGCTGAGCACGGCGATGCGCGTATTCGCCGAGGAGGGTCTTGATGTGTCACTCGGCCGGATCGCGCAGCGCGCCGGGGTCGGCGCCGGGACCGTCTACCGGCACTTCCCGACGAAGGAGATCCTGATCGAGGCGGTGCTCGCCGAACACGTCGAGCGTTTGGTGACCGCCGCCGACCGGTGGGCCGCGCGCGCCGCGCCCGGTGACGCGTTGTTCGGGTTTCTGCTCGAAGTGGCCGAGCAGTCGATGGGCCGCCGGCACTTCTGCGATGCGCTCGCCGCTGACCAGAGCTGGCCGCGCGCCGTACTGGCCGCCGCGGGACAGCGGTTCCGCCAGGCACTGGGGCGCTTGCTGTACGACGCGAAAGAGGCTGGCGCGGTACGCACCGACGTACAGGCCGACGATCTGTCCGCGCTGGTCGCCGGCGGTGTCGCACTGCGTTCGGCACACCGGGACCCGGCACGCGGCACCTGGCTGGTGCGGCTGCTGCTCGACGGATTGCGTACCCACCCAGTCACGAAAGCCGACCCCTTCCGTGACTCGTCCGCCCTCCCCCGTCACGAAACCACCCCCCTGAAGTACTGCGTGGAATGCGGTGCGACGCTGCGTGTCCACGCCACCGGACGGCCACCCCGCTACTGCGGCCCGACCTGCCGCCAGCGCGCCCACCGGCGCCGTCCCGCCGCTTAACTCCGCCATCACTCTGTGAGTTTCTGTGAGTCGCCGCCGGGCCGGCCGCCGTGACCTGCCGGTTTCCGCCGGACGGACCTCCCGGTTCCCATGGCGCACCCAGACTCGTGCACATCCGGCCCAGAAGAGCAGATCACTGTGAGGTGATGCGCGCGGCGACCGCGCGCACCACGCACACCATCGGCTCTGGAGTCATGATGATCGAAGTCTGCGGACTCACCAAGCGCTACGGGGAGGTCCTGGCCGTCGACGACCTGACGTTCGCCGTCCGCCCAGGAGAAGTGACCGGGTTCCTCGGTCCCAACGGTGCCGGGAAGTCGACCACACTGCGGATGATCCTGGGGCTGGACGCCGCCAGTTCGGGGACCGCCACGGTCGGCGGGCGCCCGTATTCCGCGCAGCCGGCGCCGCTGAAGGCCGTCGGCGCGCTGTTGGACGCGGGTGCGGTGCTGCCCAGCCGCACGGCCTACCACCATCTGCTGGCGCTGGCGGCCGGCAACGGGATTCCGCGTAGCCGGGTGGCGAAGGTGCTGATCGTGCAGGCGTTCGCGCCGGCCCTGCCCGGTGCGGTCGGCGACCGGGTGGAGAAGTACTGGCCGCCCATCGCGGGCGGACAGATCATCACCGGCTACCGTGATCCGGCGCTGCTGGCCCCCTGGTCCGGGCTCGCCGTCATGGCGGGATGTGTCGCGGTCCTGCTGACGGTGGCGTTCATCGTCTTCCGCAAGCGCGACGCATAGCGGGCCGGGAGACTGACCAACAGCGGACGATCGGGTGGGGATGGGACGGATGACGGCTTCGGAACGGCTACTGGTGGTGGAAGACGAGCCGACGCTGCGCGAACTGCTGTCCGCGAGCCTGCGGCTGGCCGGTTTCGCGGTGGCGCCGGTCGCGACCGGCGCGCAGGCGCTGGCCGCGGTGCGGGAGCAGCGCCCCGACTTGATCGTGCTGGATGTGATGCTGCCCGACTTCGACGGCTTCGAGGTCGTCCGCAGGCTGCGCGGGCAGCATCCCTCCGCGGCGGCGGGGCATCCCCCGGTGCTGTTCCTCACCGCCCGCGATGCGCCCGAGGACCGGATCAGCGGGCTCAGGGCGGGCGGTGACGACTATGTCACCAAGCCGTTCAACCTGGAGGAGCTGGTGCTGCGCATCCGGGCCATTCTGCGCCGCACCAGTGGTCGGCAGGCCGACGGCCGGTTGGTCGTCGGCATGCTGGAGCTGGACCCCGACAGCCATCAGGTGACCCGGGACGGGCGCCCCGTCCAGCTCTCCCCGACCGAGTTCAGCCTGCTGCGCGTGCTGATGGAGAACGCCGGGCAGGTGCTGTCGAAGTCCCAACTTCTGGAGCTGGTCTGGCAGTACGACTTCGGGGGCGACGACAGCATCGTCGCCTCGTACATCAGCTATCTGCGGCGCAAGGTGGACCTGGACGAGCCGAAGCTGATCCATACGGTGCGCGGCACCGGCTATGTGCTCCGCAGGCCCCGGCAGTGAACAAGAGCCCCCTGCGCAAAAGCCGCTTCTCGCTGCGCGGCGGGCTCTCGCTGCGCGGCCGGTTCTCGCTGCGCGGCCGGTTCTCACTGCGCGGCCGGCTGCTGGCGATCTCCCTGCTGCTGCTCGTGGTCGCCCTGCTCGGCAGCAACGCCCTGGTCGTCACCCTGCTCCAGCGGGACCTGGTGCATCGGCTGGACGACCGGCTCCGCGCCGCCGCCACGGCCACCACGCGCCTGACCGATCCGTCCGGCGCGGCGGGCGATCAGGCACCGCAGCTGCGCGCCACCGTGGAGCAGCACCTGACCGGCGACAGCTATCTCGCCTATCTCGGTTCGAACGGCCGTGTGCGGCGGGTCATCCGGCCGGCCGTGCACAGCGCTCCCGTGCTGCCCCCGCTCGACGCTACGGCCGTCCGCGAACGCGACCGCCGGCCTTTCGAGGCCCCGGCCGTCGACGGCGACGAGTCCTGGCGAGTGCTCGCCGTACCTCTCAACGCGACGGGACGAGCGCGCAAGGGTCCGAAGGCGCGGGCCGCGGACACCCACAGCGTCGTCGTGGCCGGCTCGCTCGCCGAGGTCGACTCTACGATCACGCAGCTCGGCGCCCGGATGTTGGTGATCGACTCCCTGGTGCTGGCCCTGCTCGGCGTGGCCGGGTGGTTCGCCGTACGCGCCGGGCTGCGTCCGCTGCGGCGTATCGAGACCACCGCGGCGGCCATCGCGGACGGCGACCTGTCCAGCCGGGTCCCGGAGCTGGCCGCCTCACGTACCGAACTCGGCCGTCTGGCCACGGCGCTCAACGGCATGCTGGACCGGATCGAGGCGAGTGACGCGGCGCGGGCCGCCGCCGCCGAGCTCATGCGCCGCTTCATCGCGGACGCCAGCCATGAGCTGCGTACCCCCCTCTTCGGCATCAAAGGTTTCACCGAGCTGTACCGGATGGGCGGCATGCCCGAACGCACCGATGTCGACGCCGCGATGAGCCGCATCGAGCGGGAAGCGGCGCGGCTGGTCCGGCTGGTCGAGGACCTGCTGCTGCTCGCCCGTCTCGACGAGCACGCCGCCGCCGCGGACCTCCCGCTCCGGCTCACCCCCATGGACCTGCGCACCCTGGCCGCCGACGCCCTGCACGACCTCCGCGCGCTCGATCCGCTGCGCCCCGTCACCCTCACCGGCCCCGGCGGCGGCCCGCCGGGTGGCGCGCCGGTGCTCGGCGACGAGGCGCGACTGCGGCAGGTGACCTCCAACCTCGTCGGCAACGCGGTGGCCCACACCCCACCCGGCACCCCGGTCCGGATCGGTGTCGGCGTCGGCGCCGAGGACGGCCTGGCAGTTCTGGAGCTCCAGGACGAGGGTCCGGGGATGTCCCAGGAGCAGGCCGCCCGTGCCTTCGACCGCTTCTACCGCGCGGACGACGCCCGCGGCCGTACCGAGAGCGGGGGCGCGGGCCTCGGCCTCGCGATCGTCGCCTCCCTGGTGACGGCCCACCACGGCCGGGTGGAGGTCCGCACGGCCCCGGGCGAGGGCGCCACCTTCCGCGTACTCCTCCCCCTGCACGGCTGAGCGCCCGGCGGCCTCACACATTCTTCAGCCCATCACCGGACTGACAGGTGGCGAATCTGCAGCCATGTCTGGCGGCGCGCCGGGGTCCAGCCGCATCTCCCGGCCCTGCCAGCGCTTTCTCAGCCACCGGTCGTGACTGGCCACGACGATCGCGCCGGGGCCGGTCCCCAGGGCCTCCTCCAACTCGTCGCACAGCCGCGGCGAGAGATGGTTCGTGGGCTCGTCGAGCAGCAGAAGCGCGGGCGGGCGCGCGACCAGCAGCGCCAGCGCGAGGCGGCGCCGCTGACCGGCCGACAGATGGCCGACCGCCTTGTCCAGGTCCGCTTTGTGCATCAGGCCCAGCGAGTCCAGCGGGACGGTCTGCGTCCGTTCGGCGCCGAGCGAGAGTGCGTAGGTGTCCCGGACCGTACGTTCCGGCCGGTCGAATACGATGTCCTGGGCCAGCAGCCCCACCGTCAGCCCGCGCCGCCGCCGCACCTCGCCCTGTACGGCGAGCCGCCCGGCGAGCACGCTCAACAGCGTGGACTTTCCGGCCCCGTTGCCGCCCGTGACAAGCAGCCGTTCCGACGCCGCCACATCGAGACGCCCGACGGCCAGACGGCCCGGGACCCGCGCGTCGCGCAGCGCCACCAGGGTGCCGTCCGCCGACTCCTTCGCGAGCACGGTGTGCTGGAACCGCAGGGGCGGTGGCGGCGTGCCGACCTGTGTGCGCTCCAGTTCCTCCAGTCTGCGGGTGGCGTTGCGCACCCGGCGGGAGATCTGGTTCTGCACCCGGCCGGCGCGGTGCCCGTAGCCCATCTTCTCGTTGTCCCTGCGCCCACGGTTCGGGGCGAGGGCGTGGGCGGTGACACCGGCCGTGTGCCGCAGCGCGTCGAGTTCTTGCTGCTCCTCGGCGTGGCGCCGCTCCCAGCGTGCCCGCTCGGCGTGCTTCTCCGACAGATAGGCGCTGTAGTTTCCGCCGTAGCGGACCGGGCCGGCCACGGCAGGGTCGAGGTCGATCAGATCGGTGCAGACGGCGTCGAGAAAGGCCCGGTCATGGCTGGCCAGCAGCACAACGCCGGGCAGACCGCGTACCTGCTCCTCCAGGAAGGCCGCGGCTCCGTCGTCGAGGTGGTTGGTCGGCTCGTCCAGCAGCAGCGCCGGGGGACGGCGGACCAGCAGGGCGGCCAGCG
>NZ_MUNE01000386.1:24319-24485 GCF_002154605.1 Streptomyces milbemycinicus | reverse complement strand
GAGCCGCTCGACGGGCGCCGCCGCGTCATGATCGACGGCGCTGACGTCGGGGTCGTCGTCAGCGCCGATGAACTGCGCGGCGTACTGAGCCGCGCCGGCCTGATGACGGAGGACGCCCCGATCGACAACCCACAGCTCATCGAGTGGCACGGCGGCGGCCCCGACG
>NZ_MUNE01000386.1:0-24199 GCF_002154605.1 Streptomyces milbemycinicus | reverse complement strand
CGCCGCCGCGCTGCCCCGCTAATACTCCGTCCGGCCGCTCCGCCGCACCGCGCCGCCGATCCGGGCGAGCGCGGCGCGTACGCGCCATGTGCTGGTGACGGTGACGCCGCCCAGCCGGTCGGCCAGCGACCTCCGGGAGCCGATGAGCGCCAGCGCCGCGTTGAGCGCGAAGAAGGCTACGGCGACGATCCAGCACAGCACCGAGAGCCCGACCGCGCCCCCGGCCAGCAGGCAGCAGGCCAGCGCATACCAGCCGACATCGACCAGGGTGGTCACCGCGGCGCGCACCCCGGCCCGGCCCCGCCCGGGCCGCCCGCCGCCACGGCGCCGCACGACGCTCAGGGCCGTCAGCGCCTGCCCCGGGGTCCGGCCCAGCACGGCCAGCGCGAGGAAGTGGTAGGCGAAGGTGAACAGGGCGAGCGCACCGAAGGCCTGCTGGACGGCCGTCACCGCATGTCGCCACAGCGACTCCCCGACGTCCTGACCCGCCCCCGCCAAGTCGCCGTTCGAGGTGATGACCTCCCAAGCGCTTGTCTCGGCAAGGCTCGTCACATCGCTCACTTCGGCGCTGATCCGATGGAAGGTGAACCAGCCGAGCAGTACGGCCACTGCCACCACAGCGGCGAAATCCAACGCCCAGGCGCACAGTCGGCGCGTTCGTGGGGGGCTGGCCAGGGCCGCCCCCTCTTCAGGCATCGCGGGTGCCGGCAACGTACGTCGGAACATCAGTCCCCCCAGAAGCGTGATGTCACGGTGACCCACAGTGTAGGGGCAGTGCCGGAGCGCGACAAAGGCCCCGACCTGATCAGGTCGGGGCCCTTGTCTTTGTACTTCAGAGCGGTAGCGGTGGGATTTGAACCCACGGAGGAGTTGCCCCCTCACACGCTTTCGAGGCGTGCTCCTTAGGCCGCTCGGACACGCTACCGAGAGAGAGCTTAGCGGACGGTTGGCCGTGCTCCGAAATCGGTTAGGGGCGGGGGGCGCGGAAGAAGGCGGTGAGGAGAGCGGCGCACTGGTCTGCGAGGACGCCGGGGACGACCTCGGGGCGGTGGTTGAGGCGGCGGTCGCGGACGACGTCCCAGAGGGAGCCGACGGCGCCGGCCTTGTCGTCGGTGGCTCCGTAGACCACGCGGTCCACGCGGGACAGGACGATCGCGCCCGCGCACATGGTGCAGGGCTCGAGGGTGACCACGAGGGTGCAGCCGGTCAGGCGCCAGCTGCCGAGGCGGCCGGCGGCGTCGCGGAGCGCGAGGACCTCGGCGTGGGCTGTGGGGTCGCCGTGGGCCTCGCGCTCGTTGCGGCCGTGACCGAGGGGGGAGCCGTCCGGGCCCAGCACGACGGCGCCGACCGGCACGTCGCCCGTCTCCGGCGCCCGCGCCGCCTCCTCCAGCGCGAGGCGCATTGGTGCGCGCCAGGGGTCGCGGAGAGGGTCGGGGGCGGGACCGGAGAGGAGGCCGGACAGCGGATCGGTCATGGCACCAGTGTGGGCGACGCAGCGATCAGCGCACCGCCTCCAGCCCCTCCATGCTGCAGCCCAGCATGTCGGCGATGGATTCGAGCGCGTCCCCGTCCAGGGCCTTCAGCTCCTTCTCGTCCATGCCGAGGTCGGCGAGGATGTCGGCGTCGCCGAGGGGGCCCGCCGGGACCGGCGCGTCCGGGTCGGCGTCCTCGTCGTCGTTCGCGTCGGGCTCACCGTCCTCGGTGCCGTCCAGGTCGACGAGGCTGTCCAGGTCCTCGTCGGCGCCCCGGCCGAGCAGTTCGTCGGTGAGCATCTGGCCGTATGAGGTGCGGGCGGCCGCGGCGGCGTCCGATACATAGATGTGCGGGTCCTCCTCGCCGTCCACACGGACGACGCCGAACCACGCGTCTTCGTGCTCGACGAAGGCCAGCACCGTGTCGTCGTCTGAGGCCTCACGGGCCAGTTCGATCAGATCTGTCAGGGTCTCCACGTCATCGAGCTCTGTGTCGCTCGCTTCCCACCCTTCTGCGGTGCGCGCGAGCAATGCGGCGAAGTACACCGTGACTCTCCCACTGGTCATAGGCGTGCTGGGGCGGGCGGGACGGTGCCCCACCCCAATCGGCATCGTGACAGAAACCTTCGCTTCGCGAGAGGTCTTCCGCGCTGCGTCGTGCACCAGTCCAAAGAGATGTAACTCACGCGGACCGAAACGGACCGGTACGGGGACCGTTACGGGCCTCACCAGCGGAAGGTTCGCAGATGTGGTACTTGGTGCATCCGGGTTGGCCGCCATACCGCTGGGAGGGGCCGCAAGCGCGGCCGGGCGGTGTGGGTGTCGGGGCGCTCGGTTACTGTCGATGCCATGCGGATCCATGTCGTCGACCACCCGCTGGTGGCGCACAAACTCACCACGCTGCGCGACAAGCGCACCGATTCCCCCACCTTCCGGCGGCTCGCCGATGAACTGGTCACCCTGCTCGCGTACGAGGCGACCCGGGACGTGCGCACCGACCAGGTCGACATCGAGACCCCGGTGACGGCGACGACCGGGGTGCGGCTGTCCTATCCGCGCCCCATGGTGGTGCCGATCCTGCGGGCCGGCCTGGGGATGCTGGACGGCATGGTGCGGCTGCTGCCGACCGCCGAGGTCGGCTTCCTGGGCATGATCCGCGACGAGGAGACGCTGCAGGCGTCGACGTATGCGACGCGGATGCCCGAGGACCTCTCCGGCCGTCAGGTGTATGTGCTGGACCCGATGCTGGCGACCGGCGGGACGCTCGTCGCGGCGATCCGGGAGCTGATATCCCGTGGCGCCGACGATGTCACCGCCCTGTGTCTGCTGGCCGCGCCCGAGGGCGTGGAGACCATGGAGCGCGAGCTGGCGGGCGCGCCCGTCACGGTGGTCACCGCGTCGGTCGACGAGCGGCTGAACGAGAGCGGGTACATCGTCCCCGGGCTCGGTGACGCCGGGGACCGGATGTACGGGACGGCCGGCTGAGCGGCCCAAGCGGCCTGAGTGGCGTGGCCCGCCCCTGAGTTTGCTGGGTGGCGGGCCGGGGCGTCAGCAGGTCGGGGCGGAGGACGACGGCTTCGGCGTGGCCAGGGCGGCCATCGCCTTGACGGCGTCCTTCTCCTTGACCAGGTCCTTGAAGGCGGTCCCGATGATCAGGTCGACGTCCTTGCCCGAGCGCGCGTCGTTCTTGGTCTGGGTGCCCGCGAGCTGTGTGGCGAGTACGTCGAAGGGCCCGTCAGTGGCCGCCGGGGCGCCGAGCAGTATGCCGGGGGCCTTGACCTTCTTGTCGTACGCGGCGGGCGCGTTGCCCACCTTGCCGATCTTGAAGCCACGTTTCCGCAGCTCGTCGGCGGTGTCCTTGGCCAGCCCGGTACGCGGGGTGGCGTTGTAGACGTTGACGGTGATCTCGGCGGGCTTGGGCAGCGACTTGGGGGCCCGCTGTGCCGTACGCGCGGCCTTGTCGGCCTTGTTTTGGCCCTGGCCCTTGGCGGGCTCGCGTTTGCAGTCCGCCGTGCCCCGCGCCGTGCGCACCGTCTTGTCGTCGTCGCCGCCCGAGAACACGTCGATGAGCTGGAGCGTTCCCCAGCCGACCAGGCCGAGGGCGACGACCGTACCCATCGCGGCGAATACGAGCCGACGGCGGCCTCGGGGTCGGCGCATACGCGGGTAACGGTTGCCCGTGATGCGGTACTTTCCGCCCATGCCGGGAGGGGTGAGCATGCTCATAGCCGCAGCGTAGTGCGGCTTGGTGACGATGCCTACTAAATGATCAATGGTTGCCACATAGCCCAACCCGAAAGGGCCAACGAGCCCGTCGGGCAGGTGTGCGGCGAGTGGACGGCGTCGTGTGGTCGTCGGCCGGTCAGCCGAGTTCCAGGACGCGCGCGTGCAGCACCTGGCGCTGCTGAAGCGCGGCGCGCACGGCGCGGTGCAGCCCGTCCTCGAGATACAGATCGCCCTGCCATTTCACGACATGGGCGAAGAGGTCCCCATAGAACGTCGAGTCCTCCGCGAGCAGCGTCTCGAGGTCGAGCTGCTGCTTCGTGGTGACCAGTTGGTCAAGGCGTACCGGGCGTGGGGCGACATCCGCCCACTGGCGGGTGCTTTCCCGGCCGTGGTCGGGGTACGGCCGACCGTTTCCGATGCGCTTGAAGATCACACGGAAAGCCTACCGGGCAAGCGGCACCCGGCGCAGCCAAGGCGCGGGAGTGCCGGGTGGCTGTCGTCCGCTCCGCGCTCGCGCCGGGCCGTTCCCGGGGCTGCCCCGAGGGGGCAGAAGCGAAAAAGTCGGCAAATTCGGAAAAAATGTTTGACCCGGACTAGTCGCGCAGAAGGTGCGGGAGTAACGTAAATAACAGCCTGCGGGGCGAGCGAGGGAGCTCGACCGGAGACACGTTCAGGAAAGAGAACGTCGGGACTCCAGGAAGAAGGACTTCGGTTCTTCGGAACGGAGAGGTTCTCTGGAGAGGGCGCGTCCTAGATGGTCGGGCTGAGAGGCCGGAAGGTCGGGGAGACCGGAAGGCGACCTCCAAAACCTGATCCGGACAATGCCGGCGAAGGGAGCCCACCTCGCAGGTTTTGTCCTGCCCGGGGTCGGCCAGGCGAGAAGCGTCAGCGGACCGGGCGCCTGCCGCCGTGGCGCAGTTGCGTGCCGAGGAAGACCATGTCGGCGAGGAAGACGACCACGCCGATGATCAGCAGGTAGAGCAGCCCGCTGACGACCGCCCCGGTGATCCCGAGCGCGATCGCCACCAGGAGCAGCAGCAGGAACAGCGCCATCTCACTTTCTCCGGCTCAGAGTGGTCAGGGGCGGGCCAGTCGCCGCTCGCCGCCGGCGCCCGGCTGATAGCTCAGCTCGTAGTGCTTGAAGACCGCCTCTTCCTCGGTGGCGGGCAGCACGTCGTCGGTTCCGATGGACGGGGCGTCCCGCACCAGGTTCTTGGGATACGTGACCTTGAGATAGTCCGGGCCCACCTTCGCGCCGTCGAGCGGTACGAACACCAGCCGCCGCCGGGTCGGCATGCCGACCGTGATCGTTGCGAAGGCGGGTTCATCGGTGGCGGTGTCCACATAGATCGACTCCAGCGTGCCGATCTTGCGGCTGGAACTGTCCACCACGTCATGGTCGCGCCATTTTCGGATGTCGTCGGCCTCGAACACCGTGCCCTCCAAACATCGCTTGCTCTCATCCTCCGACGCCCTTCGGCGGGCGGCCACTCCACGCACCCGGCGGTTGCGCCGCCCGGCGGAGGCCCGGAGCATGGCTTGGGGGAGGCCATGGCGTCGCCATGGGGGAGGCCATAGGGCCGCGCAGCCGCGCGGTCACCGGTCACGGAGTCTTGCAGTCACGGAGTCCGGCATGGCAGATCACCGCAACCTCGGCCCGTCGTCCCAGTCATCCCCGTCGTCCCCGCCGCCGTGCTGTCTGGTC
This sequence comes from Streptomyces milbemycinicus, assembly GCF_002154605.1. Taxonomy (GTDB): domain Bacteria; phylum Actinomycetota; class Actinomycetes; order Streptomycetales; family Streptomycetaceae; genus Streptomyces; species Streptomyces milbemycinicus. Next base: position 18,796 of record NZ_MUNE01000386.1, on the reverse strand, counting down.
ACCGGAGCGAGCGGCTACATCGGCAGCAGGCTGGTGCCCGAACTGCTGGCGGCCGGGCATACGGTGCGCTGTCTGGTCCGCTCGCCCGACAAGCTGCGCCGGCAGCCCTGGGCGGAGCGGGTGGGGCAGGTGCGCGGGGACGTCCTGGACGCGCGGTCCGTGCGGGCGGCGATGGAGGGCGTGGACGTCGCGTACTACCTGGTGCACTCGCTCGGGACCGGCCGCGGCTTCGAGGAGACCGACCGCCGGGCGGCCCGGAACTTCGGGGAGCAGGCGCGCGCCGCCGGGGTCCGGCGGATCGTCTACCTCGGCGGGCTGACCCCGTCCGGGGTGCCCGAGCGCGATCTGTCGCCCCATCTGCGCTCGCGGGCCGAGGTGGGACGCATGCTGCTGGCGTCGGGGGTGCCCACCGCCGTACTGCGGGCCGGTGTGATCATCGGCTCGGGTTCGGCTTCGTTCGAGATGCTGCGCCATCTGACCGAACGGCTCCCGGTGATGGTCACCCCGCGCTGGGTGCGCACCCGGACCCAGCCGATCGCCGTCCGCGATGTGCTCCGGCTGCTGGTGGGCTGCGCCGGGCTGCCGTACGAGGTGAACCGCGGCTTCGACATCGGCGGGCCGGACGTGGTCACGTACCGCGACATGATGCGGCGGTACGCGGCCGTCGCCCGGCTGCCGCGGCGGCTGGTGATCCCCGTGCCGGTGCTCACCCCACGCCTCTCCAGCCTGTGGGTCGGCCTGGTCACGCCCGTACCGGGCGCCCTCGCCCGCCCGCTGGTGGAGTCGCTGCGGTATGAAGTGGTCTGCAGGGAGGGGGACATCGCCCGCCATGTGCCGATGCCTTCGGACGGTGCCTTGAACGGTTCCCCGGACGGCCCACTCCCCCTGGACCAGGCGCTACGGCTGGCGCTGCGGTCGCATACCGCGCCGCCCGAGCCGAGCGATCCGCTGCCGACGGACCCGCCCTGGGCGGGCGGCAGCCGCCGCGTCGACCACCGCGAGCGGGTGGTGGACGCGGCGCCGGAGGAGCTTTGGCAGGCGGTGGAGGGGATCGCGCGCGGAGAGCGCTGGCAGTCCCTGCCGCCCGCCTGGGCGTTGCGCGGCTGGCTGGACACGGTGGTCGGCGGGGTGGGCCTGCACTTGGGCCGCCGGGAGACCGCCCCGCTGCGGACCGGGGACCGGCTGCGCTTCTGGCGGGTGGAGGAGGTGGAGCCGAGGCAGCGGCTGCGGCTGCGGTCCGAGCTGCCGCTGCCCGGACCGGCCTGGCTGGAGATCTCGGTGGGCGAGGACGGGGCGGGCGGCGCGGTGTACCGGCAGCACGCCGTCTTCGAACCGCACGGGCTGACCGGCCGGCTCTGCGGCTGGGGCGGCGCGGCCTGCGGCGGTCTGGTCTTCGACGGCATGGCCCGGAACGTCGCCGCCCGGGCCGAGGCGCACGCCGCCGTGCCCGGCTGAGCGGCCGGTTGAGCGGGGTGGTGAGTGCCGGTGCGGGTGAGCGTCGCTCTGTTCACCGCGGATCTGCGGGTGCACGACAATCCGGCGCTGGATGGCGCGCTGCGGGAGGCGGAGAGCGTGGTGCCGCTGTTCGTCGTCGATTCCGGGATACGCGACGCGGATTTCGTCGTGCCCAATAGGGCCGTCTTTCTCGCCGACTGCCTCGCCGACCTCGACGCGGCGCTGCGGGCACGCGGCGGACGGCTGGTGGTCCGGCGCGGTGACGTGGTCCAGGAGACCTGCCGGGTGGCGGCGCGCGTCGGGGCCGGGGCGGTGCACATGGCGGGCGGGGCGAGCGGTTACGCGGCGCGGCGCGAGGCGCGGCTGCGGGTGGCGCTGGCGCGCGAGCGGCGAGAGTTGCGGGTGCACGAGGGTGCGGTGACGGTGGTCGCGCCCGGTGTGCTTGTCCCCTCGGGCAAGAGCCACAGCACCTCGGGCGGATCCCAGCGCAAGGACCACTTCGCGGTGTTCACGCCGTACTACCGCCGATGGCGCAGCGAGCCCTGGCGCGCACCGCTCCCCGCGCCGCGCGTGGTCCGCGTGCCCTCGATCCGCTCCGCCGCCCTGCCCACCGCGGCGTCCCTGGCACCGGGCGCGGCCTCCCTCGATCTGCCCGCCGGGGGCGAGACGGCGGCCCGTCGCAGGCTGCGGCGGTGGGCGGCGGGGCCGCTGGCGGACTACGCCGAGCGGCAGGACGACCTCGCCGGGGACGCCACGTCCCGGCTCTCCCCCTATCTGCACTTCGGCTGTCTGTCGCCGGTGGAGGTGGCGCGCCGGGCGCTGGACGCGGGCGGTCCGGGCGCCGAGGCGTTCGTACGTCAGCTGGCCTGGCGGGACTTCCACCTCCAGGTCCTGGCCGCGCGCCCGGACGCCGCCCACCGCGACTACCGTCCGCGGCACGACCGCTGGCGCCAGGACGCGGATGAGGTCGCGGCCTGGTGCGCGGGGCTGACCGGCTGTCCGGTCGTGGACGCGGCGATGCGCCAGCTGACGCGGGAGGGCTGGATGCCGGGCCGGGCGCGGCTGTTGGCGGCGAGCTTCCTGGCGAAGACCCTGTACATCGACTGGCGCACCGGAGCGCGGCATTTCCTCGCGCTGCTGGTGGACGGCGATATCGCGAACAACCAGCTCAACTGGCAGTGGGCGGCCGGCACCGGCACCGACACCCGCCCGGGCAGGATCCTCAACCCGCTCATCCAGGCGCTGCGCCATGACCCCGAAGGCGAGTACGTACGCCGCTGGGTGCCCGAACTCGCCGCCGTCCAGGGCCCGGCCGTGCACCGCCCCTGGCAGCTGCCCGGGCCGGACCGCGCCGCCCTCGCGTACCCCGACCCGATCGTGGACCTCGCCGAGGCGGCGGACCGTTTCAGACGGCGCCGCGGCTGATCCGCATCGGCATCCGCATCCGCATCCGCAAGCGGCGCCTTCACGGCTCCCGGGCCGGGCGTACGCCGTCGAAACCGACGGGCAGGTGTCGCGGACCGCGCAGCACCGCGTTGTGGCGGTACGGGGGCGGGTCCTCCAGCAGTCGGGGGTTCTCCAGTCGGCGGGCGAGTTCGGCCAGCGCGATCTGGCCTTCCAGCCGGGCCAGCGGTGCGCCGTAGCAGATGTGGATGCCGCTGCCGAAGCCCAGGTGCTGGTTGTCCTTGCGGTCCGGGTCGAATCGGTCGGGGTCGGGGAAGCGCTTCGGGTCGCGGTTGCCGGAGGCCAGGACCAGCCAGATGGCCGCGCCCTTGGGGATGGTGACGCCCGCGATGTCGATGTCGGTGAGCGGGGTGCGGTGCGGCAGCAGTTGGACGGGGGGCTCGTAGCGCAGCACCTCCTCCACCAGCGGGACGGCCAGGCGTGAGTCGTCGTGCAGCCGCTTGAGGACGTCCTGGTGGCGCAGCAGGGTCAGCATTCCGTTGGCGATCAGGTTGACGGTCGTCTCGTGCCCGGCGATCAGCAGCAGTACGGCGGTGCTGACCAGTTCGGCGTGGCTCATCCGGCCGTCCGGGCCGTCCCCGTGGATGAGCGAGGAGAGCATGTCCTCAGCCGGTGCGCGGCGGCGGTCCTCGATCAGCTCGGACAGGTACATGCCCAGTTCGACACGGGCCTGCCGGACGGCCCGGCGCCGCTGGGCGACGTCCGCCTCCGCGGCGGCGGGGTCGAGGCTGGTGAGCATGGTGTCGGCCCAGGCGTGGAAGAGCGGTTCGTCGGCGCGGGGCACCCCCAGCAGCCGGCAGATCACGGTCACCGGGAAGGGGTACGCGAAGTCGTCGACCAGGTCGACCCGGTCCCGCCCCTCGAAGTCGTCGATGAGGTCGGTGACGATCCGGGCGAGCTCGCCGCGCATGTCATGGATCCGCCGCGGGGTGTGCGGCGGCCCGAAGGGGTATGTCGCGATCCGGCGCAGCCGGTCGTGCTCGGGCGGGTCGAGCCGCAGAAAGCTCGGCGGCAGGGTCGGGTCGTCCGCCTCCTCGGTCACGGCGAGCGCGGCGGCGGCGTCCGGGTCGAGGTTACGGGGGTCGGAGCTGAGCCGCGGGTCGTGCAGCAGGCCGTGGATCTCCCAGTACGTGCTGACGAGGTACGGGCCGCCCTCGTCCCGCAGCACGGGCGTCTTCCGCAGCTCGGCGTAGAGGGGGTAGGGGTCGGCGCGGTTGGCGGGGTCGGTGATCTTCCGCAGATACGTGCCGTAGGTCATGACGGAGGGTCCTTCCGGGTGGCGGGCCGGCTAGGCCCGGGCGGGGGTGAAGACGATCCGCCGTTCGGTCGGCGAGTAGCCGCAGAGGGTCACGGTCGGCCCGTGGGACGGCAGGGAGGGGTCGGGGAATTCGGCGGGGACCGGGTGCAGCCCGTCGGGCCGGCGGTCCACGGAGCGGAAGGGCGGCGGGAAGGGCGCGGCCGTCTCGATCTGCTGCTGGTAGAAGTCCAGCCACTTGGTCTGGTCGAAGGTGACGGCGGCGACGACGCGGCCCTGGCAGCCGTAGACGCCGGCGAAGCTGTGCTCGGCCAGCGAGCCCTGGGCGATGAGGATTTCCTCGCCCATCGAGGGCACCCCGATCGACTTGATGTTCACCCCGAACTGCGAGGACCAGAACGCGGGGACCCACAGGTGGGGGCGGCGGTCCGGGCCGGGGCTGATCATGTTGTGCGCCGCGACCTCGGCCTGCGCGACGGCGTTGCCCCAGTGGTCGAGGGACAGGAACTGATAGCCGAAGAGCGGATGCGGGGACCGGGCGACGTCCCCGGCCACGAACACATCGTCGGTGACCAGCCCCCGGACGTCGAACGCCCGGCACCCCGCGTCGCATGCGACGCCCCGGGGCCCGGCGCCGAGCCCCGACCCGTCCAGCCACTCGGTGTTGCGGACGGCGCCGAGCGCGACCACGGCCAGGTCCACGTCGAGGGCGGTGCCGTCGGACAGATGGGCGCGCCGCAGCCGCCCGGCCGCGTCGCCCTCCAGCGCGGTGACCATGACCGAGCAGCGCAGATCGACGCCGTGCTCCCGCTGCAGCTCCGCCGCGACCTGGCCGACCACCCCGCCCAGGGCGCCCACCAGCGGTGTCGGGCCGCGTTCGACGACGGTGACGGGCAGCCCCAGTTCCCGGCAGGCGGACGCGATCTCCGAACCGGTGAAGCCCGCGCCGATGACCAGTACCCGCCGGGGCCCGGCCATCAGCCGCCGCCCCAGCCGCTCCGCGTCCCGGTTGGTACGCAGCACGAAGACGCCGTCGAGTTCGGCCTCCGCGGGTTGCGGCCAGGGGCGGGAGCGGGCGCCGGTGGTGATCAGCAGCCGGTCGTACGGCACCTCGTCGCCGTCGTCCAGGCGCACCCGGCGGGCCGTCAGGTCCAGCCCGGTCGCGGCGGTCCGCAGCCGCCAGTGGGCCCGGATCGCCCGGCGCCTGGGCAACGTCGTGCGGTCCGCGGCCGCGCCGCCCACCAGCACCTGCTTGGACAGCGGCGGGCGGTCGTACGGCCGGTCGGGCTCGTCGCCGATGATCGTGAGCGAACCGGCGAAGCCCTCCTCGCGCAGGGTCTCCGCTCCCCGCAGACCGGCCAGGGAGGCGCCGACGATCACGATCCGCCCCTCGCGCCGCAGCCGCGCCAGGCTGTCGTCGGGGCGGTGGGCGCGGCTCGCGCCGCGTTCGTCAGTGGTGGACATCGAAGGCCGCCGGGAGCGGGTCGTCCATCATGTCGTCGACCACGTCGTCCATCAGGATCGCCTGGACCGGGCAGGCGGCCATCGCGGCGGCCACCTGCTCACGGCGCGCGTCGTCGACGTAAGGGGTGTAGCGCAGTGCCTCCTCCCCGTTCAGGGAGAACACGTCCGGCGCCAGAAAGACGCACTGGGCGTACCCCTGGCATCGGTTGAGATCGACGACAAGCCTCATCGGGCCCCGTCCTTCCTCACCAGCTCAGCGGCCTGCTCCCTGGCCAGCATGGGTGAGGCGGCCCGGCGCCGCGCGCACGGCGGGCCAAAGGGGTGGTCACAGCGCGCGGTCGACGAGGAACGGCAGCAGGGCCAGGAGTTCGGCGGCCGCGGTCGGGGCCAGCGGGACGGCGGCCAGTTGGGCGCGGGCGGCGTCCAGGTGGTGGTGGGCCTCGGCGAGGGTGGCGGCGCGCCCGCCCGCTTCCTCGACGAGTTCGGCGGCGCGGTGGACGGTCGCGTCGTCCGGAGAGGAGTCCGGGGCATCGGCGTCCGGATTGTCGGTGAGAAGCGCGGCGAGTTCGCGGGTGGCCGGGCCGTCCGCGGCCAGGGCCGCCAGTACGGGCAGCGTCTTCTTCTTCCGGCGCAGATCGCCGTGTACGGGCTTGCCCGTGACCCGTGGATCGCCCCATATGCCGAGCAGATCGTCCACGGCCTGGAAGGCCACCCCGACGTGGCGCCCGGCCCGGTCCAGCGCGGCGACGACCGGCTCCGGAGCGCCCGCGAGCTGGGCGCCGAGGGCCGCGGCACAGCCCAGCAGCGCCCCGGTCTTGCCTTCGGCCATCGCACGGTATTCGGCGGTGCGGACCGCGTCGGGGCCGGTCCAGGGGCGGGACTCGAACAGCAGGTCCTCCGCCTGGCCGCGCACCAAGTCGCCCAGCGCCCCCGACAGCTGCCGGATCGCCGCGCCGCCGTGCGGGCCGGGCGACTCGGCGAGCGTCTGCACCGCGAGGGCGAACAGCGCGTCCCCGGCCAGAACGGCGGGGCCGGTGCCGTACGCCTTCCATACGGAAGCGCGCCGGCGCCGGGTCTCGTCGCCGTCCATGATGTCGTCGTGCAGAAGTGAGAAGGCGTGGATCAGCTCGACGGCGACCGCCCCGGCGACCGCGGTCGTCCCGGGCGCACCCGCCGCCTCCGCGCCGAGCACGGCCAGGGCCTGGCGTACGCCCTTGCCGCTGCCGGGCCGCCCGGCGGCCGGGGTGCCGCCCACCTCGCACCAGCCGAAGGAGAAGGCGGCCATCTCGCCCGGATACGGGTGGAGCCGATCCACGGCCGCGGTCAGCGCGGGGAGTACGAGGCTTCGGCAGCGGGCGAGGGTGTGCGATGCGGAAGCGGGGACGGGTGGGGTGGTGGCGGTCGGGTGCGGGTGCGGGAGCGGGTGCGGGTGCGGCGGCGCGGGTGCGGTGAGCGGCGCGGTCATCGGGCGGCCACCGCCTCTCGGGCCGCTCGTGCGCCGGGTATGGGCGCGACGGACGCGCTGCGCGTGCCGGGCCGCGATATGCCCAGCTCCTCGTACGCCGCGTCGACCATCTCGCGGGCGTGCCGCAGCCCGATGCGGTCCAGCTCCCCCCGCAGGTCGTCCAGTTCCGCGGCGGTGAGCGCCGGGTCCTGCCCCAGCCGGGCGAGCGTCTTGGCCAGCCCCAGGCGGGACAGCGCGGTGCCGCGCGGCTCGCTCATGGCGCGGAATTCGGCCAGCGCCGTCTCGTAGTACTCCCGGGCCGACGGGTAATGGGCGGCGCGGAAGAGGACGTTGCCGCGCATCTTGAGGTTGTAGGCCAGCGCGCTGGTCAGCTTCATCTCGCGGCAGACGAGCTCCGCCTCGGACAGCAGCGCCAGGGCCCGGTCCACGTCCTTGTCCCGCAGGGACACGATGTCGGCCATGCCGCGCAGCGCCCACGCCCGGCCGCGCTGGTCGTCGGCCTGCGCGGCGATGGCGGCGGCCTCCTCGAACATCGCGAAGGCCGTGTCGTACGAGCCGGTGTTCCGGTGGATCTGGGCGATGCCCTCCAACGCCCAGACGGTGTGCCGGGCCTCGCCGCGCTTGCGGGCCTCGGCGAGCAGCTGCTCGTGGAGGGCGCGCACCGCCTCGTAGTCGCCCTGGATGCGGCCGGTCTCCGCGAGCCCGGCCAGCGAGTAGCCCCGGGCCACCACGTCGTCGCCGCGCTTGCCCAGCTCGGCGGCGAGGGCGAGCAGCCGGCGGGCCAGGGCGAGCGAGCCCCGCTGCCGGGCGAGGGTGCCGCCGCTCCACACCGCCCACGCCATCGCGCCGACGTCACCGGCCGCGCGGGCGGCGCGGTAGCTCGCCTTCCAGGCGCGGTCGGCCTCTTCGACATGGCCCAGGCGGCGGTGCGCCTCCGCCACGGCGAGCCCCGAGCGCGCGGCCTCCCGCGGGGAGCCCGCCCGTTCGGCGGCGCGCAGCCGGTCGGTGCCCTCGGTGAGGACGTCGGTCAGGGAGGAGTTCACCGAGAGGGAGCTGAGGGCTCCTTGGTACTCGGGAGCCAATGCCTTGGCGTACATGGATGCCTTTCTGACGCGTCGGCGGATGTCATGGTCTTGATCGAAACCGGACTATACACGGCGTGTATAAACATGGCGTATAGACGGCTGTGAGGTATGTCGGCGATGGCCCCCGCCGCAGGGCAGCGGCGGGGGCCATCGGGACGGGAAGCCGGGGGGGGAGTTGGCTTCCCGGGTCTGTGGCCGAGCCCGAGGGTGGGTTAGTCGAGGGCGTTGGCCAGGTCGCTCTGCCAGTACGTGACCTGGGCGGTGTCGTCGATGTAGACGGAGCCGCCGGGCAGTTCGACTGACTTGGAGTCGTCGGAGCCTTGGAGGAAGACTTCCAGGGAGGTGGCCTTGTAGCCGTTCTGGCCCGAGCCGTCGGCGGAGGAGGTGCGGATTCCGGCGTATGCGGTCTTGCCGGGGGCGAGGGTGACGACGGCCTGGGGCTTGGAGTCCTCGTATACGGGGGTGGCTGCCTGGGCGTCTTCGCCGAACTTCAGGATCGGGTAGCCGGGCATGTTGCAGTCCACGCCGGCGTGGTTGTTGACCTCGAGCACCATGTAGTTGACGGGCCGCTGGACGCTCTTGACGCCGATCGTCAGCTTGTTGATGTCACAGGGGCCGATCTCCTGCTCCGAGCTGTCCGGCTTGCCTTCGCTCTCGGTGCCTGTGCCCTCGTTGTTGTTGCAGGCGGTGAGGGTGAGGGCGGCGACGGCGGTCAGACCGGCGGCGGCCAGGCGCAGGGTGCGGGCGCGGCGGGCGGTGAAGGCGGTGATCGACATGGTGGGTTCCCCCCGGTGGGACTTGGCCGTTTCCGGTCTGTCTTTCTCGGTACGGCTCAAGCCTGTCGTCCCCCGCTGGCGTTCGGCTGCCGCACCACTGCCGCACCACTGCCGAGCCGCTAACGTCCCACTAACGCCCCGCCCTTACCGCCTGCCCGACCGGCGCTGAACAGCGCGTTCCGGCGAACCGAGCCCTGAAGGACTCAGTGCCGGCCGGTGATCGTGTCCGCCAGCCGCGCGAAGGCCGAGGTGCGCTCGTGGCGGGTGCTGCCCTCGCTGAGGTCGGCGACGCGGTACAGGCCGTACATCGCGTACGAGCCCAGCCAGCGCAGCGGCTCCGGTTCCCAGCGCGGGGAGGTGCGGCCCGACCACGGCAGGCGGGTGTAGCGGGTGTCCTTGCCGGCGACGAGGTCGGCGAGGGTGCGGCCGGCCAGGTACGAGGCCGTCACGCCCTGCCCGACGTAGCCCCCGGCGTGGCCGAGGCCGGTGGCCCGGTCCCAGACCACCGAGGGGGACCAGTCGCGCGGTACGCCCAGCGAGCCGCACCACGCGTGGGCGAGCTCGAAGGGGACACCGGGCCACAGGCCGCGCAGCACGCCCGCCAGCTGGCCGATGGTCCAGCGGTCGAGGCGGCCGTCGCGGTCGACGCGGGAGCCGAAGCGGTACGGGAGGCCCCGGCCGCCGAGGGCGATTCGGTTGTCGGCGGTGCGCTGGGCGTAGAAGTAGGTGTGTTGGGCGCCGGAAAGGGCCTCGCCCCCGGCCCAGCCGATGGTCTTCCAGTCGGCCTCGGACAGCGGCTCGGTGATGACCATCGAGCTGTTCATGGGCAGCATGTCCCGGCGGCGGCCGGGCAGTTGCGCGGTGTAGCCCTCGGTCGCGCGGAGGATGTGGCGGGCGGTCACGGTGCCGTGGGCGGTGCGGACCTGGCCTGGGCGGATGTCCAGGGCCGGGGTGCGTTCGGCGATCCGGACCCCGGCGGCCTCGGCGGCCGAGGCGAGGCCGGTGACCAGCTTTCCGGGGTGCAGCCGCACGTTGTGCGGGCTGTACAGGGCGCCGAGTACGCCGTCGATGCTGATCCGGTCCGCCGTTTCGGCCGCGGACAGCAGCCGTACGTCGTCCTCGGTCATGCCCCAGTCGCGTTCGGCGGCGACGGCCGCGCGGAGCCGGGCCAGTTCTGAGGGGGTGCGGCCGATGGTGAGATAGCCGCCGTGGACGGCGTCCACGTCCACGGCGTGATCGGCCATGATGCCCAGGATCTCGTCGAACGCGTCGACCGCCGCGCGCCGCAGTTCGAGCACCGCCTGCCGGCCCCCGGGACCCTCGGCCATATGGCGGGAGAGCCCGATCATCTTGCCGGAGAGCCAGCCGCCGTTGCGGCCGGAGGCGCCGTAGCCGACGTGGTGCGCCTCGACGACGAGGATCGAGGCGTCGGGCAGCGCCTGGCGCAGCCAGTAGGCGGTCCACAGACCGGTGTAGCCGGCACCGACGACGCACACATCGACCGTGGTGTCCCCGTCCAGCGGGGGGCGCTCGGGGCGTGCGGAGGCGGCCGTGTCCTGCATCCAGAAGGAGATCTGACCGTTGATCACGTCAATTGTCCTTAACAGAAAGTCACTTGTCGGGGACCACCGCGGCCATGGCCGGGTCCCAGGTGGCGAAGCCGGTGTCGCCGACGCGCAGCCCGGAGGCGGTGCCGGGGCCCTCCCGGACCAGCCCGGTGGACCCGCCGGGCAGTTCGACGGTCAGCTTGCGGGAGTGGCCCAGATAGGTCTCGTCGCGCACGGTGACCGGCACCCCGGCCCGGCCCGGGGCCGGCTGCTCGGCCGACAGCCGCAGCCGTTCGGGGCGGATCACCACCACGGCGTCGCCGCGCACCGTGTGCCCGCCCGGGAGCGGGATGCCGTACGCGCCCGCGTGCAGCCGCCCTCGGTCGTCGGGGTGGACGACGCCGCGCAGCAGTGTGGACTCGCCGAGGAACTGGGCGACGAACAGCGACTGCGGCCGCTCGTACAGCTCCTTGGCCGTGCCGACCTGCACGATCCGTCCGTCGTCGTAGACGGCGATCCGGTCCGAGAGGGTCAGCGCCTCCTCCTGGTCGTGGGTGACGTAGAGGAAGGTGGTGCCGACCTTGCGGTGGATCTCGCGGATCTCCTCCTGCAGGGCCTCGCGGAGCTTCTTGTCCAGCGCGCCCAGCGGTTCGTCCATCAGCAGTACCGGCGGCCGGTAGACGATGGCCCGGGCGAAGGCGACGCGCTGCTGCTGGCCGCCGGACAGCTGGGCGGGGCGGCGCCGCTCGAACCCCTCGAGCTGTACGGTGCGCACCGCCGTGCGCACCAGCTCGCGCCGCTCGGCCTTGGGTATCTTCCGCTGCCGCAGCGGGAACTCGATGTTGTCCCACACGCTCAGATGGGGGAACAGCGCGTACCCCTGGAAGACCATGCCCATCTCGCGCCGGTGCGGGGGCACGGCGTTGAGCGGTTCGTCGTCGACCAGGATGTCGCCGGAGGTCGGCGGGACAAACCCGGCGATCATGTTGAGCGTGGTGGTCTTGCCCGAGCCGCTGGGGCCCAGGAACGTCATGAACTCGCCCGGCTCGATGGTCAGATCGACGCCGCGTACGGCCTGGCTCGACCCGTACGTCTTGGTCAGGCCGCGCAGTTCGATGGCGGCCCCGCTGCGCTTCAGGTCGGCGGACCCAAAGTGTTCGAGGTCAGCTGACACGTCGCCTCCGGGATTGTGCGAGCAGCGCGATCGCGATCAGCGCGCTGGTGAAGCAGATGATGAGGGTGGCCGCGGCGGCGATGGTGGGATCGACGTCGCGCTGGATGCTGCTGTACATCCGCACCGGCAGGGTCTCCAGATAGGGGCTGGAGATGAACATGGACACCACGACCTCGTCGAAGGAGGTCACAAAGGCGAACATGAACCCGGACAGCAGACCGGGCGCGATCACCGGCAGGGTGACGCTGAAGAATGCGCGCCCCCGGCTCGCCCCGCAGATCGCCGCCGCGCGCTCCAGCGTGGTGTCGAACCGCGACAGCACCGAGGACACCGGGATGATCACGAACGGCAGGGCCAGTACGGTGTGCGCGATCAGGAACCCGGTGAACGTCCCCACCAGCCGCAGCTGCAGGAACAGGGCGTAGACGCCCACACCGAAGACGACCGTGGGCACCAGCATCGGGGCGATCAGCAGCGCGCCCACCGCGCCGCGGCCCCGGAACCGGCCGCGGGTCAGGGCGTAGCTCGCGGCCGTGCCCGCCACCGTGGCCAGGACCCCGACGAGGGCGCCGATCTGCAGCGAGTTCAGCAGATCGGCGACCCAGCGGCTGTCCGAGAAGAAGGTCTCGTACCACCGCAGGGACCAGCGCTCGGGCGGAAAGGCCAGCGAGCGCTGCCCGGTGAAGCTGAGCGGGATCACCACCAGCGTCGGGGCGACCAGCCAGAGCGCGACCAGCGCGCCGAAGATTTTCAGGGGGATACGTCTGCTCACAGCTCCAGACCTCTCACAGCTCCAGACCTCCCGTGACCTGGGCCGACTTACCGGTGACCCGCTTGGACACCCAGGCCGTCACCGCGAGCAGCACCCCGGCGGTCAGCAGCAGCGCCACCGCGAGCGCCCCGCCGCGGCCCCAGTTCAGCAACTCGCTGATCTGCGTGTACAGCGCGTTGGGCAGCAGCTCCTGGCGGGGCGAGCCGAGTACGGCGGGGGTGATGTAGAAGCCGAGCGAGAGGATGAACACCATCAGCGACCCGGCGAACACCCCCGGCAGCGACAGCGGGACGAAGACCCGCCAGAACGCCTTCCAGGGCGGCGCGCCGCAGATCATCCCGGCCTGCACCAACCGCCGGTCGATCGAGCGCATCGCGTTGAACAGCGGCAGCACCATGAACGGCATCAGGATCTGGCACATGCCGATCAGCACGCCCGTGGTGGTTCCGAGCAACTGCGTCCTGCCCAGGCCCAGCGCGTCCAGGACGGTGTTGAGCACCCCATGGTCCTGCAGGATGATCACCCAGGCGAAGACGCGCACCATCAGGCTGGTCCAGAACGGCATCAGCACGGCCAGCATCAGCAGCCCGCGCAGCGCCGGTCCGGACACCGTCATCAGATACGCGTACGGATAGCCGAGCACGAGCGTGATCAGCGTGGCCACGGCGGCGACGACCAGGGTGCGGCCCAGCACCTCGAGCGCGGTGGCGTCGTGCAGCAGCCAGGAGAAGTTCTGCAGCCCGGGCTCCGGCTGGGTGACGCTGCGCACCACGATCGTGGCGACCGGGTAGCCGAAACCGGCCAGCACCAGCAGTGCCGTCGGCACGATCAGCAGCCAGTGCCGGGAGCCCGGGGCCCGCTCCACCGCGGTGGCGGAGCGGCCCCGGGCCCGGTCGGCCTGCCGCCCGGCCCGCCGGTCGGCGGGCCGGGCGGGTCGGCCGGGTCTGGTCCCGGGGGAGGGCGCTGTCATCGGTTCAGCCAGTCGGTCCAGGCCGTGGACAGCTTGTCGCGGTTCTGGCCCCAGTAGGTGAAGTCCGGGGTGATGGACTGGTTGAGCACCTTCTCCTGCGTCGGGTCGAGCTTCTGGGCCTGCGGGGACAGCGTGGGCTTGGAGTTGACGTTGACCGGGGCGTAGCTGGTGTACTCCGACTGCCTGGTCTGCTGCTCTTCGCCGAGCGCGTAGTTGATCAGGCCCATGGCGGCCTTGGTGTTCTTCGAGCCCTTGGGCACGGCGAACACGTCGTACAGGGTGAAGCTGTTGTTCCACACCGGGCGGAAGTTCGCGCCGTTGGCGTTGGCCTCGTAGATACGGCCGCTCCAGGCCATGATCATGTCCGCCTGGCCGGACTGCGCGATCTGGGTCTGCTGGGCGCCGGTCTTCCAGTATGTGAGGTCGGACTTGATGTCGTCCCATTTGCGCAGCGCCCGCTTGGTGTCCAGCGGATACAGCTTGCTCGGGCCCACGCCGTCGGCCAGCAGGGCCGCCTCGAAGATGCCCGGGGTGGGGGTCGGGCGGCCGTCGACGGCCCGCTTGCCCGGGAACTTCTCGGTGTCGAAGAAGTCCTCCCAGGTGGTGGGCGGATTGTCACCGTATTTGTCGGCGTTGTAGTAGAGCCCGTATCCGTAGATCAGCGAGGGGACCATACAGGGGGACTCGGGCGTCTGGCGCGGCAGCTGCCCGGTGTTGATGATCTTGTAGTCCAGCTTCTGGTACAGCGTCTCGCAGTTGGCCGCGGCGTCCCAGGGCGTGGTGTCGACCACGTCCCACAGCACGTTCTTCGAGTTCACCTGGGCCTTGATCTTGGCGGGGTCGGTGGGGCCGTCGGTGAGCACATCGGCGCCCGAGTCCTTGGCGAACGGTTTGACGAACGCCCCCTCCTGGCCGTCCTGCATGCCCCCGCCGTACGACACAAAGGTCATCCGTACGCCCTTGAGCGCGTCCTTCTTGACCGTGCCCGCCGGCTGGCCGATGAGATCGGCCGAGTCCGCGTCCTTGCCGGGTCCTCCCTGGGCGCAGCCGGCCGTGAGCAGCACACCGACGGTCGCGAGGGCGGTCCCGGCCAGCGCGGGCCGTCGCGTCCGGGCAGCACGGAATGCTGCGGAGTGTGGGGATCGGGGGGACATCGGCTACTCCTTGTCGCCGGGCTGTGTGGGGCCCAGCACCCAGTGGACGACGGACAGAGCATCGGTCTCGTTGACGATGCGGTGCGGCTGCCTGGAGTCGAAGTCCAGGCTGTCTCCCTCGCCGAGTACGAAGCGCTCGGTGTCGAGCAGTACGGTCACCTGGTTGGTCAGCACCACGACGACCTCATGCCACCCGGGGTGGCTGTACTGCTCGTCCCCGGTCGAGCCCCCCGGCGCGAACTCGGCCTCGTACACCCCGAACCCGGACAGCGGCTCTCGGGTGAGCGAGGTCTTGCGGCCGCCGCCGACCCAGTCGAGCACCGGCCGGTCCTGCGCGCGCAGGGGCGTGGGGCCGATGGCCGAGGTGTCGAACAGCTCGGCCATGGTGATGCCGAGGGCGGAGGCGATACGCGCCAGCGTCGAGATGGAGGCGCTGCTGCGCCCGCGCTCGAGCTGGCTGAGGAAGCTCCCGCTGACATCGCTGCGCTCCGCGAGGGCGCGCAGCGACATCCGGCGCAGGCGCCGGAACGCATGCACCCGTCGGCCGACGTCCGACTCGGGACGCTCGGCGGGCGGTTCGGGGACGGACTTCGATTCGGTGGCGGGCTTCGATTCGGCGGGCACTTGAGCTCCGGGCGGGGTGGGAAGCGGAAGTGATCGACGGGAGATGAATGGAAAGGACAATGACACGCACAAGTAGGTGCGACAAGGGGTACTTAACAAACCCGCGGATGTGTGAAGTAAGCGTGAAGCAGCCGTAGTTGAGCTGGGCAAACGTGGTGTTGAAGTGATCGGCTGCGGGCGGTGAATCGATCAAGGCCGAGGGCGGGCGCGACCAGGGCCCGGGGCGTCGGGCTGATCAGGGTCCGGGCGGTCGCCGCCGGCCTTGCCTGCCCCGCGCACCCGGCGCAAGCTGGACATATGAGCGCCCAGGCGGCCCCTACGCTCATCACATCCGTGCGGCGGGCCCTCCGCCTGCTGGAGGCCGTCGGCGCGCACGAGGGCGGCGCGCCGGCGAAGCAGCTCGCACGCGAGGTGGGGCTGCCCCTGGCCACCACCTACCATCTGCTGCGCACGCTGTGTCACGACGGGTACGCGCGCAAGCTCGACGACGGCGGGTTCGTCATCGGGGACAAGGTCGACGCACTGTGCACGGGAAGCCGCGGCCAGGCGTCGCTGGCCCGGGTGCGCCCCGCGCTCACCGCACTGCGCGACGACCTGGTGGTCGCCGCGTATCTGACCTTCTACGAGGACGGCGAGATCAGGGTCGCCGATATCGTCGACAGCCCGCGGGCGCCGCGGGTCGACCTCTGGGTGGGGTTCGAGGAGGCGGGGCACGCGACGGCCCTGGGCAAATGCGTACTGCGCGAGCTGGACGCCGAGTCCCGCCAGGACTATCTGGCCCGGCATCCGCTGGCCGACCTCACGCCCCGGACGATCACCCGCAGGGAGGAGCTGGTTCGGCGGCTGGAGACCGCCCCGGCCGGTATGCCCGTTCTCGACCTTGAGGAGTACGCGCTCGGCACGGTCTGTCTCGCGGTGCCCGTCTACAGCCGGGAGACGGTCGGCTCCCTCGGGGTTTCGCTGCGGGTGGCCCCGTCCGTGCGCCGGGGGACCTCGCGTATCGCGTCCTCGCGTATCGACGAGATCCGGGACCGGCTGATTCCGGCGGGATCCCGCGTGACCAGGGGTCTTTCGCTCAGCGCCTGAAATTCACCGGCTGCTGAAATGTGTTGCGCGCCGGGATTCTCCGGCTGGCGCCGCCTCCGCCTTCACTATTTGAAATCCGGACCCTTGTGGTCGCCGCCCGGACTCCTGTTATCTAGAGCTCATGGACATCACGGGCATCACGGACATCCAGGTGTGCGTGTCTGCCACGAGCGGAGAGAGTTCAGACCCGAACATGAGCCAGGCCCGAGACCATCACCATGGCCATCGGACGAACCGGCAGCCCACCCGGCGGCCGGACCCCGCGTCCTGGGCTGCCTCGCTGGACCAGTCCCGCTGTGGGGCGTATATCGCGGTCGTGGTGACCGCGGTGACCACCTCCCTGGTCGCGCTGCTCGTCTTCCTCGGCGACGCCGGGATGAGCTGGCTTCCGCTGCTCGCCGTCGGCCCGGCGCTGGCGGCCGCCACCTGCCGGCCGTGGGGCGTGCTGCGCATCGGCATCCTCGCCACGGGGCTGGGCGCGGTCCTCGGCACCCAGACCGGTGAGCCGCTCCACCAGCTGGCGGTCACGCTGGCCGCGCTGAGCGCCGTCACCCTGGCGAGCGCGCTGGCCAGCCTGTTGCGCGGGCGCCGCGAGCGGGTGCTGGCGGCCGTCCGGTCGGTCGCCGAGACCGCCCAGAACGCGCTGCTGCGGCCGGTGCCCGCGACGGTCGGCCCGTTCCAGGTGGCCGTGCGCTACAGCGCGGCCGCCGCGGAGGCCCGGATCGGCGGCGACCTGTACGCGCTGGTGCCCACCCCGTACGGTGTGCGGCTGATCGTCGGCGATGTGCGCGGCAAAGGGCTGCCCGCGGTCGGCACCACCGCGCTGGTGCTGGGCGTCTTCCGCGAGGCCGCGTACGACGAGCCGGACCTGCTGGACGTCGTCGAGCGGATCGAGCGCAGCCTGACCCGTAACCTCGGCCCCGACGACTTCGTCACCGCCGTGGTCGCCGGATACCCGGAGCCGGGCCGGATGGAGATCGTCAACTGCGGCCACGCCCCGCCGTTGCTGGTCAGCGGCTCGACCGCTGTCACGGCGATCGAGCCTACCCACCCGGCCCCGCCGCTGGGCCTGCGCTCCCTCGTCGTACGCCGCCCGAGCCTGCAGGTGCTGCCCTTCGCCGACGGCGACCAGCTGCTGCTGTACACCGACGGGGTCACCGAGGCCCGCGACTGCGGCCGGGCGTTCTACCCGCTCGCCGAGCGGGTGGTCCGGCACGCCTGCGACGAGCCGTCCCGCACCCTGGCCGCCCTCCACGACGACCTGCTGGCACACGTCGGCGGCCGGCTCCACGACGACGCGGCGCTGCTGCTGCTCCGCAAGCCGGCCGCCGCGGACCCGGCCGCCGCTCCGCCCATGGCCGCCGAGGCCCCCTGAGCCCTACGGCTCAGGGGGGCTCCCTCCCGGCGGTCGGCGCCCCGCTCAGGGGCGCCGACCGCCGCCGACTATGCCGCCACTACTGCTTGCGGCACACCGTCACCTCTTTGCTGGGCTGGCTGGCCTGCTGCCAGTTGTGGTCGTAGTGCGTGAAGGTGACGCCGAGGCTCCACTTGCCGATGCTGAAGCCGGTCGCCTTGGTGGACTTCCAGGAGTGGCCGTACTTGGAGAACGCCTGGAGGTTCCAGCATCCCTTCTTGCTGGCCTTGAAGGAGATGCCCATGAGGCCCTGGTACCCCTGCATGTCGATCTTCCCCCGCCAGATGTTCCGCGGGCCCTCGTTGAAGAGGAATCCCGATCCGTAGGGGCCGGACTCCTGCGCCTGTGTCATCTTCTTCTTGCCGTAGAGGTTCCCATTGCCCTGGTAGACGAGGGAGTGGGCCAGGGGGGTGACCTTCTTGCTGAAGGTGATGCCGAACGCGTCGTATCCCTTGACGTTGCCGGGGAGCCTCTTCCACTTCCAGCCTGCGGCGGCGATGTAGCGGTCCGCCCCACTGGTCTTGTAGATGACCGGTTTGGTGAGCTTGATCTCATCGCTCGGGCTGCCGAGCGTGCTCAGCTCCGAACCGCCCCCGTCCACCCGCTCCAGGCAGTAGTCCGCGGCCAGCTTCGCGTCGATCCGGTCCTGCGAGAGACCCTGGCCTTCCAGCTTCTGGATGAGCGCGGTCACGCGGTCCGTCTGCGCCTTGGCGCTGTCGGGCAGCTTCGAGACACAGCCGCGAGCGGCCGTCGCCCCCGTCGCCCCCGTCGTCCCCGCCGGCGCCGACTGGCCGAAGGCCGTCGACGACGCGCCGACCGGAAGCAGAACCGCCCCCGCTACGGCGGCGCCCACCAGTCGCATCTTCGTGTGCATGTGCTTGTTCCCCTCGTTCGCGATGGATGGACGAGGTGTGCGGTCCTGCCGCGTTGTCCGGCCGGTGCGACCCCGTCTGACCTCGAGTTTTCTGGGCCGGACGTTGTCTGGCAGGCCCCATTCGCCGCGCTGGACAATTAAGTCGGTCCGGGAACGGCCGGTGGCCGCGCGGCGTCCGGTACGGGTGGGAGGCGCGGGCCGGGCGGAACGCCCAGGC
>NZ_MUNE01000385.1 GCF_002154605.1 Streptomyces milbemycinicus | reverse complement strand
GCTCAGGACAGCAATACGAGGCCGTGGGCCACAAGGACCTTGTGAGAAGTCGGGTGTAAGACGCAAAATATTTCCACGAGCAGGCTGTTCGGACAGTTTTGCTTGCGCGTGGGGTGCTGTTTTATTGAGCCATCGAGCCGGAGCGGGGGCCTGGATGACCGAGATCGACGATGTGGACCGCCAGTTGCTGCGGATGCTCCGCGAGGACGGGCGGCGCACCTTCTCCGAGATGGCGCCCGCGGTCGGGCTGTCGGTGGCCGCGGTCAAGCGCCGGGTGGACCGGCTGCGGGACAGCGGCGTGATCATGGGCTTCACGGTGCAGGTCGATCACGCCAAGCTGGGCCGGGGCATCGAGGCGTTCGTGGAGCTGTCGTATACGGGCACCACCCCCGTCGGGGAGATCGTCCGCACCGCGTACGAGGTGCCCGAGGTCCAGGCGGTCTACACGATCGCGGGCGATCCCGACGCACTGGTGCATGTCCGGGTGCGGGACATCGAGCATCTGCAGCAGGTCATCGACGGGTTGCGGCGCGCGGGGCAGGTCACCGGCACCAAGACGCTGATGGTGCTGGGCTCCTGGACCAGAGACGCCTGACGGGAGACGCCCGAGGAGTCGCGACCGGCCCCGCGGACCGCGGAGGGTCCGGCCGCTGTCAGTCCGCGGCGGCGATGGCGCAGGCGGGGTGGCCCCAGCCGTCGGGGTTCTTCTTGATGGTCTCGCCCTTCGCGTACGGGGCTCCGCAGCGGCATCGGCCGGGGAACTTCGCCATGATGGAGCCGCCCGAGCGGGCGCCGCTCCCCCGCCGCGCCGCGGTCCCCGTCCCCTTACCCCTCGTCGCCTGCTTGCCGCCGTTCCCGGTCGGGGCCTGGGGCGCGGGCAGGGCCGAGCCGAGGGAGCTGCCGATGGCCTGCTGGGAGCGGGCCGTATCGCTGGCCGCCTGGTCCGCGGCCGCGTTGAACGGGTCGCCGCCCACCTGGTGCGCCGCCACGTACACGAACTCCACGTCACGGCCGCCCAGCAGCTCGTCGATGCGCACCACGAGATCGCGGTTGGCCACCGGGCTGCCCGAGGCGGTCTTCCAGCCCTTTCTGCGCCATCCCGGCAGCCAGGTGGTGACCGCCTTCATCGCGTACTGCGAGTCCATCCGCACCTCGAGCGGCACCGCCGGGTCGGTGGCCTCCAACAGGCGCAGGAGCGCGGTCAGTTCGGCCACGTTGTTGGTGGCGGTGCCCAGTGGCCCGGCCTCCCATCGCGCCACCGCGCCGTCGGCGCCCGCGATGACCCATGCCCAGGCAGCGGGCCCGGGGTTGCCCTTCGACGCCCCGTCGCACGCGGCAATGATCCGTGTCGTCATCCCCCGATACTGCCACCTGGGCGGACCCGTCCCGCATGTGAGCGACCCCGGCGGGCGCTCAGCGGCTGATGTGCATCCCCGGCAGGAGCCGATCCCGGTACTCTTCCGGTTCGCCGACCCAGCCGGCCATCAGCACCAGGCCGGAGGCCCGGTGCACGGCGAGAAAGCCGAAGGGCCGGTCGAAGCGGGCGTGGACCAGCTGCGCCCGGTGCGGGGGCGTCGGCGGCACACCGCCGGGTGCCGCGGCCATCGCGGTCACCGCGGCGGCCCGGAAACCGAGGGCGCCGAAGGTCGCCGTCGCACTCTGCTTCGCCGCCGAGATCGCCAGCGGTGCGGCACTGATCCCCGGGAAGTGGCCGTGCGAGGCGTTCTGCGCGGAGCGGAGCCCGAACAGCGGCGCGTGGTCGAGCAGATCGTGGTCGCCGTCGACGGTGAAGGGCACCGATTCGACGCGCAGCACGGGCGTCCCGTCCCAGCTCGCCACGGTCTCGACGGTCAGGCCGGGACCGGGGGCGCCGAGCGAAAGCGCCTCGCCCGCCGTCGTCGGGTACGCCCCGCCGAGCGACGCCACGCCCGCCGACAGCACCTGCCCGCCCGCGTCGCCTTCCGCGCCGAGGAGCAGATGTACGTCCAGGCCGCTGTCTCCCTCGACCCGCAGCGTGGTGAGCGGGCCGTCGGGGGTGTGCGCGACGGCGATCTCGTCCGACAGACGGCCGGTGCGGAACAGGCCGGCCAGCGTGCGCCCGGCCCAGGGGCCGTGGCGCGGGACCGTCACGGAGGGGCCGAACGGCTGTCGCCAGGTGGTCCGTACGACCAGGGCCGTGGCCAGCACCAGCAGCGTGTTCGGGTCGACCACGGGGGGCATCTTGTCGATCATGCCGTCGGTGTGGCGCGCCGCCCAGGCGTTCATCCGCTCGAGGTCGGCTTCCACATTGCCGGTGAGAGCGCCGTGGGTCTCCAGGGGCAGCCGGCTCAGCCACTCGGGGCGCAGCGGCAATTCAGCACGGGTCCACAGCCCGAGGGCCGCGTCGACACCCGGCAGGTCACCCAGAGCGGTGAGCAGGTCCCGGCCTTGAGCCAGCGCGGTTTCCGCGCCGATCCCCAGGGCCTCTTCCAGCTCCCGCCGGGCCGGGCCGCCGGCACCGTCGGCGAGCAGGGCGAGGGCCGGCCAGACGCCGGCCGCGGTGAGCACCGTGCCGCGCCCGTGCACTGTTTCCCGCGCCCAGTTCGCCGTCATCGCGTTGACGGCACGCGCCGCCGTGGCGTCATCGGTGACCATGTTCTCCCCCGTTGTCCTGCGATCACGTGCTGCGGGATCACCCTAACGATCTCCGGTGCGCCAGATCACACGGGCCACCGGAATAGGGGCGGCGGGCCTCTCGTTCTGTTGAATGTTTCATAGCTAAACATAAAGGGATCGGGCCCATACGCGTGCGATCCAGCGGAAGAGGCGGACCGATAAACAATGACTGATGCACTCAAGCGCCTGGCCGACGAAGGCGTCGCGATCTGGCTCGACGACCTGTCGCGCAAGCGGATCGCCTCCGGCAATCTGGCGGAGCTGATCGACCGAAGCCATGTGGTCGGGGTCACCACCAATCCGTCGATCTTCCAGAAGGCGATCTCCGGCGGCGACGGCTATGAGGACCAGCTCCGCGACCTGGCCACCCGCGGGGTGACCGTGGACGAAGCCATCCGCATGGTCACCACCGCCGATGTACGGGACGCCGCGGACATCCTGCGCCCGGTGTTCGACTCCACCGGCGGCCGGGACGGCCGGGTGTCCATCGAGGTCGACCCGCGGCTCGCCCACCGCACCGCCGCCACCGTCGCCGAGGCCAAGCAGCTCGCCTGGCTCGTCGACCGCCCCAACACCCTGATCAAGATCCCGGCCACCGAGGCCGGGCTTCCCGCGATCACCGAGGTCATCGGCGCGGGTATCAGCGTGAATGTCACGCTGATCTTCTCGCTCGACCGCTACAAGGCCGTGATCGACGCCTATCTGGCCGGTCTGGAGCAGGCCCGGGCGGCGGGCCTGGACCTGTCGGAGATCCACTCGGTGGCGTCCTTCTTCGTCTCCCGCGTGGACACCGAGATCGACAAGCGCCTCGACAAGCTCGGCACCGAGGCCGCGAAGGCCCTCAAGAGCCGGGCCGCCCTCGCCAACGCCCGCCTCGCCTACCAGGCGTACGAGGAGGCCTTCGCCGGCGAGCGGTGGCGGTCCCTGGAGGAGGCGGGTGCGGGCAGGCAGCGTCCGCTGTGGGCCTCGACCGGCGTCAAGGACCCCGCCCTCCCCGACACCCTCTACGTGACCGAGCTGGTCGCCCCCGACACGGTCAACACCATGCCCGAGGCCACCCTGGCGGCCACCGCCGACCACGGCGAGATCACCGGCGACACCGTCCGCGGCACCTACCAGGACGCCCAGGGAGTCCTCGACGAGCTGGCCGCGCTGGGCGTCTCGTACGACGAGGTGGTCCGGCTGCTGGAGGACGAAGGCGTCCAGAAGTTCGAGCAGGCCTGGCTGGACCTGCTCACCTCCACCGAAGCCGAACTCCGGCGCCTGGCGCCCAAGGAGGCGTGAACAACCATGTCGGCAACCACAGCCGGCCAGTGGGTCAACCCGCTGCTCGATCCGTCGGACCGCCGCCTGCCGCGCATCGCGGGCCCGTCCGGCCTGGTCATCTTCGGCGTCACCGGCGACCTGTCGCGCAAGAAGCTGATGCCCGCCGTGTACGACCTGGCCAACCGCGGTCTGCTGCCCCCGGGCTTCTCCCTCGTGGGCTTCGCCCGCCGCGACTGGGAACACCAGGACTTCGCCCAGGTCGTGCATGACGCGGTCAGGGAACACGCCCGGACCCCGTTCCGCGAGGAGGTCTGGCGGCAGCTCGCCGAGGGCATGCGCTTCGTGCCCGGTGAGTTCGACGACGACAAGGCGTTCAAGCAGCTCCGCGAGACCGTCGACGAGCTCGACGCGGCGCGCGGCACCAGCGGCAACTTCGCCTTCTACCTCTCCGTACCGCCCAAGTTCTTCCCCACCGTCGTGCGGCAGCTCAAGCGGCACGGGCTGTCCGACGCGTCCGAGGGGTCCTGGCGGCGCGCGGTCATCGAGAAGCCCTTCGGACACGACCTGGCCTCCGCCGAGGAGCTGAACCAGGTCGTCCACGAGGTGTTCGCACCCGACCAGGTCTTCCGTATCGACCACTACCTGGGCAAGGAGACCGTCCAGAACATCCTGGCGCTGCGCTTCGCCAACCAGATGTTCGAGCCGATCTGGAACCGGTCGTATGTCGACCATGTGCAGATCACCATGGCCGAGGACATCGGCATCGGCGGGCGCGCCGGCTACTACGACGGCATCGGCGCGGCCCGGGACGTCATCCAGAACCACCTCCTCCAGCTCCTCGCGCTGACCGCGATGGAGGAGCCGGCCGGATTCGACGCCGAGTCGCTGGTGGCCGAGAAGCTGAAGGTCCTCAAGGCGGTCAAGCTCCCCGCCGACCTCGGTGCGCACTCGGTGCGCGGGCAGTACGCGGCCGGCTGGCAGGGCGGCGAGCTGGTGCGGGGCTATCTGGAGGAAGAGGGCATCTCCTCGGACTCCGGGACCGACACCTACGCGGCCCTCAAGCTGGAGGTCGACAACCGCCGCTGGGCCGGTGTGCCGTTCTATCTGCGGACCGGTAAGCGGCTCGGGCGGCGGGTGACCGAGATCGCGGTGGTCTTCCAGCGCGCCCCGCACTCCCCCTTCGACACCACCGACACCCAGGAACTGGGGCAGAACGCCCTGGTCATCCGGGTGCAGCCGGACGAGGGCATCACGGTCAGGTTCGGCTCCAAGGTGCCCGGCACCTCCATGGAGATCCGGGACGTGACGATGGACTTCGCGTACGGCGAGTCGTTCACGGAGGAGAGCCCGGAGGCGTACGAGCGGCTGATCCTCGACGTCCTGCTCGGCGACGCCAACCTCTTCCCGCGCACGGAGGAGGTCGAGGAGTCCTGGAAGATCCTCGATCCCGTGGAGAACTACTGGGACACCCACGGCCGGCCCGAGCAGTACACCGCCGGCACCTGGGGCCCGAAGGCCGCGGACGACATGCTCGCACGAGACGGACGGAACTGGCGCCGGCCATGAACATCGATCTGACCAACACCACATCGAGCAAGATCAACGCGGCCCTGGTGGAGGCCCGCCGGGCGGCGGGCAGCCCCGCCGTCGGCATGGTGCTCACCCTGGTCGTCGTCACCGACGAGGGCAACCACTACGACGCGCTCAAGGCCGCCGCCGACGCCTCCCGGGAACACCCCTCGCGCATCCTGGCGGTCATCAAGCGGCCCGGCCGCTCCCCGCGCGAGCGCCGCACCGCCCGCCTCGACGCCGAGGTGCGCGTCGGCGGCGACGCCGGGGGCGGCGAGACCGTCGTCCTGCGGCTGCACGGCGAACTCGCGGACTACGCGGACTCGGTGGTCCTGCCGCTGCTGCTGCCCGACGCCCCGGTCGTGGTCTGGTGGCCGGTCGACGCCCCGGCCCGGCCCGCGCAGGACCCGCTGGGCGCGCTCGCACAGCGGCGGATCACCGACGCGTACGCCGTCGAAGAGCCGCTGGAGCAGCTGGCCGCCCGCGCCGCCTCGTACGCGCCCGGCGACACCGACCTGGCCTGGACCCGGCTCACCCCGTGGCGGGCCATGCTCGCGGCCGCGCTGGACCAGGCCCGTACGGACGTCATCTCGGCGGTGGTGGAGAGCGAGGCGGACAACCCGAGCGCCGAGCTGCTGGCGCGCTGGTTCGCCAACCGGCTGAAGGTGCCCGTCGAGCAGGTCGTCACCGACGGCCCGGTGGTCACCGGGGTCCGGCTGCGCACCGCCGCCGGGGACATCCACATCGACCGCCCGGATGGCCCGGTGGCCACGCTGTCCATCCCCGGCCAGCCCGACCGCACCCTCGCGCTGAAGGTGCGCAGCACCGCCGAGCTGATCGCCGAGGAGCTGCGCCGGCTCGACCCCGACGAGGCGTACGCCGCCGCCCTGCGCGCCCGGGTCACCGCCCCGGCGCCCGCACCGGCCCCCGCCGCCTCCGAGAAGGCCGCCTCCAAGAAGAAGGAGCAGAAGGATGTCTGACCCCGCCCGTCTCGACCGGCTTCCCGAGTGGGCCGCGCTCGCGGGGCACCGCGAGGAGGTCGCGGGGGTCCATCTGCGCGATCTGTTCGCCGCCGACGCCGGGCGCGCCGACCGCCATGTGCTGCGGGTCGGGGATCTGCACATCGACTACTCCAAGCACCTGGTGACCGACGAGACGCTGCGGCTGCTGCGGGAGCTGGCGAAGGCGCGCGGGGTCGCGGAGCTGCGGGACGCGATGTTCCGTGGCGAGCAGATCAATGTCACCGAGAAGCGGGCGGTGCTGCACACCGCGCTGCGCGCCCCGCGCGACGCGGTGATCGAGGTCGACGGCGTGAACGTGGTTCCTGCCGTACACGCGGTGCTGGACAAGATGGCCTCCTTCGCCCGGCGGGTCCGCTCGGGTGAGTGGACCGGCGCCACCGGCAAGCGCATCCGTAGCGTCGTGAACATCGGCATCGGCGGCTCGGACCTGGGCCCCGCGATGGCGTACGAGGCGCTGCGCCCGTACACCGCGCGGGAGTCGGCCGTCCGCTTCGTGTCCAATGTGGACGGCGCCGATCTGCACGAGGCCGTACGGGACCTGGACCCGGCCGAGACGCTGTTCATCGTCGCGTCGAAGACCTTCACCACGATCGAGACCATCACCAACGCCACGTCCGCGCGCGGCTGGCTGCTGGCCGGTCTCGGAGCCGACGCCGGCGAGGAGGCGGTGGCCAGGCACTTCGTGGCGCTGTCCACCAACGCGGAGAAGGTGGCGGAGTTCGGCATCGACCCGGCCAACATGTTCGAGTTCTGGGACTGGGTCGGCGGGCGCTACTCGTTCGACTCCGCCATCGGCCTGTCGCTGATGATCGCCATCGGCCCGGAGCGGTTCCGCGAGCTGCTGGACGGTTTCCATCTGGTCGACGAGCACTTCCGCACCGCCCCCGCGGAGGCCAACGCGCCGCTGCTGCTGGGGCTGCTGGGCGTGTGGTACGGCGCGTTCTTCGACGCCCAGTCGCATGCGGTGCTGCCGTACAGCCACTATCTGTCGAAGTTCACCGCGTATCTGCAGCAGCTGGACATGGAGTCCAACGGCAAGTCGGTGGACCGCGAGGGCAATCCGGTCGACTGGCAGACCGGCCCGGTGGTCTGGGGCACCCCCGGCACCAACGGCCAGCACGCCTACTACCAGCTGCTCCACCAGGGCACCAAGCTCATCCCGGCCGATCTGATCGGCTTCGCCCGGCCGGTGGCGGAGCTCGGCCCCGAACTGGCCGCCCAGCACGATCTGCTGATGGCCAATCTCTTCGCCCAGGGCCAGGCGCTGGCGTTCGGCAAGACGGCGGAGGAAGTGCGCGCCGAGGGCATCGCCGAGGAGCAGGTCGCGCACCGCACCTTCCGCGGCAACAAGCCCACCACCACGATCCTGGCCGCCGAGCTGACCCCTTCGGTGCTGGGCCAGCTGATCGCGCTGTACGAGCACAAGGTGTTCGTCCAGGGCGCGATCTGGAACATCGACTCCTTCGACCAGTGGGGCGTGGAGCTCGGCAAGGTCCTGGCCAGGCGGGTCGAGCCGGCGCTCACCGAGGGCGCCGCCGTACCGGGCCTGGACGCCTCCACCGCCGCCCTGGTCGCCGCCTACCGCTCGCTGCGCCACGAACAGCAAAGGAAGATCTGAGATGCAGCTTGGACTCATCGGCCTGGGCAAGATGGGCGGCAATATGCGCGAGCGCATCCGCCGCGCGGGCTACACCGTCATCGGCTATGACCGCGACCCCGGCCTCTCCGACGTCGCCGGCCTCGCCGAGCTCGTCGGCTCGCTCGACGGGCCGCGCGTGGTGTGGGTCATGGTCCCCGCCGGCGGTCCCACCCAGGCCGTCATCGATGAACTCGCCGGCCTTCTCTCCCCGGGCGACATCGTGGTCGACGGCGGCAACTCCCGCTGGACCGACGACGAGAAGCACGCGGAAGAGCTGGCCGCGCGCGGCATAGGCTTCGTCGACGCGGGCGTCTCCGGCGGCGTCTGGGGCCTGCAAAACGGCTACGCCCTGATGGTGGGCGGCGACCCCGAGCACATCGCCGTCGTCAAGCCCGTCTTCGACGCGCTCAAGCCCGAGGGCGACTTCGGCTACGTCCACGCCGGGAAGGTCGGCGCCGGACACTTCGCGAAGATGGTCCACAACGGCATCGAGTACGCGATGATGCAGGCCTACGCCGAGGGCTGGGAGCTGCTGGAGGCCGTGGACTCGGTCACCGACGTCCGTGAGGTCTTCCGCTCCTGGCGCGAGGGCACCGTCATCCGTTCCTGGCTGCTGGACCTCGCGGTGGGCGCCCTGGACGACGACGAGCACCTGGAGAAGCTGCGGGGCTACGCGGAGGACTCCGGCGAGGGCCGCTGGACCGTCGAGGCGGCCATCGACAACGCGGTGCCGCTGCCCGCCATCACGGCCTCGCTCTTCGCCCGGTTCGCGTCCCGCCAGGACGACTCCCCGCAGATGAAGATGATCGCCGCACTGCGCAATCAGTTCGGCGGCCACGCGGTCGAGACCAGCCAGGGCTGAGCCCTTCCCGGTCCTCCCCGGTCCTCCCCGGTCCTTCCCGGTCCGCCACGGCGGGCCGGGACCTCCGCTCAGAGGTGGAAGCGCGGGCGCCGGTCCTCGGGCACCAGGGCGATGTACTCGGGGTGCTTGCCGATCCAGCCCCGTACGAAGGTGCAGTACGGCAGTACCGCGAGGCCCCGCTCCCGCGCCGAGTCGAGCGCCGCGCGCACCAGCCGGCCGCCGAGGCCCCTGCCCTCGAAGCGGGGGTCGATCTCGGTGTGGGTGAACGCGATCCGGTCGTCGGAGCGCTCATACGCCGCGAAGCCTGCGAGCTCCCCGCTCTCGCCGTCGAAGATCTCGAAGCGCGACTGCCCCGGGTTGTCCGTGACGCGTGGTTCCACTGTTCCTCCTGGGATACCGGTGATCGGACCGTACCGCGGAGCCGGCCCGGTCCCACCGTACGGCTCGGGCCCGCCCTGGTCCTTCGGGGTGCCGAAGGACCAGGGCGGGACACGTCGAGCCGCCGTGCCGCTAACGCACGAGGCAGGGGCGCTTGTTGTCGAACGTCCAGTCCGGGACGAGGTACCGCATGGCGGCAGCGTCGTCCCGGGCTCCGAGCGCCTTCTCCTGGTAGAGCTCGTGGGCGGCGAGGAGCCGGTCCATGTCGAGCCGGATACCGAGGCCCGGGAGGTCGGAGATGGCGACCCGGCCGTCGGCGATCCGGGGCGGCTCGACGGTGAGCCGTTCCAGCCCTTCCTGCCAGATCCAGTGCGTGTCCAGGGCGTTGTACTCACCCGGCGCGGCCGCGCCGCAGTGGGCCACCATCGCCAGGGAGATGTCGAAGTGGTTGTTCGAGTGGCAGCCCCAGGTCAGCCCCATCTCATGGCACAGCTGGGCGACCCGTACCGAGCCCTGCATGGTCCAGAAGTGCGGATCGGCCAGCGGGATGGACACGGACTGCAGGGCCAGTGTGTGGGTCATCTGCCGCCAGTCGGTAGCGATCATGTTGGTCGCCGTGGGAAGGCCGGTGGCGCGGCGGAACTCCGCCAGGATCTCCCGGCCCGAGTAGCCCCCTTCGGCTCCGCACGGGTCCTCGGCGTAGGCGAGGGTACCCAGCAGGGGCCGGCACAGCTCGATGGCCTCGCGCAGTGACCAGGCGCCGTTGGGGTCGAGGGTGATCCGGGCCTCGGGGAAGCGCTCCTTGAGCGCCCGGATGGCCTTGACCTCCTCATGGCCCTCCAGGACCCCGCCCTTGAGCTTGAAGTCGCGGAAGCCGTACAGATCGTAGGTGGCCTCGGCCTGCCGGACGATCGCCTCGGGGGTCAGCGCCTCCTCGTGCCGGATGCGGTACCACTCCTCGTCGGCGTCCGGCTCGCGGACATACTCCAGGTCGGTGCGGTCGGGGTCGCCGACGTAGAACAGATAGCCGAGGACGCGGACGGAGTCTCGCTGCTGTCCGTCGCCCAGGAGCGCCGCGACGGGGACGTCGAGGTGCTGTCCCAGCAGGTCGAGCAGCGCCGATTCGACCGCGGTGACGGCGTGGACGGTGGTGCGCAGATCGAAGGTCTGCAGCCCCCGCCCTCCGGAGTCGCGGTCGGCGAACCTGGACCCGATCTCGCGCAGCACGCGCTTGTAGTCGCCCACGCGCGCGCCGACGACGAGGGAGGCGGCGTCCCGCAGCGTCTGTGTGATCTTCTCGCCGCCCGGCACCTCGCCCAGGCCCGTGCGTCCTTCGGAGTCCTCGAGGACGACCACGTTGCGGGTGAAGTAGGGGCCGTGCGCCCCGGAGAGGTTGAGCTCCATGCAGTCCCGGCCGGCGACCGGGTAGACGGAGAGGGCGGTGACGGTTGGCTGGCTCATGGACGGGTTCCTTGCCTCCGAAGTAGCTTCACGCATGCGCACGACATCTACATATGAAGATGGAGGCTAGGCTCGTGAACGCGATGGGTCAATGGGTCCACGCTCACGGATTACGAGCGGTCACGCTGGGCCCGCCTGAACTTGCGTTCCTGGCGGCGGAAGAGAGCTTCGGCGGCCGTGGGGGCGGCATCCTCAGAATCCGCTCAAATCTTCCACATAAGGCGAACGTGAGAGCGAGGTGTTCGTAGGGTCAAGATCATGACCAAGAGCCGTAGCCACACCCTGCGCATCCCGGACTCGTCCAAGGCCGCGGCGGGGGCCGCCCTGGACGCGGTCACCGAACTCGGCGACGCCGTACCCGACACCGGCCTCGACCTGTATCTGGAGTACGGCGCCAAGCAGCTGCGCAACCATCTGCCCGCGCAGATCCTGGACGCGCTCGCGCAGTGGCGGCACACCCCCACCGCATGGCTCACCCTGGCCAATCTGCCCGGCCCCCACGAACCCGTGCCCACGCCCCGGGGCGGCTTCTGCGACGAATCGCTCCTGAGGACGCCCAACCTGGTGCACTTCGGCATCCTGCGCCTGCTCGGGCTCACACCGATTGCCTACCCGTGGGAGAACGACGGCCGGCTGATCAGAAACGTGGCGCCGCGCACGGCATCGGCCCGCACCCTCACCTCCTGGGGCTACGCACAGCCGCTGGACTGGCACACCGACGACTCGGTACTCGACCACCGGCCGGACGCGCACCCCGCCAAGGCCATCCCCCACTACCTGTCCTTCATCGGCATGCGCAACGACGAGCAGGTGCCCACGGAGCTGCTGCCCCTCGACACCCTCCTCGAGACGCTGCCGACCCGGACCGCCGAAGCGCTGCGGCGCCCCGACTTCACGGTGACCGCGCCCGAGTCGTACACCACCGACGACGACGGCAGGCCGCTGAGCCGCAGCGGTGTCCCCATGCTCTGGACCCTCCCGGACGGCAACCCCGCCCTGCGCTACGGCCCCGGCAGGCTCACCGGCCTCACCGACGAGGCGCACGAGGCGCTGGCGAACCTCGAGCACCACGCTGCCGCCCTGCCGGGGACTCCGGTGCTGATCGAGGAGGGCGGGTTCCACATCTTCGACAACCGCCGCGTGATGCACCGCCGGGTGCCGTTCCAGCCGCTCCCCGAGGGCCAAGCCCGCTGGCTGCGGCGCTGCTACGCCTACCGGCCGACGGCCGGGCTCGCGCCGGTCGACTGAGCGGTCACACCCGTGAACCCGTGCGGCGGCGCGGTGCGGTGTCGACCGTATGACGGGGTCGAGCATGTCGTGGACCGGACGCTCCGCCGGATCGACGCCCTGCGGCTGGAAGGCGGCGTCGCCCAGAACCTCTCCCAGGTCCTGCGCGAACTGCTGCCGCTCGACGAGGAGCGCCGCGTCGAGTGCCGCGTCTACGTCGCCTTCGCCGCCCGCGCGGCCTCGGATCCCTCGCTCGCCGCGATCCAGAAGGAAACCCAGGCCCAGCTGCTCGACGGGCTCACCGAGACCTTGCTGCGGGCCCGGGCCGACGGCCTCGCGGACGGCCTCAACCCGCCGCTGGATCCCCCCGTCGACGCGCGGCTGCTGCTCGCCGTCGCCGACGGACTGGTCTTCGACGCCGTCAGCGAACCCGACCGGCTGCCTCCCGACCAGCTCACCGGCCTGCTCGAGCGCTATCTCGCCCGCCTGCTGCCCACCGGCCAGGCGCCGTCTCCCGGCAGCCACGCGCGGTGAGAGCCATGTCCGATACCCGCCAGCGCACCACCGCTCCCTGCCGCACAGTAGAGGGGTGATGACCGACGACAGCAAGTACGAGGCGGTGTGCAGCCGCGACTCCCGGTTCGACGGCGAGTTCTTCCTCGCCGTCTCCACGACCGGCATCTACTGCCGGCCGAGCTGCCCCGCGAACACGCCCAAGCGCAAGAACGTCCGCTTCTTCACGACCGCGGCCGCGGCCCAGGGCGCCGGCTTCCGGGCCTGCCGTCGTTGCCGCCCGGACGCGGTGCCCGGGTCCGCGGAGTGGAACACCCGGGCCGATGTGGTCGGCCGGGCGATGCGGCTGATCGGTGACGGCGTCGTCGACCGCGAAGGCGTGGCCGGGCTCGCCGGACGGCTGGGCTACAGCTCCCGGCAGGTACAGCGCCAACTCAACGCCGAGCTGGGCGCGGGCCCGCTCGCGCTCGCGCGGGCCCAGCGCGGTCACACCGCGCGGATCCTGCTCCAGACCACCTCCATGCAGGCCGCCGAGATCGCTTTCGCGGCCGGCTTCGCCAGCGTGCGGCAGTTCAACGACACCATCCGCGAGATCTACGCCGCCACGCCCAGCGAGCTGCGCGCCGCCCGCCCCGGGCAGGGCGCGCGCTTCGGTCCGGTCGGCTCCCAGGACGGCGCGGCCGGGATACCGCTGCGGCTCGCCTTCCGCGGTCCGTACGCCTCCGCCGAGGTCTTCGACTACCTGGGCGCCCGCACCCTCGCCGGCGCCGAGGAGATCACCGGCGAGCGCGGCGCCCGCGTCTACCGGCGCACCCTGCGGCTGCCGAACGGCGCCGGGATCGCGGAGGTCGGCGAGACACCCGGCGCGGGCGGCTGGCTGGAGTGCCGGCTGCACCTGGCCGATCTGCGCGATCTGACCACCGCCACCCAGCGGGTGCGCCGCCTGTTCGACCTGGACGCCGACCCGTACGCGGTCGGCGAGCGGCTGGGCGCGGACCCCGCGCTCGCCCCGCTGGTCGCCCTGCGGCCCGGGCTGCGCGCGCCCGGCGCGGCCGATCCGCACGAGCTGGCGGTCCGCGCGGTGCTGGGCCAGCAGGTCTCGGTGGCCGCCGGCCGCAGGCTCGGCGAGGCACTGCTGGCGGCGTACGGCGAGCCGCTGCGCACGCCGAGCGGCGGGCTGACCCGGCTCTTCCCGAGCGCGGAGCGGCTGGCCGAGGCGGCGCTCGGCGAGCTCGGGATGCCGGACTCGCGCCGTGACACCGTGCGCGCCGTCAGCGCGGCACTCGCCGACGGCGCCGTCCGGCTCGACCCCGGCGCCGACCGGGACGAGGCCGAAAAGGCGCTCCTGGGTCTTCGCGGCGTCGGCCCCTGGACGGCCGGCTACATCCGCATGCGGGCGCTGAGCGACCCGGATGTGCTGCTGACCGCGGATGTGGCCGTACGGGCCGGGATGCGGGCGACGGGCGCCGCGGCGGTCGACTCCGAGGCCTGGCGGCCCTGGCGCAGCTACGCCATGCACCACTTCTGGAACGCCGCCAAGGACCGCGGCGACTTCAAGCGCGATACGCACGAGGCGCACGACGAGCACGAACACGAAAGGAAAGACCGATGACGGTCTACACGACGGTCGACAGCCCGCTGGGCGAACTGCTGCTGGTGGGCGAGGAGTCGAAGTCCGCCAAGGGCGGCACCGCACTCGCCTCCCTGTCCGTGCCCGGCCAGAAGGGCGGCGCGGTCGTCCAGGACGGCTGGCGGCGG
The DNA here is from genome assembly GCF_002154605.1 of Streptomyces milbemycinicus. GTDB lineage: Bacteria > Actinomycetota > Actinomycetes > Streptomycetales > Streptomycetaceae > Streptomyces > Streptomyces milbemycinicus. The sequence goes on along the minus strand of NZ_MUNE01000385.1, from coordinate 920 downwards.
GGTCCGGAGGCGTTCGCCGAGATCGTCTCTCAGCTGCGCGACTACTTCGACGGCGGCCTGACCCGGTTCGACATCGAGTATGTGACCCGAGGCACCGCATTCCAGCAGCGGGTGTGGCAGGCCCTTGACGCCGTCCCGTACGGCACCACGACCACCTACGGCCGGCTCGCCGAGCAGATCGGGGCCCCGCGCGCGGCGGTGCGCGCCCTGGGCACGGCGCTCGGCGCGAACCCGGTGCTGGTGGTGCGCCCCTGCCACCGGGTGATCGGCGCGAACGGCTCGCTGACCGGCTACGCCGGCGGCCTGGAGCGCAAGCAGCAGTTGCTGGCCCACGAGGGTGCATGAACACTCTGATCCCACGACCCCGCAGGGAGGTCGCACCTGGCGCGGTGCATGTGCCCGACTGGCTCACGTTGCAACAGCAGCGTGAGCTGGTCGCGGCCTGCCGGGCCTGGGCCCAGGGGCCCGTCCCGATCCGGCGCACCAGGCTGCCCAGCGGGGGCGTCATGTCCGTACAGACCGTGTGCGTCGGCTGGCACTGGCTGCCGTACCGGTACAGCCGTACGGCCGACGATGTGAACGGCGCGCGGGCCGCGGAATTCCCCGGCTGGATGGTGGAGCTGGGCCGCCGAGCTCTGGCGGAGGCGTACCAGAACAAGAGGGAGGAGATGGCCTCGGCCGACTACACCCCCGATACGGCGCTGATCAACTTCTATGACGGCCAGGCCAAACTCGGCATGCACCAGGACAAGGACGAGAAGTCCGCCGCCCCGGTCGTCTCGCTGAGCATCGGCGACACCTGCGTCTTCCGGGTCGGCAACACAGCGACCCGCACCAAGCCGTACACGGACATCGAGCTGGCGTCCGGCGATCTGTTCGTCTTCGGCGGCCCCTCGCGGTACGTGTACCACGGGGTGCCC
>NZ_MUNE01000384.1:2167-2639 GCF_002154605.1 Streptomyces milbemycinicus | reverse complement strand
GCGCTGGCGAAGAGCTAGGGCTTGTTGAGGTAGGCCAGGACGGCCCGGACACGGCGATTGTTGTTGTCGTCGTCTGTGATGCCGAGTTTGCCGAAGATCGAGGTGGTGTGTTTGCTGGTGTAGCTTTCGCTGAGGAAGAGCCGTTGAGCGATTGGCTGGTTGGACAGCCCCTGGGCCATGAGGCTGCGCACGGAGTGTTCGCGTTCCGTGCTCAGCCTCATGGCCGAGGGGCTGTCCAACCAGGCCATCGCCCAGCGGCTCTTCCTCAGCGAAAGCGCCATCAGCAAACACACCACCTCGATCTTCGGCAAACTCGGCATCACCGACGACGACAACAACAATCGCCGTGTCCGGGCCGTCCTGGCCTACCTCAACAAGCCCTAGCTCTTCGCGAGCGCTTCGCGGCGGATCCACCGGAGCAGGGTGGGGTTCTCGACGGTGGTGATCACGCTGACGGTCGTGCGGAGGTGGC
>NZ_MUNE01000384.1:1013-2126 GCF_002154605.1 Streptomyces milbemycinicus | reverse complement strand
CCAGCGCTTCCATCCGCCGCATATCGTCGTAGAGCGTCTTGCCCAGCACCCGCGTCACATAGGGCAGCAGGACGCGGTTGAACAGGACACCCCGAGCGTCAACAGCACTGGGTACCTGAGCAGGCCGAAAGCGGTCTCGTGCGGCGTCGGCACCCTTGGCCGACGTGGTCAGGCATTGTGCGGGACCGTGTGCTTCGTAGGGGTCGGCTGGGGTGTGGCGGCTTGTGGTGCGGTTACGTGGCGGGTGGCCTCCGCCCGGCGGGACAGGGGCGCGGCGCAGGCCGCTGCCACGGCGTAGATCAGGCCGATCACCAGCCAGCCGGCGGCATCCAGGGTCGAGAGGACCAGGGTCACCAGGAACGGGCCGCAGGAGCGGACGAGTTGGGTTCCCACACTCCAGGCGCCCTGGTACTCACCGANNCGACTGGAGGAGTTCGGTGAGGGTGAGCAGGACGACGGCACTGAAGAGGGCGGTCGCGCACAGCAGGGGGGTGAGGGTTCCGGTCAGGGCGAAGACGGCGGAGGCGGACAGGAGGCAGTAGCCGCCGCGGCGCATGGCGCGAGCCGCCGAGTTCACGTCGGTGACGGTGTGGCCGACGCGCATCTGGAAGCCGATGGCCACCAGGACGTTGGTGAACAGGAGCGCGGACGTGGTCCATGCGGGAGCCTGGGTGCGGTTCATGCCCCAGAGCGGCATTCCTATTTCGAGGAGTTCCATGTGCATGACGAGCACACCGTTGAGGAGGGAGAGTGCGAGGTAGGGGCGGTCGCGGAGGACCCCGCTCCGCTTACTCTTCCTCGGACCCGCCGCGTCGGGAATGGGCTCGGTGGGGGTGGTGGTGTCCGGTAGGCGGGTGGCGATGAGTGCGACGATCAGGACGCTGACCGCACCCACGCCGATCAGGGAGCGGAACGCCACGGGGCTGTCCAGGGCGAGGGCGACGCCGAGGGCGGGGGTGCTGAGGGTGGCGCCGATGTTGCGTACGACGCGGTTGAAGGCGAGCACCTCGACACGGTTGTCCGGTGTGGTGATGGTGCCGAGGACGGGCCTGGCGCACGGGCGCGACGGCACTCTCGGCGAGGCCCGCGAGGCAGGCGACGGCCAGGAACGCC
>NZ_MUNE01000384.1:253-997 GCF_002154605.1 Streptomyces milbemycinicus | reverse complement strand
CGCCTGGTAGGAGCCCACCAGTTGGTACCCGGCGAGGATGAGGCCGCGCAGCACGCTGATGCCGATGAGCAGGCGGCGGTGTCCGATGCGGTCTCCGAGCCGGCCGGCCGGGACGGCGACGGCGATTCCGGCGAGCGCGGCGAGAGACAGGCCGCTGCCGACCTGCACGGCGCCCAGGTGAGCGACCTTGGTGAAGAAGAGGACACCGCCCGCGAGCATGATGCCGGGTACCAGGGAGTCGAAGAAGGTCAGGGTTGCGTAGACCCGCAGGGGGCCGCGTGCAGGCAACTTCATGGCCTTCACTGAAGCCGCCGCGACCGGGCGGGTGACAGAGATTTAGACTGAGGCTAAATCCATGGGGTGCGGCACCCGGGGGCGGCGTGATTGAGATCGAGCTCGGCGTGGACGACCTGACACGCGTCCGGTTTGCCATCTCGCCGTTGCAGGAGACGTGTCACAGTCTGTGGGCGCTGCGCGATCCCGGCGACTTTCCGCTGCACATGCGGTGGATGCGCCTTGTGCGGAATCGCCTGCCTTCACTGGATGGCGAGTTGCTGCTCGCACTGGTCAGCGAGCGACGGTGGCTGCCGGACTTCATCACGCCCCGTCCCCAGTCCCGGGTGCCGGAGATGGCCGAGGAGCTGACGGTCGTCAGGTGCACGGATCCGGCCGTCGTATGCCGGGACATCGAGACGGCGTACCGGGATCAGCGCAAGCCGTCCGTGTTGTGCGGTGATCCGGCCG
>NZ_MUNE01000384.1:0-233 GCF_002154605.1 Streptomyces milbemycinicus | reverse complement strand
CGGTGGCGCTGCGGCGCTCTTCGCAGGCCTGCACCCCAACGTGCAGTGGGATTCGGGGGTTCTGCGGCTGCATCCGATGGGAACCCACAGCCGGGTGCCGGCCGGCGGCGGGCTGACCTTGTGCCCGACGCTGTTCGGGCGCAAGGCGACGGCGCCCATCGGTGAGGTGCCGCGCGTGGACTATCCGGCGCGGGGGGTGGCCACGCTCTGGGAGTCGGTGACGGCGCCGCCCG
>NZ_MUNE01000383.1 GCF_002154605.1 Streptomyces milbemycinicus | reverse complement strand
AGATGGGTATAGGAGACAAACCGCATTCCCCGCCGCCCCCGACGACGTGGGCGACCTCGCACGCCTCATTCTCCCCGCCACCGCACCTCACCCTCCCCCGCATTGCCATGCCCGCCTGCGCAAAACCGCAGGTCACCGACGCGCTCGGTCAAAGCGCAGGGCATCGAGGGTGTACACGAGCACCGTCCGCCGCACCAGAGCCGCTCAGAAGGACACACACCGCCATGGCCGCCACCCCGGACCGCCCCAGCGCAGCCACGCCCCGCCGCAAGGCCGGACGCCACCGCGGCGAGGGCCAGTGGGCCGCGGGTCACTTCACGCCCCTCAACGCCAACGAGCAGTTCAAGAAGGACGACGACGGTCTCAATGTGCGGACACGCATTGAGACGATCTACGCCCACCGTGGTTTCGACGCCATCGACGGCGCCGACCTGCGCGGACGTATGCGCTGGTGGGGCCTGTACACCCAGCGCAAGCCCGGTATCGACGGCGGTAAGACCGCCATCCTGGAGCCGGAAGAGCTGGACGACGAGTTCTTCATGCTGCGCGTCCGTATCGACGGCGGCCGGCTGACCACCGAGCAGCTGCGGGTCATCGGCGAGATCTCCCAGGAGTTCGCCCGCGGCACGGCCGACATCACCGACCGGCAGAACATCCAGTACCACTGGATCCGGATCGAGGACATGCCCGAGATCTGGCGGCGGCTGGAGGCCGTCGGCCTGTCGACCACCGAGGCGTGCGGCGACACCCCGCGCGTCATCATCGGCTCGCCCGTCGCCGGGATCGCCGAGGACGAGATCATCGACGGCACCCCGGCCATCGACGAGATCCACAGCCGCTTCATCGGCAACAAGGAATTCTCCAACCTGCCGCGCAAGTTCAAGACGGCCATCTCCGGCTCGCCGCTGCTCGACGTCGTCCACGAGATCAACGACATCGCGTTCGTCGGCGTACGCCACCCCGAGCACGGCCCCGGCTTCGACCTGTGGGTCGGCGGCGGGCTGTCCACCAACCCGAAGATCGGCGTCCGGCTCGGCGCCTGGGTCCCGCTGGACGAGGTCCCGGAGGTCTGGGCGGGGGTCATCGGCATCTTCCGCGACTACGGCTACCGGCGGCTGCGCACCCGCGCCCGGCTGAAGTTCCTGGTCGCCGACTGGGGTGCGGAGAAGTTCCGCCAGGTGCTGGAGGACGAGTACCTGAAGCGCAAGCTGGTCGACGGCCCCGCGCCAGCGCAGCCCGTCCAGCAGTGGCGCGACCACATCGGCGTACACCGCCAGCAGGACGGCCGCTACTACATCGGCTTCGCGCCGCGCGTCGGCCGCGTGGACGGGGCGACCCTCACCAAGATCGCCGAACTGGCCCAGGCACATGGCTCCGGCCGCCTCCGCACCACCGTCGAGCAGAAGATGATCGTGCTCGACGTCGAGCAGGACCAGGTCGACTCGCTCGTCGCCGGGCTGGAGGCGCTGGACCTTCAGGTCAAGCCGTCCACGTTCCGGCGCGGCACGATGGCCTGCACCGGCATCGAGTTCTGCAAGCTCGCGATCGTCGAGACCAAGGCGCGCGGCTCCTCGCTGATCGACGAGCTGGAGCGCCGGCTGCCCGAGTTCGACGAGCCCATCACCATCAATCTCAACGGCTGCCCGAACGCGTGCGCGCGCATCCAGGTCGCCGACATCGGCCTCAAGGGCCAGCTGGTCATGGACGACAACGGCGACCAGGTCGAGGGCTACCAGGTCCACCTGGGCGGCGCGCTCGGCCTGGAGGCCGGCTTCGGCCGCAAGGTGCGCGGTCTGAAGGTCACCTCCGCCGAACTCCCCGACTACATCGAGCGTGTGCTGCGTCGCTTCCAGGAAGAGCGGGAAGAGGGCGAGCGGTTCGCGACGTGGGCGGCCAGGGCCAGTGAGGAGGCGCTGTCATGAGTGAGCGTGCGGCTCCGTTCTACTGCCCGTACTGCGGGGAGGAGGACCTGCGCCCCTCCGAAGAAGGCCACGGCGCCTGGGAATGCGCCTCCTGCAACCGCGCGTTCCGGCTGTCGTTCCTCGGGCTGCTGGCCAAGGGGCTGCGGCGCGACCACGGCGAAGGGGACACGGCGATATGACCGAGCAGGTCCAGCACACCGCGAAAGACCTGGAAGAACTGGCCGAGCGCGCGGGGCGTGAACTGGAGGACGCTCCGGCGCTGGAGATCCTGCGCTGGGCGGCCGACACCTTCGGGCCGCGCTTCTGCGTCACCTCCTCGATGGAGGACGCGGTGGTGGCCCATCTGGCCTCCCGTGTGCTGCCCGGCGTCGATGTCGTGTTCCTCGACACCGGCTACCACTTCCCGGAGACCATCGGCACCCGCGATGCGGTGGCGGCCGTGATGGACGTCAACGTCATCACGCTCACCCCCCGCCGGACCGTCGCCGAGCAGGACGCCGAGTACGGCCCCAAGCTGCACGACCGGGATCCGGACCTGTGCTGCGCCCTGCGCAAGGTCAAGCCGCTGGAGGAGGGGCTGCGCGGCTATGACGCCTGGGCGACCGGGCTGCGCCGCGACGAGTCCCCGACCCGCGCGGGCACCCCGGTGGTGGGCTGGGACCCCAAGCGGGCCAAGGTCAAGGTCTCCCCGATCGCCCGCTGGACGCAGGCGGACGTGGACGCGTACGTCGACGAACACGGTGTGCTCACCAACCCCCTGCTGATGGACGGATATGCGTCGGTGGGGTGCGCGCCGTGCACCCGGCGGGTATTGGAGGGCGAGGACGCACGGGCCGGCCGCTGGGCGGGCCGCGCCAAGACCGAGTGCGGGCTGCACGGCTGATGGCTGACCAGGAGAACCAGATGAGCGTGACAGAGCAGGGCGCCACGGTATGGCTCACCGGGTTGCCGAGCGCGGGCAAGACCACGATCGCCTACGCGCTGGCCGAGCGGCTGCGCGGTGAGGGCCACCGGGTGGAGGTGCTGGACGGCGACGAGATCCGCGAGTTCCTCTCCTCCGGCCTCGGCTTCTCCCGTGAGGACCGGGACACCAACGTCCAGCGGATCGGCTTCGTGTCCGAGCTGCTGGCCTCCAACGGCGTCAAGGTCCTGGTGCCGGTGATCGCCCCGTACGCGGACAGCCGCGAAGCGGTCCGCAAGCGCCACCAGACCGAAGGCACGGCGTATCTGGAGGTGCATGTCGCCACACCGGTGGACGTGTGCGCCGAGCGCGATGTGAAGGGGCTGTACGCCAAGCAGGCCGCGGGCGCGATCAAGGGGCTGACCGGGGTCGACGACCCGTACGAGGCCCCCGACTCCCCGGATCTGCGCATCGAGACACATCAGCAGGGTGTGCAGGAGTCCGCCGCGGCGCTCAGGTCGCTGCTGGGTGAGAGGGGACTTGCATGACCACGGTGGCTCAGATCAACGGATCGGGACCCAGCTCGGAAGACGGCGACAGCCTCTACGCGCTGACGCACCTGGACGCGCTGGAGTCCGAGGCGGTGCACATCCTCCGCGAGGTGGCGGGCGAGTTCGAGCGGCCGGTGATCCTGTTCTCCGGCGGCAAGGACTCCATCCTCATGCTGCATCTGGCGCTCAAGGCGTTCGCCCCGGCGCAGGTGCCGTTCTCACTGCTGCACGTCGACACCGGACACAACTTCCCCGAGGTCCTGGAGTACCGGGACCGTGCGGTGGCGGCCCATGGGCTGCGCCTGCATGTGGCCTCCGTTCAGGACTACATAGACCGCGGCGTCCTCAAGGAGCGCCCCGACGGCACCCGCAACCCGCTGCAGACGCTGCCGCTGACGGAGAAGATCCAGGCCGAGCGGTTCGACGCGGTCTTCGGTGGCGGCCGCCGCGACGAGGAGAAGGCCCGCGCCAAGGAGCGTGTCTTCTCGCTGCGGGACGAGTTCTCGCAGTGGGATCCGCGCCGCCAGCGCCCCGAGCTGTGGAACCTGTACAACGGCCGCCACGCGCCGGGCGAGCACGTCCGCGTCTTCCCGCTGTCCAACTGGACCGAGCTGGACGTGTGGCAGTACATCGCCCGCGAGAACATCGAACTGCCGGAGATCTACTTCGCCCATGAGCGCGAGGTCTTCCAGCGCAGCGGCATGTGGCTGACCGCCGGCGAGTGGGGCGGGCCCAAGGACGGCGAGACGGTCGAGAAGCGGCAGGTCCGCTACCGCACCGTCGGCGATATGTCCTGCACCGGCGCCGTCGACTCCGACGCGACCACGCTGGACGCCGTCATCGCCGAGATCGCCGCCTCCCGGCTCACCGAGCGCGGCGCCACCCGCGCCGACGACAAGCTGTCCGAGGCCGCCATGGAGGACCGCAAGCGCGAGGGGTACTTCTAAGCATGACCACGACGACCACAGAGCTCTCCGAGACGACCCTTCTGCGGTTCGCCACCGCCGGTTCGGTCGACGACGGCAAGTCCACCCTCGTCGGCCGCCTGCTGCACGACTCCAAGTCGGTTCTCGCCGATCAGCTGGAGGCCGTGGAGCGCGCGTCGGCGAACCGCGGCCAGGACGGCCCGGATCTCGCGCTGCTCACCGACGGGCTGCGCGCCGAGCGCGAGCAGGGCATCACCATCGATGTGGCGTACCGCTACTTCGCCACGCCCCGGCGCCGGTTCATCCTCGCCGACACGCCCGGCCATGTGCAGTACACCCGCAACATGGTCACCGGCGCCTCCACCGCCGAACTCACCGTGATCCTGGTCGACGCCCGCAACGGCGTCGTCGAGCAGACCCGCCGCCACGCCGCGATCGCGGCGCTGCTGCGCGTCCCGCATGTGGTCCTCGCGGTCAACAAGATGGACCTGGTCGACTACCGGGAGGCCGTTTTCGCGGCCATCGCCGAGGAGTTCACGGCGTACGCCACCGAGCTCGGCATCCCCGATGTCACGGCCATCCCGATCTCGGCGCTGGCCGGTGACAACGTGGTGGAGCCGTCCGCGACCATGGACTGGTACGGCGGTCCGACCGTCCTGGAGCATCTGGAGACCGTCCCGGTCAGCCACGACCTGGCGCACTGCCACGCACGGCTGCCCGTGCAGTATGTGATCCGTCCGCAGACCGCGGAGCACCCGGACTACCGGGGCTACGCGGGCCAGATCGCGGCCGGTTCGTTCCGCGTCGGTGAGCGGGTCATGGTGCTGCCGTCCGGCCGTACGACCACGATCTCGGGCATCGATCTGCTGGGCAAGCCGGTCGACGTGGCCTGGACGACGCAGTCGGTGACCATTCTGCTGACGGACGACATCGACGTCTCGCGCGGCGATCTGATCGTGCCGGGCAAGGACGCGCCGCAGGCCACGCAGGACATCGAGGCGACGGTCTGCCATGTCGCCGACCAGCCGCTGACGGTCGGCCACCGCGTGCTGCTCAAGCACGGCACCCGCACCGTGAAGGCCGTCGTCAAGGACATCCCGTCCCGGCTGACCCTCGACGATCTGTCCCTGCACCCGCACCCGGAGCAGCTTGTCGCCAACGACATCGGGCGGGTGAAGATCCGTACCGCCGAGCCGCTGCCGGTCGACTCGTACGCCGACTCGCGCCGCACCGGCTCGTTCATCCTGATCGACCCGGCCGACGGGACGACGCTGACCGCGGGCATGGTGGGCGACTCGTTCGCAACCCCTGTCCCCACCCATGACGACCAGACCGATGACGACGGATGGGACTTCTGACCATGTCCGGTGATGTCTTCTCCACCTTCGCGAAAGAGGGCGGCCGCGTCGGCAGCGGCGCCCTGGGCAGTGGCCAGGGAGGGGTCGGCCGATGTGCCAGCTGACCTGTGCGCTCCCCGTCCCCCTGCCCCACCGCAATCGAAGACCTGCCGAACTGCCGGGCGTCCCCTGACGCTGTCCCCGGCCCTCCGAGAGGAACACCTCCCGTGTCCGTCGACCGCACCACGCACCCACGACCGGCCTTCAGCCGACGCACCCGCCTCTTCGCGGCAGCCGCCGCCCTCCCCCTGCTGATCGGCGCGCTGGGCGCCTGCGGCTACGGCTCCGAGAAGGACGACACGGGAGACAAGACCGTCCCCGCCGCCGGCGGCAAGAAGATCGGCGGCCTGGACACGGTGAAGGTCGGCTACTTCGCCAACCTCACGCACGCCACCGCGCTGGTGGGCCTGCGCAACGGCGGGGAGATCCAGAAGGAGCTGGGCGGCACCAAGATCAAGCCGTTCGTCTTCAACGCGGGCCCCTCCGAGATCGAGGCGCTCAACGGCGGCTCCATCGACATCGGCTGGATCGGCCCCTCGCCGTCCATCAACGGTTATGTGAAGTCCCACGGCGACAACCTCAAGATCGTCTCGGGTTCCGCATCCGGCGGGGTCAAGCTCGTCGTCAACCCGAAGAAGATCAAGACGCTCGACGACGTCAAGGGCAAGAAGATCGCCACCCCGCAGCTGGGCAACACCCAGGACGTGGCGTTCCTCAACTGGATCGCCGAGAAGGGCTGGAAGGTCGACGCCCAGAGCGGCAAGGGCGATGTCTCCGTGGTCCGTACGGACAACAAGGTGACCCCCGACGCCTACAAGTCGGGCTCCATCGACGGCGCCTGGGTGCCCGAGCCGACCGCCTCCAAGCTGGTCGCCGAGGGCGGCAAGGTGCTGCTGGACGAGTCCACGCTGTGGCCGGACAAGAAGTTCGTCATCACCAACGTGATCGTCCGGCAGGACTTCCTCAAGAAGCACCCGGACGTCGTGGAGGCCGTGCTGCGCGGCTCGGTGAAGACCAACGCGTATATCAAGGCCAACCCCGACAAGGCGAAGGCCGATGCCAACGCCGCGCTCAAGGCGGAGTCCGGCAAGGCGCTCCCGGCCGAGGTGATCGACCCGGCGTGGAAGAGCATCCAGGTCACCGACGACCCGCTGGCCTCGACCCTGAACACCGAGGCGGACCACGCGGTCAAGGCGGGGCTGCTGGAGAAGCCCGACCTCAAGGGCATCTACGACCTGACCCTGCTCAACAAGGTCCTCAAGGCGGAGGGCAGGCCGACGGTCTCGGCCGCGGGTCTTGGCACCCAGTAGCCGCCGAGCGCCCGCGTACGCACGCATCGCGTACGCGGGCGCCCCGTACGCACACCCGCATCCCGTACGCACACCGCACGTACGCACCCATCAGGAGGTGACCGGATGTCCCCGGCACTGACCACCGACAAGGCCGACCGGGCGGGCGCGGCCGCGGCGGCCGCCGCAGGTTCGCCGCATCCCTCCGGAGCTGTCCGCATCGACCACGTCCACAAGGCGTTCGGCCGCCCCGGAGCCGCGCAGCCCGTGCTGGACGACATCAACCTCGATGTGCGCCCCGGCGAGTTCGTCTGCATCCTGGGCGCCTCGGGCTGCGGTAAGTCGACGCTGCTCAACCTGGTCGCGGACCTGGACAGGCCGACCGCCGGGGCCATCGAGGTCGACGGCGGCCGGCCGGCCCTGATGTTCCAGGAGCACGCGCTCTTCCCGTGGCTGACCGCGGGCAAGAACATCGAGCTGGCGCTGCGGCTGCGCGGCGTACCGCGCGCCGACCGCAAACCCGAGGCGGAGCGGCTGCTGGAGCTGGTACGGCTGGGCGGCTCGCACGGCAAGCGGGTGCACGAACTGTCCGGCGGTATGCGGCAGCGCGTCGCACTGGCCCGCGCGCTGGCGCAGGACTCCAGCGTGCTGCTGATGGACGAGCCGTTCGCCGCGCTCGACGCCATCACCCGCGATGTGCTGCACGGCGAACTGACCCGCATCTGGAGCGAGACGGGCGTCTCGGTCCTGTTCGTCACGCACAACGTGCGCGAGGCGGTGCGGCTGGCCCAGCGCGTGGTGCTGCTGTCCTCGCGGCCGGGGCGGGTCGTCCGGGAGTGGGCGGTCGACATTCCGCAGCCGCGCCGGATCGAGGACGCGGCCGTCGCGGACCTGTCCATTGAGATCACCGAAGAACTGCGTGGGGAGATCCGCCGCCATGGCCGGCACTGAGACCACCGGCGAGTCGCCGAAGACGACGGCCGCCGTGGAGAAGACGGACGAGCCCACAGGGGAACGGCCAAAGCAGTCCAGCCAGGACCTGGCGGGTCTTGAGGCCGGGCTCGACGCGCTGGACGCGGTGCAGATCCGGCGTACGTCCCCGGCCGAAGTGCTGGTCCAGAAGGTGCTGCCGCCCGTCGTGGCCGTCGCCCTGATCCTCCTCATCTGGAAGGTGCTGGTCTGGGCGAAGGTCACCGACGACTACAAGCTCCCCGACCCCAAGCTGGTCTGGGACGCGCTGCACCAACTGTGGCTCAAGGGCGAACTGCTCGACATCATCTGGACCAGCGTCTCGCGCGGCCTGTTCGGCTTCCTCATCGCGCTGGCCATCGCCACCCCGCTGGGGCTGATCGTCGCCCGGGTGAAGTTCATCCGCGCCGGGATCGGCCCGATCCTGTCCGGACTCCAGTCGCTGCCCTCGGTGGCGTGGGTGCCGCCCGCGGTGATCTGGCTGGGCCTCAACGACAAGATGATGTACACCGTCATCCTGCTCGGCGCGGTCCCCTCGATCGCCAACGGCCTGGTCTCCGGCATCGACCAGGTGCCCCCGCTGTTTCTGCGCGCCGGACGCACGCTCGGCGCCCGGGGCCTGGTCAGCGCCCGCCACATCCTGCTGCCCGCCGCGCTGCCCGGCTATGTCGCCGGGCTCAAGCAGGGCTGGGCGTTCTCCTGGCGCTCGCTGATGGCCGCGGAGATCATCGCCAAGTCCCCCGACCTGGGGCTCGGGCTCGGCCAGTACCTGGAGAACCAGCGCAACAACTCCGATATGGCGGGGGTGCTGCTCGGCATCATCATGATCCTGTTCGTCGGGATCGCGATCGAGCTGCTGATCTTCGCCCCGATCGAGCGGCGGGTGCTGCGCAGCCGGGGCCTGCTGGCAAGCGCCCGCTGACGCACCGCCCGTACCCGCCCCGTAAGGAACCGTACCCGCCCCCTGTAAGGCTGGTCCTTATACACA
>NZ_MUNE01000382.1 GCF_002154605.1 Streptomyces milbemycinicus | reverse complement strand
GTCCTTGCCCTTGTCCTTGTCGCCGCCGGCTCCCATGCCGTCGAAGATCTCCTTGCACATCGGGCAGACCGGGTACTTCTTCGGGTCGCGGCCCGGGACCCAGACCTTGCCGCAGAGTGCGACCACCGGAGATCCGGAGAGCGCGCTCTCCATGATCTTGTCCTTCTGTACGTAATGGGCATAGCGCTCGTGGTCGCCGTCACCGTGCGACACCTGAGGTGTCGGCTCAACGAGGGTCCCCGTGCCTGCCCCGCGCTCGGGCTCAAGAGTGCTCATACAGCCCTAGGGTACTCACGCGCCGAGCGAACGAGGGATCAGCGCCTCCCGCGGCGTCACCCGGTGTCGCCGCCACCCGGCAAGCACTTCCCCCAGTTGAGCGCCGGCCCTGGTTGAGCGAGGGATCAGTTGAGCGAGGGATCGTCCGGGTACGTGGCGACCATCGCCAGCTCGCTGCGCTGGCGGCGCAGCACCGCCCGCCACAGCCGCTCCGGCGCGGGCGAGGAGACATCGCCCGGCTCGGACTCCACGACATACCAGGCGCCCTCGGAGAGCTCGTCCTCCAGCTGCCCGGGCCCCCACCCGGCGTAGCCCGCGAAGATCCGCAGCGAGCCGACCGCGGCGGCCAGCAGTTCGGGCGGCGCCTCCAGGTCGACCAGTCCGATCGCACCGTGCACCCGGCGCCAGCCGAGCGGACCGTCCTCAGTGCGCGAGGAGACCCTTCCGGCCTCGGAGGCTCTTCCGGCCTCGCCGGGGACCACGGCGACTCCCAGCGCGGAGTCCAGCGACACGGGGCCGCCCTGGAACACCACCCCCGGCTCCCCGGCCAGCGCGGCCCAGGACTCCAGGATGTCGCCGACCCCCACCGGGGTCGGCCGGTTGAGCACAACACCCAGCGACCCCTCCTCGTCGTGGTCGAGGAGGAGCACCACCGCACGGTCGAAGTTCGGGTCCGCCAGCGCCGGTGTCGCGACAAGCAGCCGTCCTGTGAGCGAGGACACCTCGGTCATGGACACATGATCCCGCATGTTCGCCCCGAAGGGGGAGTGGAAGACGAGTCCCATGTGAGAGCAGGTCGGGGCGTACGACAGCAGGAACGGCGCACGTAACCGTACGCTTTCTGCTCTGAACCGAACGTGTTGTGACACATTCATGTCCGTTCGGTGGGTACGTCGGTCACTCAGACGTGCTCTCCGCGGCTATTACGCTTGCCTCTTGCCCCCCGACCGTCCCAGGAACGCGAGACCAGATGACCCGCTCGAACGATGTCCTGCTCGTCCATGGCGGCACCCCGCTCGAAGGCGAGATCCGTGTCCGAGGCGCGAAGAACCTCGTGCCGAAGGCCATGGTCGCCGCGCTGCTCGGCAGCGGGCCGAGCCGGCTGCGCAACGTGCCCGACATCCGCGATGTGCGGGTGGTGCGCGGCCTGCTGCAGCTGCACGGCGTCACCGTTCGCCCAGGTGACGAGGCCGGTGAGCTGGTGCTGGACCCGACCCATGTGGAGAGCGCGAACGTCGCCGACATCGACGCGCACGCCGGATCCTCGCGTATCCCGATCCTCTTCTGCGGCCCGCTGCTGCACCGCCTCGGCCACGCCTTCATCCCGGGCCTGGGCGGCTGCGACATCGGCGGCCGGCCGATCGACTTCCACTTCGACGTGCTGCGCCAGTTCGGCGCCACGATCGAGAAGCGGGCGGACGGCCAGTACCTGGAGGCCCCGCACCGGCTGCGCGGCGCCAAGATCCGCCTGCCGTACCCGTCGGTCGGCTCCACCGAGCAGGTGCTGCTGACGGCGGTCCTCGCCGAGGGTGTGACGGAGCTCTCCAACGCGGCCGTCGAACCGGAGATCGAGGACCTGATCTGCGTCCTGCAGAAAATGGGCGCGATCATCTCCATGGACACCGACCGTACGATCCGGATCACCGGCGTCGACAAGCTCGGCGGCTACAACCACCGCGCCCTGCCGGACCGCCTGGAGGCCGCCTCCTGGGCGAGCGCGGCGCTCGCGACCGAGGGCAGCATCTATGTGCGCGGCGCCAGCCAGCGCGAGATGATGACCTTCCTCAACACCTACCGCAAGGTCGGCGGCGCCTTCGACATCGACGATGCGGGCATACGGTTCTGGCACCCGGGCGGCAAGCTCAACGCCATCGCCCTGGAGACGGACGTCCACCCCGGCTTCCAGACCGACTGGCAGCAGCCCCTGGTCGTGGCCCTCACTCAGGCCTCCGGGCTGTCCATCGTCCACGAGACGGTGTACGAGTCGCGCCTTGGCTTCACCTCCGCGCTCAACCAGATGGGCGCGCACATCCAGCTCTACCGCGAATGCCTGGGCGGCTCCGCCTGCCGCTTCGGCCAGCGGAACTTCCTGCACTCGGCGGTCGTGTCGGGCCCGACCAAGCTGCAGGGCGCCGACCTGGTCATCCCCGACCTGCGCGGCGGCTTCTCGTACCTGATCGCGGCCCTGGCCGCCCAGGGCACGTCCCGGGTCCACGGCATCGATCTGATCAACCGCGGATACGAGAACTTCATGAGTAAATTGGGCGATCTTGGCGCCAAGGTGGAACTGCCCGGCGGCGAGGGCTCCTCCCAAGCCTCCTAGAGGCCCGGGAAGGGCCTCCAGGGCCCGTAGGAACGCCGAAAGGGGCGGCCACCCTCCAATGAGGTGGCCGCCCCTTCGTATGGGGGTCTTACTTGCCCTTGGCGGCTTCCTTGAGCTTGGAGCCCGCGGAGACCTTCACGCTGTAGCCGGCCGGGATCTCGATCGGCTCACCGGTCTGCGGGTTACGCGCGGTGCGAGCGGCACGGTGGGTGCGCTCGAAGGTGAGGAAGCCGGGGATGGTGACCTTCTCGTCGCCCTTGGCGACGATCTCTCCGGTCACCTCGGCGAGGGCGGCCAGAACGGCGTCGGCGTCCTTTCGGGTCACCTCGGCGCGCTCCGACAGAGCGGCCACCAGCTCACTGCGGTTCATGTTGTACTCCCGTGTTCATCTTGCCATTAGGCGTGAGATCGAAGCCGATGCTGCCAGGGCCCTCGGACAGTCCCCGGACCCGGGTCTGTGTTCAGACCCTCGCGCCCGGAACGCATCCTGCCCCCACCTGTGGCGGGAAAGCCAATCCGGTGCCCTGGTGAGTCGCGCGAAAAGCGCCGTGGCGGCCGTTTCTGCCCGACACCCTATGGGGGCCCGATCGGCTGAACGCCGTGCGACGCGCCGTACGACGCGCCGAGCCCGGCCTAGACCGCCGTGGTACCGGTCACAGCCTTGGCGGCGACCCGCACCGCACCGGCGACCGCACCCGCGACCTTGTCGTTGAAAACGCTCGGGATGATGTAGTTGGCGTTCAGCTCGTCGTCGTGGACGACGTCCGCGAGCGCCCGGGCCGCGGCCAGCATCATGTCGTCGTTCACAGTACGCGACTGCGCGTCCAGCAGGCCGCGGAAGACACCCGGGAAGACCAGCACATTGTTGATCTGGTTCGGGAAGTCGGAGCGGCCGGTGGCGACCACGGCGGCGGTCTGGCGGGCGATCGCCGGGTCGACCTCGGGGTCGGGGTTGGCCAGCGCGAAGACGATCGCGTCGTCGGCCATGGCGGCCACGTCGTCGCCGGACAGCACGTTCGGGGCAGAGACGCCGATGAAGACGTCCGCGCCGCGCACGGCCTCCTTGAGGGTGCCGGTGACGCCCTCGGGGTTGGTGTTGTCGGCGATCCAGCGCAGCGCGGTCATGTCGGAGTTGCCGTTCCCGCCGGCCAGGTCCTCGCGCCCGGCGTGCACGACGCCGTGGATGTCCGCGACCACCGCGTGGCGCAAACCCGCGGCGATCAGCAGCTTGAGGATGGCGGTGCCGGCCGCGCCCGCGCCGGACATGACCACGCGCACATCGCCGATCTTCTTGTTGACCACGCGCAGCGCGTTGGTGAGGGCGGCGAGCACCACGATGGCGGTGCCGTGCTGGTCGTCGTGGAAGACCGGGATGTCCAGCGCCTCGCGCAGCCGCGCCTCGATCTCGAAGCAGCGGGGGGCGGAGATGTCCTCCAGGTTGATGCCCGCGAAGCCGGGGGCGATGGCCTTGACGACGGCGACGATCTCATCGCTGTCCTGGGTGTCCAGGCAGAGCGGCCAGGCGTCGATGCCCGCGAAGCGCTTGAAGAGGGCGGCCTTGCCCTCCATGACGGGCAGCGCGGCCTTGGGGCCGATGTTGCCCAGGCCCAGGACCGCGGAGCCGTCGGTGACCACCGCGACGCTGTTGCGTTTGATGGTGAGGCGGCGGGCGTCCTCGGGGTTCTCTGCGATGGCCTGGCAGACGCGGGCGACGCCCGGGGTGTAGACCATGGACAGGTCGTCACGGTTGCGGATCGGGTGCTTCGACGACATCTCGATCTTGCCGCCGAGGTGCATCAGGAACGTACGGTCGGAGACCTTGCCGAGCGAGACGCCCTCGATACCGCGCAGCTTCTCGACGATCTCGTCGGCGTGCGCGGTGGACGTCGCGGCGATGGTGACGTCGATCCGCAGCTTCTCGTGGCCGGATGCGGTCACGTCGAGGCCGGTGACCGAGCCACCGGAGGACTCCACGGCCGTGGTGAGCTGGCTGACCGCAGTGCCGCTCGCGGGGACCTCCAGCCGGACCGTCATCGAGTACGAGACGCTGGGCGCCGTTGCCATGGCCGACTTCCTCTGCTTTCCCTTGTTCCAGGTTGTCCCGGGCCGCGGTGGTGGTTCGCCGGTCTGCCCTCGGACGGTGGTCTTCAGATGGTTACACCTACCTTCGGGTACCGGGTAACCGGGCTCGAGTTTCGGAGATATTGTTCAGCCCCGCGAATCCGCCGAGAAGCACAGAAGAGGCCCGCGTCCTGAAACAGCCGACGCGGACCTCTTGAAAGGCTTAGGTGGCACCGACCCGCCATGCTCGCCTCGCGGCAAGTGGTCGCTCGAAGCGACGAAGGTTGGGCCCGGGGGCTTGGATCGAGCCGGTGCCACAGCAAGGCTAACAAACCATCCCCGGAAGTGATTCCTCCCCCACGGGTTGATTTCTCAGCCGCTCATCAGTCCCTCATCAGTCCCGCAGCAGATCGGGGACGCCTTGCTCGTCCGGGTCGTCCCGCTCCCCCGGCACCACGGTCAGCCGCTGTGTCGCGCGCGTCAGCGCCACGTACAGCACCCGCAGCCCCGCCGGGGACTCGTCGGCGATCTCGGCGGGCGAGACCACGACCGTCGCGTCGTACTCCAGGCCCTTGGCCTCCAGGCTGCCCAGCGCCACCACCCGGTCGCCGAGCCCTGCCAGCCAGCGGCGCGCCGCGGCCCGCCGCCGCATGGCGACGACCACGCCGACCGTGCCGTCCACCTCGTCCAGCAGGCGCCTCGCCTCCTCGCGCACCCGCGCCGCCAGGTCTCCCGCACCCCTGTCGGCCGACCCGCCGCTTCCGTCCGGCATCGGCGCGAAGCGCGGCACCAGGCCCGTGGAGCGGACCGCCTCGGGCGCCTGGGCGCCGGGCATCGCGAGCGCGAGGACCTTCGCAGCGAGCTCGGCGATCTCCGCCGGGTTGCGGTAGTTCACGGTCAGCGTGAAGCGGCGGCGCGGGCGGCTGCCCAGCGCCTCGGTGCGGGCCTCGGCCGCCTCCTCCGGGTCCGACCAGGAGCTCTGCGCCGGGTCCCCGACCACCGTCCAGGTGGCGTGGCGGCCGCGCCGCCCGATCATCCGCCACTGCATCGGGGTCAGGTCCTGCGCCTCGTCGACGATCACATGGGCGTAGTCCACGCGCTCCTGCTCCAGCCGGTCCGCGCGGGTACGGCGGGGCGCGGAGCGGTCGGCGAAGGTCGTCAGCTCCTCGAGCCCGGTCAGGTGGTCGAGCGGGTCCACCTCGCGGTGCTTGGCGGGGCGGGCCGGGGCGCCCAGGACGGTGTACAGCTCGTCAAGCAGCGCCACGTCGTGCACCGACAGCGGGCCCTTCCCGTCCGCGCCCAGGCGGGTCAGCGAGCGGGCCAGCCGGCCCGCCTCGCGCTGGCTCAGGACCCGCCTCGACCAGCGGGTCAGCCGCTTCTCGTCGGCCATCGCGGCCAGTACGGCGCGCGGGGTGAGCTCGGGCCACCAGGCGTCCAGGAAGCTGAGGAAGTCGTCCTCGGTGGAGATGTCCTCGTCGAACCCCTCGCGCGCCTCGGCGGCCAGCTCGGGGTCGGTGTAGCGGTGGGCTCCCCCGGGCATGGCAGACATCGCAGACTTGCCCCACAGCGCGTCCAGCAGCAGCCGACGGGCGCGCGGGCGCAGCAGGTTGACGGGTGCGGTGCCGCCCAGCGCGGCCTGCCGGATCCGGCGCAGTTCCTCGGCGTCCAGCTCGATCCGCGCGCCGAACGCCACGACCCGCAGCCGCTCCGGCGGCCCGGCCGCCCGGCCGGGGCCCGCGGGCAGCTCCAGGGCGCCGCGGGCGGCCCTGCGCAGCACCCGGCTCATCCGCGACGAGCCCTTGACGCGGGCCACGGCCGGCTCGTCGTACGTGGTGGCCTCGGCGCCGTCCACCAGTGAACCGACGGCGCGGATCGCGACCTGCCCCTCCTCGCCGAGCGAGGGCAGCACGCCCTCGGTGTAGGCGACCAGCAGCGGGGTGGGGCTGACGATCAGGATCCCGCCCGCGTACCGGCGCCGGTCCTGGTAGAGCAGATACGCGGCGCGGTGCAGCGCGACCGCGGTCTTGCCGGTGCCCGGGCCGCCCTCCACCTCGGTGACGGAGGCGGCGGGCGCGCGGATCACCAGGTCCTGTTCGGCCTGGATGGAGGAGACGATGTCGCGCATGGTGTGGCCGCGGGCCTGGCCGAGCGCCGCCATCAGCGCGCCGTCGCCGACGACCGGCAGCTCCGCCCCGTTCAGGGTGGCGGTCAGCTCGGGGCGCAGCAGATCGTCCTCGACGCCGAGCACCTGGCGCCCCTTGCTGCGGATGACCCGGCGGCGCACGACCCGGCCGGGGGCGACGGGGGTGGAGCGGTAGAAGGGCGCGGCCGCGGGCGCGCGCCAGTCGATGACGAGCGGGGCGTATTCGGCGTCCAGGACGCCGATACGGCCGATGTGCAGCGTCTCGGCGATCTCCGCGCGGCCGCCGCCGTCCTCGCCGTCCTCGCCGTCCTCGCCGGGGCGGATCGCGTCGTCGGCGGGCTCGATGGAGGTGTACGCGCCGTCCGGGCCGCGCTCTCCGTCCTTGCCGAGCAGCAGGTCGATACGGCCGAAGAGGAAGTCCTCGAACTCGCTGTTGAGCCGGTTGAGGTGCACCCCGGCCCGGAAGACCTGGGCGTCCCGCTCGGCGAGCGCGCCGGGCGTACCGACCTGGACGTGCTTGGCGGCGTCGTTCATCAGGAACTCCGCCTCGTGGATCTTCTCCTCGAGGCGGCGGTACACGCGGTCCAGATGCGTCTGCTCGATCCGCATCTCCCGCTCGCGGATCCCGTCCCGTTTCTCAGCTTCGCCGGCCCCGTCCGGTCTCGCCTTCCGGCTCGCGTGCGTGGCGTTGTGCGCGGCCACCCAAGCCCCCTTCTGTGTGCGTAGGGCAGCCGTCAACCGTACACCTTCACAACACGCTCTAGACCTTCACCGGCTAGACCTTCACGACCGCAAGCCGCTGGCCGTCCAGGGTGCGGACCTCGAAGCGGTCGATCTCGTCGGGGTTCATGGCCGCGCCGCCCAGGGCGAACAGCGGGTCCTTGCTCCAGCGGGACGCGTCGCCGTCCTTGATGCCGTAGCCGGTGCTGGGCACCGCCCAGGTGGTGATGGTCTCCTCATGGCCGTCCTTGCCGATGGCGACCAGGTCGCAGGCCTTCGGGCCTTTCACATTGCCGAGTTTGAGGGCCACCGATGTGCCCCAGCCCTTCGCCTGCAGCGAGACGGTGGCGTCGACCTTCGTGGTGGGGTCGACCGAGCCGGTCTTCTGGCCCTGGTCGAACGCCGCCTTCGCGGGGCTGGCCACCACCTGGCCGCCGCCCCCGCCGCTGTCGCCGCCATCGCCGTCGCCGGAGGTCAGCGCGGCACCGGCGAACGGACCGCCGATGATCAGCGCGGCGGCCGCGGCCACCAGGTACAGCCGGCGCTTGCGGCGCCCGCGGCGGCTGGTGGCGACGTCGTCCATCAGCCGGCCGAGCAGTTCGGGTCCGGGGCGTGCGGTGATGGTGGCGGGGTCCAGCACGGTCCTGCCGTCGGCGGAGGTGGCGAACTCGGCCAGCAGCGGCGGGATACCCATCAGCTGATCCAGCTCCGCGCCGCATCGGTCACAGCCGAGCAGATGCTCCTCGAAGCGGGCGGCTTCCGCCGGGTCCAGGACGCCGAGGGCGTAAGCGCCGACGGCGGTGTGCTGCTGATCCTCCGCTGCCGGCATCATGCCGTAACCCCCCGTTCCTCCAGCGAGAGCCGCAGGGCGCGCAGCGCGTAAAAGACCCGGGACCGGACAGTCCCGGGCGGTACGCGCAGCACCTCAGCCGCTTCGTTCACCGTACGTCCCTTGAAGTATGTCTCGACCAGCGCCTCTCTATGCGCATCGGTGAGATCGGCAAGCGCGTCGGAGATCGTCATCATGCGCAGCGCCCGGTCGATTTCGTCGGCGGCGGGCACGGCGTGCAGCGGTGCGGCGTCCACTTCCTGGGGGCGGGCCCGGCGGCCACGGTGACCGTCGATGACGATGCGCCGGGCCACGGTCACCAGCCAGGGGCGCAGCGATCCGCCGGTGGTCCGCAGTTGGTCGGCGTTGCGCCAGGCCCGCAGGAGCGTCTCCTGAACCACGTCCTCCGCCCGGTGCCGGTCGCCCGCGACCAGGCGCAGGACGAAGGCGAGAAGCGGGCCCGCGTGCTCTTCATAGAGCGCGCGCATGAGCGCGTCGTCCGGTGTCGTCCTCTCGGTCACGGGAGCATCTTTGCGTAATCTCCACCGCGCGGTCGAGGGGGTACGTGCGGTTACACTTCCAGGTTCAACAAAAACGCCGCGAGGTGCACTCAATTGCGCTATACAGCAGTCTTGTCGCCCGTATGTCCGCTAGTCTGACCTGGGCTGACGCACCATCAGTCAGCTCGGGCAGATGCGTCAGTCAGGCCCGGGTGACGCGGCGGCGGTGCCGGGCCACGCGCTCGCGGTTGCCGCAGACCTCGCTGGAGCACCAGCGGCGGCGGCGACCGCGCGAGGTGTCGAGGTAGACCAGCGAGCAGGTCTCCCCCTCGCACTGCCGCAGCTGCCCGCGCGCCACCGGGTCGGTGAGCAGTTCCACGGCGTCCCGCGCCACCTGCGCCAGCAGCGCGCCGCAGTCGGGCACGGCGGCGAGCCTGCGCACGAGGGCGCCGTCGGCGGCGCGTACGGCCCGTACGGCGGGCGGGGCGGTGGCGGCCAGGGCGTTCACCCGCTCCAGGTCGGCGCCCGCGGCCCGGCCCTCGACCTCGTTGTGCACGATGCGGTGGAGCAGATCGCGGGCGGCGCGGAAGCGGGCGAGCCAGACGCCGTCGACGACGTCGAGTGCGGTGCCGCGGGGCACCAGACCGGCGTCGACGAGCCACGCCTTCAGCCGGTCCACCCCGTCCAGCCGCTCGACCGGCGCCTCGCTCAGCCGCCCGCCGACCGTGGCCACCAGGTCCAGACAGAGCCGCCCGGAGTCGAACCGCAGGTCGTAGGCCGACGCCGACGCCATGTTCCTGTCACTCCTTCGGGGCTGGGCGGTTCGCGGACATGCACGCAGTCCCAGAGTGCCCGCCCAGGCCCGAGCCCGGAACCCCCGCGGCCCCGCCCATCACCCCATGGACACAAGGGAGTTCGGGCCCGGTGGCCGGTCAGTGGCCGGTCAGTGGCCGGTCATACGTCGGCGTACTTGGTGTCCGCGACCGGATCCAGCGCCAGCCGGTAGCCGCGTTTGACCACCGTCTGGATGAGCTTCGGGGCGCCGAGGGCCGTACGGAGGCGGGCCATCGCCGTCTCGACGGCGTGCTCGTCGCGCCCCGCGCCCGGCAGGGAGCGCAGCAGATCCGCGCGGGCGACGACCCAGCCCGGGCGGCGGGCCAGGGCGCGCAGCAGGGCCATACCGGCCGGCGGTACGGCGCGCAGCTCGCCGTCCACCAGGGCCGCGTGCCCGCGGATCTCCAGGCGGCGCCCGGCGACCGGCAACGGCCTCACCCGGCCGGGCAGTTCATGGGTCAGCAGCTGTACGAGCGGGCCGAGGCGGAAGCGTTCGGGCTGGCTGGTGGGGATGCCATGGGCCTCGAGCGGCAGTGCGGTGACCGGCCCGACACAGGCGGGCAGCACATCGTGGCGCAGCGCGTCCAGCAGTTCGTCGCGCATGCCACGCCGCTCGGCCCGGTCCAGCAGGCTCGCGGCGGCCGGGGCGCTGGTGAAGGTGAGGGCGTCCAGCACGCGGGCTACGGTCGCGTCGAGGAGGCGGTCCACGGGGCCGATGTCCTCGGGCGGCATCCACCGGTACACCGGCACCCCGACCACCTCCGCGCCCGCCACGCGCAGCGACTCCACGAAGCCGGGCAGCGGCTCGCCGTGCAGCTGCACCGCGATCCGGCTGCCGTCGACCCCCTCCTCCAGCAGCCGGTCGAGCACTTCGGCCAGCGACTCGGACGCCGGGAACCACTCCTCGGTCAGCCCGGCGGCCCGGATCGCGCCCCGCACCTTGGGCCCGCGCGCCAGCAGCCGGGCGCCGCGCAGCCGGGCCAGCAGCGAGTCCCCGAGACCCCATCCGTCGGCGGCCTCGACCCAGCCCCGGAAGCCGATGGCGGTGGTCGCGATCACCACGTCGGGGGCGTGGTCGAGCAGCTGCTTGGTGGCGGTGAGCAGTTCCGCGTCGTCGGCGAGCGGCACGATGCGCAGCGCGGGAGCGTGCATGACGGCCGCGCCCCGCCGCCGCAGCAGCGCGGCGAGCTCATCGGCGCGGCGGGCGGCGGTGACGCCGAC
>NZ_MUNE01000381.1 GCF_002154605.1 Streptomyces milbemycinicus | reverse complement strand
CGCTGCATGGACTGCGGCATCCCGTTCTGCCACGCGGGCTGCCCGCTGGGCAACCTCATCCCCGAGTGGAACGAACTGGTCTCGCGCGACGACTGGCGGCGGGCGAGCGAGCGGCTGCACGCGACCAACAACTTCCCGGAGTTCACCGGCCGGCTGTGCCCGGCGCCCTGCGAGAGCGGATGTGTGCTGGCCATCAACCAGCCCGCGGTGACGATAGAGGACGTCGAGCGGGCCATAGTGGACCGGGCGTGGGAGAGCGGCTATGTGATCCCGAAGCCACCGGAGCGGCTGTCCGGGAAGACCGTCGCGGTCATCGGCTCGGGCCCGGCGGGCCTGGCTGCGGCCCAGCAGCTGACCCGCGCCGGACACACGGTGGCGGTGTACGAGCGGGCCGACCGGGTGGGGGGTCTGCTGCGCTACGGCATACCCGAGTTCAAGATGGAGAAGCGCCACCTCGACCGCCGGCTGGCGCAGATGCGCGCGGAGGGCACCAAGTTCCGTACGGGCGTGGGCGTGGGCACCGACGTGGACGCCGCCGAGCTGCGGGCCCGTTACGACGCGCTGGTCATCGCGGTCGGGGCGACGGCGTGGCGGGAGCTGTCGGTGCCGGGGCGGGAGTTGGCCGGAATACACCAGGCGATGGAGTATCTGCCGCTGGCCAACCGGGTCCAGGAGGGCGATTTCGCCCGGCCGCCGATCACGGCCGAGGGCAGACATGTGGTGATCGTCGGCGGCGGGGACACGGGCGCGGACTGCCTGGGCACCGTGTTGCGCCAGGGCGCGGCCTCCGTCACCCAACTGGACATCCACGTCCGGCCCGGGACCGAGCGGCCCGAGGACCAGCCCTGGCCGGTCCACCCCAAGATCTACCGGATGTCCGCCGCCCATGAGGAGGCCCAGGAACTGGGCGCGTCCCCGGACGCCGATGTGGACGCACGGCTGTTCTCGGCCGCCACGATCCGCTTCGAGGGGGCGCACCCTGGCCCGGGAGGCGCGACGGCCGGTGTCCGGGCGCTGCGGCTGGTCGGGATCGACGCGGACGGGCGGCCCGAGTCGGGCTCCGAGCGGGTGCTGCGGGCGGACATGGTCCTGCTGGCGCTGGGCTTCTCGGGTCCCGAGCGGGACGGCGGTCTGATCGACCAGCTCGGCCTGGAGCTCGACGCCCGGGGCAATATCGCCCGGGACGAGGGGTTCGCAACCGGCTGCGAAGGCGTCTTCGTGGCGGGTGACGCGGGCCGCGGCCAGTCGCTGATCGTATGGGCCATCGCCGAGGGCCGCTCCGCCGCCGCGGCCGTGGACCGCTATCTCGCGGGCTCCACGACGCTCCCGGCCCCCGTCACCCCGGCCGACCGGCCGATGGTGGTCTGAGCGCGGCGGCCCGGCGGGATCCGGCGCGGCGGACCCGGGGCGGCGCTGTCAGACCCGGTGGATAACGTTCTTGGTAGCGGGGCCGGGCAGGGCCGCGCCGGAACCGCGGCATGCGGAAAAGCGGCATGCGGGATGAGAGTGCGGGATAAAGGGGGGCCAGTGGCACGGGTGACGGGGGAGAGCAGGCATGCCGCGGCGCGGGGGGTGATCGACCTGCGCGACCGCCGGGCGCTGCTGGAGTGTCAGGTGGCGGATCCGGCGGTGGCGGAGGAGGGCCGTCGGCTCAAGGAGGCGGCGCTGCTGGACTTCGGGGTCAAGGACAGCGTGGTGGGCTCGTGGCTGTACGCCAAGTGCCACCACCAGATCGCCACCGCGGCGGTGGACACGGCGGCGGTGGTGGCCGTGGGCGACGGCAGCTGCCTGCTGCTGTACAACCCGGAGTTCTTCGTCCGGATCGGGCCGAGCGGTGTGCGGTTCGTGCTGTTCCACGAGGCGCGCCATCTGATCCACCGCCATCTGTACGTGGACGAGGGGCTGCGCGCCGACCCCGTCTTCGAGTTGGCCGCCGAGGTGGCGATCAACCATGTGGCCATGGTCCGGTTGGGGCGTACGGAGCTGCCCGCCCAGGAGGTGCCGGACGGCCTCGGGGGCACCCGCCGCGAGCCGGTGGGCGTCGATCCGTACAAGGTGCATCGGCAGTATGTGGCCGATCTGTCCGAGCAGGGCCTGACGCCGCTGTCCTACCGGGACTTCGTCGACACCGACCTGGGGGTGTACGGGGAGCTCAAGCGGATGCGCCAGCCGCCCGTACCGCCCGCGGTGTGCATCCATATGCAGCTGGCCGGGGCCGAGCAGGGCCAAGGGGCGGGCCCCGGCCTGCCGATGGACGAGGAGACGCTGTCCTCCATAGTCGACGCCACCCTGAGCGAGGCGATGCGGGCGGCGCTGCGCGGCGAGGGCATCGCCCGGGAGGAGATGCTGGCCCTGGCGGACCGCACCGCCGGGGGCGGCAGGCGGCTGGAGCGCATGTGGGGCCGGATGGGCCTGGCCGCGCTGCGCGGTGAGACCCCGCGGACCCGGCGGGTGGAGTGGTGGCGGCGCTGGCTCTCCGATGTGCTGGCCTCCAAGCTGCGCGAGGGCGAGCGGTTGGTCTATCCGAAGAAGCAGGGGGCCGTGCTGCTGGCGCTCGGCCATGACCCGATGCTCTCCCGGCGGGGCGCGGAGCGCACCAAGGTGGTGGTGGTCGCGCTGGACACCTCGGGTTCGATGCCGCAGCAGGTGGTCGACTGGATCACCTCGCTGGTGGGCCGGACCGACGGGGTGGAGAGCCACTGGCTGAGCTTCGACGGCGCCGTGATGCCCTTCGTCCCCGGGGAGCGGGTGCTCGGCGGCGGCGGGACGAACTTCCAGCTGGTCGTCGACTATGTCGAGGGCCGACTGGAGGTGAAGGGGCGGCGGTTCGAGGAGCGCGCCGACGCGGTGATCATGGTCACCGACGGCTATGCGCCCAAGGTCACCCCGGCCCACCCCGACCGGTGGATCTGGCTGATCACGGACGGCGGGGACGACTGGCCGGAGCGGCACGATCCGCCGATGGCCTGCCATCGGGTGGTCACCGGTGACAGCTGACGGCCGACTCGTCGGCTGACCGTTTCGGACATCGACAGACACACAACGAGGGAACAGACCACTGTGAGCAGCGTGGAGACGACGGCACCGACCGCGGAGGACGGGTCCGCCGACCGGGCGGGACGGACGGCGCGGCAACCGCAGAAGACGCCGAGGACACAGAAGGCGGCGCGGCGGACCGGGCCGGGCAGCGGCGCCCGTCTGGAGCAGTTCATCAGCGCGATGATCGCCATGGGGCAGACCGGGCAGGTCTTCGGCGAGCACGGCATCGGCAAGACGTCGACATTTCACTCCTACGTCCCCGAGGCGCACCCCGGCACCGAGGTGATCCTGGTCCCGGCGGCCAATCTGACCCCGGACGACCTGCTGGTCAACGCGCCGGTGCGGGACGAGCACAGCGGTGAGCTGGTCCTCACCCAGCTGATTATGCGCCAGCTCACCCCCGGTATCCCCTTTGTGCTGCTGATCGACGACTCGCTGCAGGCCGGCGAGACCATTCAGTCCCAGCTGATGCAGATCGCCTGCAACTGGACGCTCGGCGAGCACGATCTGCGCAAGCTCGGCTGCGTCGGCGTCTTCCTCGCCGACAACGAGTCACTGGCCGAGACCAGCGCCCGGCGCAGCGATCTGGCCGTGCTGGATCGCATGGTCACCCTGCGGGTGACCGCCAATGACACCGCCTGGCGGCGGAAGCTGGCCGAGCGCTACGAGGACTGGGACCTGACCGAGGTGTTCCGGCTCTGGGCCGGGCTGAGCCCGCGGCTGCGCTCGCTGCTGTCGCCGCGCACCCTCCAGCATGTGCTGGACTGCGCCCGCGCCGGGTTTCCGTTGTCCTGGGCGCTGCCGCTGGTCGGCGGTCAGCGGCTGCGCCTGCGGGATACGAAGTCGGACGGCAAGCCCGGCCCCGACCGCACGGCGGAGATCCTGGACGGCATCGCCGCCGCCATCGGGTGCCCGAACCCGGCGACGATCGCGGATCCGGTGCGGGCCATTTTGCGCACCGCCGTCCGGGAGAACTGGTCCGTGCTGCTCCAGGGCCCGCCCGGCTGCGGCAAGACGGAGATCACCAAGGCGGTGGTCCGGGAGGAGACGGGGCGCGACCCGGTCTATTTCTCGCTGCCGGTGACCAATGTCGAAGACCTGTGTGTGCCGATCCCGACGCCCGACGGCACCTTGGACACGCTGCTCAGCCGCTCGCTCATGGGGCCCGAGTCCAAGGTGATCGTCTGGGACGAGTACAACCGGCCCAAGGACAAGGCCACCTTCGCCAAGCTGATGGAGATCACCCAGGAGTGGTCGCTGGCCGGCCGGCCGATTCCGGGGCTGTGCGCCCAGATAGCGCTGCAGAACCCGCCGTACCACCTCGGCCGCAAACTGCTGGTCAGCAGCAACAACGTGGCGCAGGCCAGCCGTTTCACGGTCAGCTACGAGGTGAGCCCGCAGGACATCCCCGCCAACCAGTGGCTGATCGACACCTATGGCGAGGTGGCCGAGACGGCGCTGGAGTGGTGGAAGAGCGATATCGACGACGAGGGCCGGGAGTGGATCACCAAGCGGACCCTGGAGCGGCTGATCAAGCTGCATCTGGCCGGGCAGCCGCTGGAGACCGGGCTGATCTACCTCGGCGACGGGGAGTACGCCCCGGTGCCGCTGTCCCAGCTCGAGGCGCGGCTGTCGGAGAGCCTGGGGCAGAAGGTCATCGGGCTGAAGGAGTTGGCGCGCGATGTGGCGGAGTGGGAGGCCAGGCTGGCCGCGGCCTGTGAGAGCTCGTCCGAGGGCACCAATGACACCGATCTGGTGCACCAGGTGTTCGCCAACGCCGAGGTCTCGCAGCTGAAGCGCCATGCCGAGGTGGTCGCGCGGCTGTTGCGCCATATGCCGCCCAAGCTGCGCGCCGCCCATCTGGTGGGGCAGACCCCGGAGCGGCAGCGGTTCTGGATCGGCGCGCTGTCCAGGATGGCCGAGCTGTCCGCGACCCCCTGAGCCTCACTTTCCCGTCCCTCCTCCTTCTCGCTCCCCTTCTTGCTCCCCCTGCACTCTTCTCGATGATCGGAGAACACCCGGCGTGGCGACCCTCGACGAATCCCTGCTCTCGGCCACGTTCCGGCTGGCCGGCCCCGCACTCGCCCCGGACCTGATGGCCCGGCTGCGCGAGGAGGCCATGGCGCTGGTGTCCGGGCCGGCACCGCTGCCCGACTATCTGGTGGACGAGATGTTCGCCACCGGTGACGGCGAAATGATCTGGGCCCTGTCCGGGTGCCCGCTGACGCCCGAGCGCAAACCGGTGCTGCTGCGCCTTGCCGCGCTCGGCTACACGGCGCTGGGCCCACGGCTCTACCGGGGCTACGGCGACCGCCGGAAACTGCGGGCCGCGGTGCTGGAGGGCGCGAAGCGGAATCTGGACGACCCCGACTGGCATGAGCCGGACGGGCTGGTGGAGTATCTGCTGAACACCAGCGGTCCGGACGAGCTCCGCCCGGCGCTGCGCGCGCCCTTCCCCCGCGTCGTGCGCCACGCCCTGAAGTCCGTCGGCATGAAAGCGGGCGCGAACGACCAGTTGGCGGCCTGCCGGGCCGTGCTCGCCTACGGCGGTGTGACCGAGCTGGCCGAGCTCGCCGAACTGCCCGTGCTGTACCCGGCGGTGGCCGAGCTGGTGCGCCGGGCGGTGGCCGCGCCGGACCCGGCGGCGGTGCTGGAGACCGCCTCGGTCCCCCAGGACGCCGAAGCCCCCGCCGACTCCGCCCCCGCCGACAC
>NZ_MUNE01000380.1 GCF_002154605.1 Streptomyces milbemycinicus | reverse complement strand
TGTCTGCTGCCCGCCGACGCGGCCGGCCGCCCGCTGCGCCCCGCGATCCTGTACGGGGTCGACACCCGCGCCACCGCCGAGATCGCGGAGCTGACCGCCGAACTCGGCGCGCAGGAGATCCTGGCGCGCGGCGGCTCCCCGCTCACCAGCCAGGCGGTCGGCCCGAAGCTGCGCTGGCTCGCCCGCCATGAACCGGACGTCTGGCGGGCGACCCGCCGGTTCTTCATGGCCTCCAGCCTGCTGGTGCACCGGCTGACGGGGGAGTACGTACTGGACCACCACTCGGCCGGCCAGTGCGACCCGCTCTACGACCTCGACGCCCGGCGCTGGAACGACACCTGGGCCCGGCAAGTCGCCCCCGGTCTTGAACTCCCGGCCCTGGCCTGGCCCGGCGAGGTGGTGGGCACCGTGCACCCGGCCGCCGCGGCGGCCACCGGGCTGCCCGAGGGGGTGCCGGTCACCGCGGGCACCATCGACGCCTGGGCGGAGGCCGCGAGCGTGGACGCGCTGGCCCCCGGCGACACCATGGTGATGTACGGCTCGACCATGTTCCTCACCGTCATGGGCGAGCGGCCGATGCGCCACCCCGCGCTGTGGGGCACCACCGGAGTGCGCCCGGACAGCTACTGCCTCGCGGCGGGCATGGCCACCTCCGGCAGCCTCACCGACTGGCTGCGCGAACTCACCGGTTCGGACTTCGCCACGCTGCTGGCCGAGGCCGAGCGGGTGCCGCCCGGCTCGCGGGGCCTGCTGATGCTGCCGTACTTCGCCGGGGAGCGCACCCCGCTGTTCGACCCCCGGGCGCGCGGCACCGTCATCGGGCTGACGCTGCGTCACGGGCGGGCGGAGCTGTACCGGGCGGCGCTCGAGGCCACCGCCTTCGGGGTGCGCCACAACCTCGAGGCGTTCGCCGACGCCGGGGCCCGTATCGACCGCCTGGTCGCGGTGGGCGGCGGCGCCCGGAGCCTGTGGACGGCCATCGTCTCCGCCGCGATCGGCCTGCCGCAGCAGATCCCGGCCGAGACTGTCGGCGCCTGCCTCGGCGACGCGGCGCTCGCGGCCCAGGCCCTCGGCGTCGACACCGCCGGCTGGAACCCGATCGTCGCGACCGTCGAACCGGACGAGGACTGGCGCGCGGTCTACGACCGCCGGTACCCCCTGTACCGGGAGCTCTACGAGGCGACCCGCAGCATCAGCCACGCCCTGGCCGATGAGGTGACGGCCGAGTGACCCGCGGGCGGCGGTGACCTCCCGCGGTCAGCTCTGCCGCTCGTCGATGCCGGCCATCAGCGCCTGGTGGCTCATCCGCACATGCTCGCGCATCACGCGCTCCGCGCCGTCGCCGTCCTTGGCCAGGATGCAGGGTGAGCACGCGGTGGTGCTCGCTGTCCGACTCGGTGAGCCGCCCCGGCTGGGACAGCGAGGTGCGCACCAGGCGGGCGTAGGCCAACTGGTTCATCAGGGTGCGGTAGTGCGCCTCCAGCTTGCTGTTGTCGGCGCCCTTGACGATCAGGTCGTGGAACTCGTGGACCAGCGCCGCGTACCGCTCGGCGTCGCCCTCCAGCAGCTCCTTCATCTGGAACAGCTCGGTCAGCTCGCGCCGGGACGGCACGGCCACAAAGGTCCCGACCCGCGGCCGGACCTCCACCAACCGTTTCTAAAGACTGAGTGAGGCCAGGTCGGCCTCGGCGAACAGCCGCGCGTCCGACCGCTCGGCGGCCTGCCGCATACGCTCCACACAGGACTGGGAGTGGACCCAGTCGTCCTCGCTCGCCCTGTCCATGGCCAGGGTCAGGGTCAGGGCCAGGCTCTCCAGGGAGTCGCGCAGGGTGTAGAGCTCTTCGACATCCTCGGCGCCCAGGCCGGTGACGTACACCCCGCGCCGCTGGGAGGCGACCAGACCTCCGCCTCGAGCCGGCGCAGCGCGTCCCGCACCGGGCCACGGCTGACGTCGAAGCGCTCGGCGAGCTGGCCCTCGACCAGGTGGGTACCGGACCGCAGCCGGCCGCTGATGACCTGGACCCGCAACTCGTGGGCGACGCGCTCGCCCAGACAGTCCTCCCGCTTGATCGCAAGGTTCTCCACCTCGGGCACCTCTCGTTCGCTCCCCAGCCTGTTCGGCCAACGGCTGACGGGCGATCGTTATCGCGGACGGCGGCCGCGCCCTCGCCACGGGCGCCGGAAGCGGGAACACGCGACCCTGGAGAGGAAACATCAGAGGGCCGGGCCATCGGAGGGCAGGCGCGGCAGAGGGGCCGGCGCGGCAGAAGGGCAGGGCACGCCATGGAACCCGTGGAGGCGCTGGACCGCATCGCGTTCCTCTTGGAGCGCGCCCAGGCCCCGACGTACCGCGTACGCGCCTTCCGTACCGCCGCCGAGGTGGTGTCACAGCTGTCCGCCGATGAGGTGGTGCGGCGGGCGGCCACGGGCGCGCTGCGGTCGCTCAAGGGGATCGGACCTACGACCTTTCAGGTGGTCCGGGAGGCGCTGGCCGGAGAGGTGCCCGGCTATCTGGCGAAGCTGGAGGAGGAGTACCGGGGCGGAGCGTCGGCCGAGGGCGGCCGCCCGGACGAGCGGCCCGGGGCCGCGCTGCGCACCGCCCTGCGCGGTGACTGCCATCTGCATTCGGACTGGTCGGACGGGGGCTCGCCGATCGAGCTCATGGCCCGCACCGCGGCCCGCCTCGGCCATGACTGGGCCGTGCTCACGGACCACTCGCCCCGGCTGACCGTGGCCCGCGGACTGTCCGCGGACCGGCTGCGCGAACAGCTGGAGGTGATCGCGGAGCTGAACGGGCGGCTCGCGCCGTTCCGGCTGCTCACCGGCATCGAGGTCGACATCCTCCTCGACGGCTCCCTGGACCAGGAGCCGGAGCTGCTGGACCGGCTCGACGTGGTGGTGGCCTCGGTCCACTCCAAGCTGCGCATGGACCCCCGCCCCATGACCCGCCGGATGGTCGCGGCGGTGGGCAACCCGCTGGTCGATGTGTTGGGGCACTGCACCGGGCGGCTGCTCGACGGGCGCCGCCCGGAGTCGCGGTTCGACGCCGACGAGGTGTTCGGCGCCTGTGCCGCCGCGGGTACCGCCGTGGAGATCAACTGCCGCCCGGAGCGGCTGGACCCGCCGCGCCGACTGCTGCGCCAGGCCGTTCAGGCGGGCGTCTTCTTCTCGATCGACACCGACGCGCACGCCCCGGGCCAGCTCGACTGGCAGATCGACGGATGCGCCCGGGCGGAGGAGTGCGGTGTCCCCCAGGAGCGGGTCGTCAACACCTGGACGGCCCGCCAGCTGCTGACCTGGACCCGTACCCGCCGGCCCCCGCGCCGGGGGCGCTCAGCCCTTCACCGCTTAGCCCTTCACCGCGCCCGAGGTCAGCCCCTGGACGATATGGCGGCTGGCGAAGGCGAACAGCACCATGGTCGGCACGATGGTGAGCACGGCCGCCGCGGACATCGAACCCCAGTCGATGTTGAAGCTGGAGATAAAGCCGTTCAGTGCCGTGGGGATGGTCTTGTTGGCATCGCTGTTCATGAGGGTGACCGACAGGAAGAGCTCGTTCCAGCAGTTCACGAAGTTGAAGATGAACGCGGCCACGATGCCCGGCTTCATCACCGGCAGCAGCACCCGGAAGAGCGCCCCGAAGCGCGAACATCCGTCGATCATGGCCGCTTCCTCCAGCGCGTCCGGGACGTTCTCGAAGAACCCGCGGAGCATCACGGTGCTGAACGGAATGCACACCGCGATATAGACGAGGATCAGCCCGAGCCGGTTGTCGACCAGTTTCAGCTGGGTCATCATCGTGTACAGCGGGCCGAGCGCGATAAAGGACGGAATCATCTGCGTGACCAGGGCGGCCATCAGCAGCGACGTCTTGCTGCGGAATTCGAACCGCGCCAGCACATAGGCCGAGAGCACGGAGATGGCCGTCGCCACCGTGCCCGCGACCGCCGCGACGAGCAGGCTGTTGGTGAGGTAGTCACCGAATTGGGCCTTGCTGAAAAGCCCCTTGTAGTTCTCGAAGGAGAAGTCCTTGGGCCAGTAGGCGAGCGGGAAGGTGAAGATGTCGCCGGGCGCCTTGAACGAGGTGATGGTGATCCAGTACAGCGGGAAGACCGTGATGACCAGCCAGACCGTCAGAAACGTGATCCGGGTCGCGCGTCCCGCGAAGGACTCCTTGCGTATCAAGACCTCGCTCCCTTCTTCTCGCGGGTGGCCATGAGGTAGAAGACGGAGAACACCAGGAGCAGCGCGACGACGATGAGCCCGAGCGCCGAGGCCTTTCCATAGTCCCCTTGCTGGGTGATCGTGATCATCCAGGTGGTCACGATATGGGTCTCGTTGGACGGTCCGCCGCCGGTCATCCCGAAGATGATGTCGGGGAAGTTGAAGATCCAGATGACCCGGAGCAGCACGGTCAGCGCCAGGGTGGCGCGGATATACGGAATGGTGACCTGGAACAGCGTACGGACCTTGCCCGCGCCGTCGAGTTCGGCCGCCTCGTACAGTTCGTCGGGGATGGACTGCAGCGCCGCCAGGATCATGATGGCGAAGAAGGTGACGCCGTACCAGACATTGGCGATGATGACGGCGACCATCGCCGTCTTGGGCTCGGCCAGCCACGGAATCGGCTCGTCGATCAGCCCCACCTTTGACAGCAGGTCGTTGACGACGCCGAATTCGCTGTTGAACATCCAGCGGAAGAGAATGCCGATGAGAAATCCGGAGATGGCCCACGGGAAGAAGATCAAAGCCTGGTAGAGGCCCCGGAAGCGGAAGCGCCGGCGCAGCCACAGGGCGATCGCGAAGCCGATCACCAGCTGGGGGACGAGCGAGGCGACCACCCAGATCAGGGTGTTGTCGAGCACGGTGTAGAACACCGGGTCGCTGAAGATCGTCTGGAAGTTCTTGAACCCCACCCATGAGGTGTCGGTGAGGTCGTTGAGGTTCCAGTTGCGGAACGCCATCTGACTGCCCGAGATCATCGGGTAGTAGATGAAGACCGCGACGAAGAGGGCGGCCGGAGCCATGAACCCGGCGATGCCCAGGCTCCGGCGGATGGTGAACACCGGTTTGCGGGAGCGCGGGTCCGTCGTCTTGAGGGGCGCGGGCCGGGCGCCCCGCCGGGTGGGGCGCCCCGCCTGCTTGGACGTCGACAGGCTCACGTCTGGCTCTTCCACTTCTTCGTCCAGTACGCGTCCCAGCCGGCCAGCAGCTCCTCGGGCGTCATCTTGCCCAGCAGCATCTTCTGCACCTCGGCGTCGGACTTCTGGACCCACTCGGTCCACCAGGACGCATCACGCGGCTGGACGACGGTGAGGTACGTGTCCGGGTTCTCGGTCATCGTCACATAGCTCGCCCAGGGCCCGGTCCGGTAGAAGGAGTCCTCGCCCGCGCCCTTGAGGATCGGCACCAGGCTGTTCTCCTTGGTGAAGGTGGTCGAGGCATCGCCCTGCGAGAGGAACTCGATCAGCTTGATGGCCTCCGCCTTGTGCTTGCTTTTGGCGGCTATGCCCCAGCCCGCGGATGCCACCGGCTGGACGGCCTTGCCGCTGGGGCCGGCCAGCAAGGGGGCCGTGGTCCACTGGCTCTCCTTGATGGACTTCGACTGGCGCACCGTGGCGATGACCTCGGGGTCCTGGAGCAGGAAGGCCGTGGAGCCGTTGGAGAAGCCCTCCACCATCTCCGGGTAGCCCCAGGCGACGGACGAGGGCGGCGACGCCTTCTTGAACAGCTTGAGGTAGGTCTTCATGGCGTCGAGCGCCTCGGGCGCCGAGAAGATCGTCTTGCCGTTGGTGAGCTTGAACCCGTTCTCGCGGTCGATCTTGTCCGCGACGTACGCCTCGATGACGGCGACCGCGTTGCTGTTGGCGTTGGCCCCGCCCCGGAACGCATAGCCGTAACTGCGCTTGGACGGGTTCTGGATCTTGCTCGCCTGGTTCAGCAGCTCGTCCCAGCTGGCCGGGGGCTGCTTGAAGCCCGCCTCCTTGATCAGGTCGGAGCGGTAGAACAGGCTCAGCCCGTAGAAGCCGTAGGGGATGTAGTAGGTACGGCCCTTGTCGTCCTTGGAGTACTTGACGGCGTTGTCGGTGAGGTCCTTCCAGCCGGACCAGCCCTTGAGGTCCTTGCTCATGTCGTAGAGCCAGCCGTTGGTCCCCCACGGCCCGGCGGTGATGTCCCGTACCTCGAGCGTGTCGACCCCGCTGCCGGACTGCAGCATCTGCTGGATCTTCTGGTCCGCCTGGTCGGTCGGCGGCGAGATGAGATCGACCTTGATCTTGGGGTTCTTCTTCTCGAAGTCCGCGATGAGCTTCTTCAGGACCGCGGTGCGGCTGGGGTTGGTCAGGCTCTCCACCATCTTGAGATGGACCTTGCCGTCGCTCACCCCGGAGGTACAGCCCGTCATGGCCGTCATGACCGTGGTGGCGGCCAGGCCGAGGGCGATGACTGCCTTCCTTCTTCTCATCCCTGTCCTCATTCTGTGGAGTTCCGTGCTGTGGAGTTCCGTGGTACTTCCGTGGGAGTTCCGCGGGCGTCGATATGCGCCACGGGCGCCGTGGCGGGTCATGAAGGCGTGTCGCGTGTGTCGCGCGTGGTTTACGGGGCGACGCCCGGCGTACGGGCCCATTCGGCGAGCTGCGGGACGCAGCGTTCGGCGAAGTACTCGAAGTCGGCGGCGGTGTTGTACACATGCGTCGACAGACGGAAGTAGCCGACGCCGCCGAAGCTGGTGAAGGCCGCCTCCACAGCCAGTTCGCGCGCCACCCGGTCACGTAGCGCATCGGCCTCCAGGCGGGTGGTGCCGAGCCCCGCCGGCAGCCGCACCAGGCGCATGGCGCCCACCGGCATACCGACGTCCACCGCCGCGCTGTCGCCCATGACCTCGGCGAAGGCCTCGCCGATGACGCGCTCCGCGTAGTCGGCCAGCTCGCTCATATACGTACGGGCGCGCTCCCAGCCCCAGGTGGTCTCGATGAAGTCCGTCGCGGCCGGCGCCGCCAGATAGCTGGTGGCGTCCACCGTCCCCTGGGTGTCGAACCGGTCGGGGAAGGGGTCGGCGGCGCCCCAGGAGTCGATCAGCGGATACAGCTCCTCGCGCAGCGGACCCCGGGCGACCAGAGCCGCGGTGCCGCGCGGCGCGCAGCCGAACTTGTGCAGATTGCCGATCCAGAAGTCGCAGTCGAGCCCGGCCAGCGGATCGGCGAGCAGACCGGGCACATGCGCCCCGTCCACCAGCAGCGGAATGCCCCGCTCCCTGGCCACCGCGGCGATCCGCTCCACCGGCATCCGACGGGCGGTCGCCGAGGTGATGTGGTCCAGCACGATCAGCCCGGTGGCCTCGCTCAGCTCGGCCACCAAGGCCGCACAGGCCTGCTCCTCATCGGCGTCGAGCGGTACATGCGCGGTACGGACCGTGGCGCCCCGGCGCCGGGCCAGCCGCTCGGCCCCCATGGTCACCGCCCCGTACCCGTGGTCGGTGACCAGGATCTCGGCGCCGGGCCGCAGCGGCACATTCGCGTAGACGACGCTCGCCCCGCCGCTCGCGTTCGGCACCAGCGCCAGATCCTCGGGCGCGACGCGCAGAAACCCGGCCACCTCGGTCCGGGCGGCCGCGACCCGGCCCGGAAGCGTCGCGAACCACAGCACGGGTGACCGGTCCATCTCCTCGCGCAGCCGCTGCTGCTCGCGCTGCGCCACCACCGGAACCGCCCCGAAGGAGCCGTGGTTGAGATGGCGCTCCCCGGGGTGCAGGGACCACGCCTCCGCGGCGGGGCGGCCGTCGGAGAGGAGCAGGGGGCGCGGCGCTGTGCTGACGTCGGTCTCGCTCACGTGACTGGACATCTCCCGGAAATCGGGCCGACACATCAGACGCCTATCGGTGAAAGGTCTGATGACTTGGCTGGTGGCTTGGCCCGGGATCCTGGCACGGCAGCAAGGATGAAGGCAATAGGTGTACGCCGCCGGGAAGTCATCTAATGACTTGCTGCTGCCTCGGTGGAGAGATCTGATGACTCGATAGGGTGAGAACCTGAGGCACGGCGCCGTCGCCGAGCCACGGGGAAGGGAAGCGATGTCCGCAGTCGACAAGGCCTTTCATGGCCTACGGCACATGATCGCCACCGGCCGGCTGGTCGCCGGGCAGCGCATTCCGCCCGAGAACGACCTGTGCGACGAGCTGGGGGTCTCCCGGGGCTCCCTCCGCGAGGCGGTGCGCATGCTGGCGGCCCTGGGCGTCATCGAGCCGCGCCACGGCTCGGGCACGTACGTCTCCCAGCTGCGCCCGGAGGACATCGTCGGCAGCCTCTCGCTGACCGTCGACCTGCTGCCGCTCGAGGGGCTGCTGGAGATGTTCGAGATCCGGCGCGTCCTGGAGTCCCACGCCGCGGCGCAGGCGGCCGCGCGGATGACGCCCGAGACGATGGCCACGCTCTTCGAGTACATCGAGGCCATGGAGGCCACCGAGGACCCGACCGAGGTCTCCGGGCTCGACCACTGCTTCCACGCCGAGATCGCCCGGGTGGGCGGCAACCCCACCCTCGGCTCGCTGCTCGGGGTGTTCCGTGCGCGCTCCCGCGCCTATCAGGTGTTCACGCTGCCCGAGGGGCCCGGTATCAAGCGCGCCAGCGACGAGGACCACCGGGCGATCGCGGGAGCCATCGCCCGGCGCGACCCGGCGGCCGCCGGAAACGCGGCCGCGGCGCATGTCGCCCACACCGAGAAGTGGCTGCATGCGTTTCTGCCCGGTCGGCCCGATCCGGCCGACCCCGAAGGCTCGCACGCGTAGCCGGCTGCGCACCGCCCCCGCCGCGCCGCTGACCAGGCATCGAGGGACGAATCGCCCTGTCGTGTAACAACTCCGTCTCGGAAATGCCATGCGGTCGAATGAGCAGGCTTTACTGGTCAGCCATAGCGAGGACATGTCATACGGGAGACTCGAGCGAGATGGGCCGACACAGCCGCCCCACCCCTGCGCAGCAGGCACGTGCCAACACGATCAAGGCTGCGGCCGCGCTGGGGGTGGCGGGCACCATCGCCTTCGGTCTCCACTCGTCGGTCGGCGGCGACAAGACCGTTCAGGCGCGCTCCGACGTCAGCTCCCAGCCGGCCGGGACGCCCGAGACAGACGACCCGGCCGACTCCACCGGCTCCGACCGGCCGAGCGGCGCGCACCGGTCCACCGACACCGACCGGCCCGGCGACGGCGGCCTCGCCCCCACCGCCTCCGCCAAGCCGAAGCTCGTACAGGACGGCGGCGGCTCCTCCCGGAACGACACCTCGCGGACCCGCGAGCCGTCGCACACCCCGGCGACCAGCGCCCCCACGACCGCGCCCACGAGCGACCCCGGTTCTCAGTCGCCCTCGACCTCCAAGCCGGACACCACGAAGCCGTCCTCGCCCAGTCAGGACCCCACCACCGACCCGGCCACTTCCGATGATGAGTCCGGCGATCAGCAGTCCGGCGGTCAGCAGGACTCCGACACCGGCAAGGACAAGGACCACGGGCTGGTGGGCGGTGTGATCGACGGCGTCGGCGACACGGTCGGCGGCGTGCTCGGCGGCCTCCTCGGCGGCTGAGCGTCCCCCGGGGGCGGTCCAAGGGGCAGCCCCCGGGGCGGTCCACGAGGCCGCGCAGGCATGGTGCAAATCCGGACCGATGTGAAAATATGAGGTAACCGGGTCTGCGAGGGATGTCCGCGTGCACGACAGGATCAGCCGGACGGATTACGAGAACATACGGCTCGACCGCACGGGTCAGGCCGAGGCGTTCGATGCCATCGGCGACCGCTACGACGAGGCCTTCCCGTACAAGGAGGGGCAGCTCGCCGCCGGGCGGTGGCTGACCGACGCCCTGCCGGCCGGCTCCCGGGTGCTCGACCTCGGCTGCGGCACGGGCGTGCCGACCGCCCGCCAGCTGGTGGACGCCGGATTCGAGGTGGTCGGCGTCGACCTCTCGTACGGGATGGTGGAGCTCGCGCGGCGCTACGTCCCCGAGGCCATGTTCCACCGGATGGACATCGCCGATCTGCGGCCGGGCGGCCCCCGGGACCTCGGCCGCTTCGACGCGGTCACGGCCTTCTTCTCCCTGCTGATGCTCCCCCGCGACGAGATCCCGATCGCCCTGCGGACCGTACGCCACGTCCTGGTGCCCGGCGGTCTGTTCGCCCTGTCGATGGTGGAGGCCGACGTGGACGACTTCTCGATCCCGTTCCTCCACAGCACCATCCGGGTGTCCGGCTATCTCCGGGAGGACCTGCACGCGGTCGTCAAGGCGGCCGGATTCGAGATCGCCCAGGAGACCTCGTACACCTACGCCCCGGAGGCCTCGGACGTGCCGCCGGAGGAGCAGATCTTTCTCACCTGCAGGAGGTCCGACTGAGGGCGGCGCCTCATTGCGGCCGCCGTGACCCGCACCCATGACCCCGACCGAACCGAAAGCCCATGGCTCACCGCATCCCCTGTGAAGGCCCTGACCGGCCCGGCACCGGGACCGAGCGGCCGACCGCTCCCCCCGGCCGGGTGGAGCGCGCCGCTCCCACGGACTGCGGGCGACCGGCCGGCGGCGGCCCCGCGACGCCCGCCCGGGACGCGCGGGATGCCGGGGACACCGGGGACGCGCGGGGCTCCCGGGATGCCCGGGCCGAGGCGGCGCACGGCAATGGGGCGCAGACCGAGCGGTTGCGCTATCTCGACGAGGCGACCCGCCGGATCGCCCGCGCCATGGACCCGGAGGAGACCCTGTGCGAACTGTCCCGGGCCGCCAATCCCGCCTTCGCCGACGCGGTGTTCATCCATCTGTGCGACCCGCTCCCGGCCGGGGACGGGCAGCCCGGCGGGGCCGTGGCGCTGCGGCCGCACACCACCGGCCCCGGCCCCCGGGCCGCCCAGCCGTGCGCGCCCGCCGCACCCCCGGACCCGGGCGACGCGCCGGCCCTCGTGTCGAATGTGGCCTCCGGGCCCGAGTCCGCACCGGTGACCGTCACCGGCCGGTTCGCCGAGGTGCTGCTGGGCGGGCGGCCGGTGTTCGGCGACGCGCCGGGGATCGCGCCGGCGGTGGGCCGGCTGCTGCGCGGCACCGCGAGTGGCCACCGGCCCGTACCGTCGGCCCGGCGGCTGATCGTCGCCCCGCTGTGCGGCCGCCACCACGTCATCGGCGCCGTCACGCTGCTGCGCGAGCCGGGCCGCCCCGCCTTCACCCCCGACGATCTGCTGGTCGCCTCCCAGCTCGCCACGCACACCGCCCTCGGCATCGACAAGGCGGTGCGCTACGGACGCGAGGCGTCGGTCGCGGATGTGCTGCAGCGCGCCATGCTCCCCACCTCGCTGCCCGAGGCCACCGGTGTCCGCCTGGCCAGCCGCTATCTGCCCGCCTCGGAGACCGCCCGGGTCGGCGGCGACTGGTACGACGCCATCCCGCTGCCCGGCAACCGCGTCGCGCTGGTCATCGGCGACGTCATGGGCCACTCGATGACCTCCGCCGCAATCATGGGCCAGCTGCGCACCACCGTGCAGACCCTCGCCGGGCTCGACCTGCCGCCCGAGGAGGTCCTGTACCACCTCGACGAACAGGCCCAGCGGCTGGGCAGCCAGCACATCGCCACCTGCCTCTACGCCATCTACGACCCCATCGCGCACCGGCTGCAAGTGGCCAACGCCGGCCACCCGCCCCCGCTGCTGCTGCACCCCGACGGCCGCGGGGAGGCGCTGCGGATCCCGCCCGGGGCGCCGATCGGCGTCGGTGGCGTGGTCTTCGAATGCGTCGAGACCCACGCGCCCGCCGGAGCGATCCTGCTGCTGTACACCGACGGCCTGGTCGAGTCCCGCGACACCGATGTGTGGACCGGGGTGCAGTCGCTGTGTGTCCGGCTGCGTGTCGCCGCGGCCCACGCCCGCGCCCCCATGCCGCCCGAGGACCTGTGCGATCTGGTCCTGGGCCCCCTCGACCCGAGAAACCAGGACGACGACGTGGCGCTGCTCGCCGCCCGCTTCGACGGCATTCCCTGGCACAACGTCGCCTACTGGTTCCTCGACCCCCAGCCGCAGACCCCGCGCCGGGCCCGTCGGCTGGCCCGCAGAACACTGCACCGCTGGAATCTCGACTCCCTGATGGAGTCCACCGAGCTCATGGTCAGCGAGGTGGTGACCAACGCGGTGCGCTACGCCACCCGTCCGGTGTCGCTGCGGCTGCTGCGTACGGACGTGCTCCGCTGCGAGGTGGGCGACGACTCGCCGCAGCTGCCCCGGATGCGCCACGCCCGGCTCGGCGACGAGGGCGGCCGCGGCCTGTT
Organism: Streptomyces milbemycinicus; assembly: GCF_002154605.1. Lineage (GTDB taxonomy): Bacteria > Actinomycetota > Actinomycetes > Streptomycetales > Streptomycetaceae > Streptomyces > Streptomyces milbemycinicus. Next base: position 17,780 of record NZ_MUNE01000380.1, on the reverse strand, counting down.
CCTGGTCAACCACCTGGCCGAGCGCTGGGGAGCGACGAGGCTGAGCACGGGCAAGGTGGTCTGGTTCGAGCAACGCATCCCCGCCGACCAATAAAACTCACAATAAAACTCACAAAGGTGTTGTTTTATAGCATTGAGCATGAATCGGATCACTCTGTGAAGGGCTCCCATCTCGTAGGAGAGGAGTGCTGAGATGACCCGCGCAGTCGGGATCGACCTGGGGACGACGAACTCCGTGGTGTGCGTCCTGGAAGGTGGCGAGCCGACCGTCATCACCAACACCGAGGGCACCCGGACGACCCCTTCCGTGGTGGCCTTCGCCAAGAACGGCGAGGTGCTGGTGGGCGAGGTGGCCAAGCGTCAGGCGGTGACCAACGTGGAGCGCACCGCGCGGTCGGTCAAGCGCCACATGGGGGAGACGCAGTGGCGCTTCCCGGCCACCGGCGAGGTGGACGGCAAGCGCTACACCGCGCAGGAGATCTCCGCGCGTGTGCTGCAGAAGCTCAAGCGTGACGCGGAGGGCTACCTCGGCGAGGACGTCACGGACGCGGTGGTCACCGTCCCGGCGTACTTCAACGACACCCAGCGCACCGCCACCAAGGAGGCGGGCGAGATCGCCGGCCTGAAGGTACTGCGGATCATCAACGAGCCGACGGCCGCCGCCCTGGCGTATGGCCTGGACAAGGAGAACGACCAGACCATCCTGGTCTTCGACCTCGGCGGCGGCACCTTCGATGTCTCGCTGCTGGAGATCGGCGAGGGGGTCGTCGAGGTCAAGGCCACCAACGGCGACACCCACCTCGGCGGCGACGACTGGGACCAGCGGATCGTCGACCACCTCGTCACCCGGTTCAAGAGCGGGTACGGGGTCGACCTGTCCAAGGACAAGATGGCGCTGCAACGGCTGCGCGAAGCGGCGGAGAAGGCGAAGATCGAGCTGTCCGCCGCGTCCGAGACCACCATCAACCTGCCCTACATCACGGCGTCCGACGAGGGCCCGCTGCACCTGGACGAGAAGCTGACCCGCGCCCAGTTCGAGCAGCTGACCGAGGATCTGCTGAACCGTTGCAAGGGGCCGTTCCACCAGGCGATCAAGGATGCCGGGATCAAGGTGTCCGATATCGACCATGTGATCCTGGTCGGCGGCTCGACCCGGATGCCCGCCGTGACCGGGCTGGTCAGGGAGTTGACCGGCAAGGACCCGCACCGGGGCGTCAACCCGGACGAGGTGGTCGCGGTCGGCGCCTCGCTCCAGGCCGGTGTCCTCAGGGGTGAGGTCAAGGACGTCCTGCTGCTGGATGTCACCCCGCTGTCCCTGGGTATCGAGACCAAGGGCGGCATCATGACCAAGCTGATCGAGCGCAACACGACCATTCCGACCAAGCGCTCGGAGATCTTCACCACGGCCGAGGACAACCAGCCGTCCGTGCAGATCCAGGTCTTCCAGGGCGAGCGCGAGATCGCGGCGTACAACAAGAAGCTCGGCATGTTCGAGCTGACCGGCCTGCCGCCGGCCCCGCGCGGTGTGCCGCAGATCGAGGTCGCCTTCGACATCGACGCCAACGGCATCATGCATGTGTCGGCGAAGGACCTCGGCACCGGCAGGGAGCAGCGGATGACCGTGACCGGCGGCTCCGCGCTGCCGAAGGACGACATCGACCGGATGATGCGCGAGGCCGAGCGGTACGCGGAGGAGGACCGCCGCAAGCGCGAGGCGGCCGAGACCCGCAACTCCGCCGAGTCCCTTGTCTACAACACCGAGAAGCTGCTCCGCGACCAGGCGGACAAGGTGCCGCAGGATGTGCGGCAGGAGGCCGAGGCGGCCATCGCCGAGCTGAAGGAGACGCTGAAGGGCGAGGACTCCGGCCGGATCCGCGTGGCCACCGACAAGGCCGCCGCGGCCGCGCAGAAGATCGGTACGGCCATGTATGCCCGGGCCGGGGCCCAAGGCGAGGCCGGCGGCACGGGTGGCGCGGGTGGCGGCGGCGCGGGCCCGGAGCACGGGGCCGACGACGATGTCGTCGAGGCGGAGATCGTCGACGAGGACCGGCCCAAGGGGGACGGGCCCAGGGAGGACGGGTCCAAGGAGGACAGCGGATGACCGACCCCCTGCCACCCCGGGACGGCGGCCCGGCGGGTCCGGCCGGCGGCTTAGCGGGCCGGCGTGGCGGACGTGGCCGGGTCGCGCCGGGCGGCGGAGCCCTGACGGCCGCCGTGGCGCTGACCGTGGCCACCGGTTCGATGGACGCCATCGCCTTTCTCGCGCTCGGCGAAGTGTTCACCAGCGTGATGACCGCGAACCTCTCGCTGCTCGGCATGTCGGCGGGGACCCGCGACCCCGCGCTCGCCGGCCATGCCGCCGTCGCGGTCGGCGGCTATGTCGTGGGCTCGCTGGTCAGCGGGCGGATCGTCAGAGGGCCCGACAAGAGGCGGCTGGCCCGCCGGGCGCTCGGGGTGGAAGTCCTCGCGCTCGGGGTGCTGTGGGCGCTGTGGGCCGCCGCCGACGGCCACCTCGACGGAGGGTGGCGGCAGGGGCTGCTGGCGCTGGCCGCCGTGGCCATGGGTGGGCAGAGCGCGTTGGTGCGCGCCGTCGCACCGTCCGGGGTGTCCACCACGTACTTCACCGGCATGCTGACCAGCCTGCTGGCCGACCTCGTCGCCACCGGCAGGGTGCGCGGGTCCAGCGTGGCGCTGCTGTCCGCCCTGGTCGCCGGGGCGGTCGGGGGAGGGCTTCTGCTGACCCTGGCGCCATGGGCCGCGCCCGGGCTGCCGACCGGGCTGGTCGCCGCCGTCTGGCTGGGCTCCCTCGTGGGCCACGCGCGCAGAGATCGGAGAGCTGGGGGAGAGGCGCGTCAGGGCTGAGTGTCGAGCTGGTCGGCCAGACAGGCCAGGTACAGGGCGAGCGTGGTGCGGTGGTCGCGCAGCGGGCGGCCGCTGATCTGCTCGATCTTGTTCATGCGGTAGACGAGGGTGTTGCGGTGGATGTGCAGCGCCGAGGAGGCGCGGACCAAGTTGAAGCCGTTCTCGCACCAGGCCACCACGGTGTCCCGGAGCACCGGCCAGTCCGGCTGCTCGCGCAGGTCCGCGGCGGTGAGCGCGAGCAGCCGGGTGCGGGTGTGGTGGCCGGTGGCCGCGAGCAGCTGATGGGCGCGCAGATCGGAGACGAGGTGCACCGGTAACTCGGGTGCGACCCGGGACCCCAGGCGCAGCGCGTCGCACGCGTCCTGGTACGAGTCGTGCAGACCGCCGACCGTGGTGGCCGGCTCCCCGATCCCGACCCGGGCCTCGAGGCCGTGCTGGACACCCACGAGATCCGTCAGCCGCTGACAGGCCGTCATCACCCGGCTGGTCGACCGCTGTTCCGGCAGCCGGTGCAGCACCCCGATCCACCCCGGTGCCGCCCCCGCGACGACGTCCTGCGGATCGGCGAACACCTCCCGTACGGTGCGCAGCAGCTCGGAGCGGACCAGCGAGGTGTCAGGCACGGGCGGCCCGGCGCGGTGGCGGGCGCCGCTCGTCCCGCCGGACGCGGACACCTCGACGACCACCGCGATCCTGCGCAGCCGCAGATCGAAGCCCACCTCGGCGGCGCGGAAGACGACGAAGTCCGGCTCGACGGCCGCGGCGTCGTATGTGGCGACATCCGCGAGCAGATCCTCCAGCACCCGCTCCCTGACCACCCGTGAGCGCAGGACGGCCGATTCGCGCAGCAGTATCTCCGTCTGCCGTTTGACCACCAGACCGAAGCGCCGCACCTGGGCGGGCGTACCCGTGATGCCGACCGTGCCCACGGCGTGTCCGTCCATGACCAGCGGCAGTGTCACCCCGGCGCGAACCCCCTTGAGCTCCTGCGCCTGGGTGGCGGTGTGGATGGCGGCCTCCTGGGTGCGCATCACCTCCACGGAGGCCTCGTGGAAGGTGCCGATGCGGCTGCTGTCACCGCTGCCGATGACGACGCCCTCGCTGTCGGTGATGAGGACGTTCAAACCGATGACCGCGGAGGTGTCCCCGGCGATCTCCTGGGCGAGTGAGGGGCTGAGCACGAACTGGATCCTCCGGCCGGTTGGGCTGGACGCACCGTACAGCGCCATGGCCCCGGTTCGCCACACATTCATACGGAGTGACCAATGACCGTGCGGTTCCCCCACTGCGACAGCTTTGGAGACGGCGAGCCACCGCACACCACCCACTTTGGAGCAGTCATATGAAGCTCCATAAGATGCCGCGGTGATCATAAAGAAACGCCTGGCGACAGGCGCCTTCGGGCTGCTCGCGGCGGTGGTCTGCGGCGTGTTGTCCCCCGCCGCGGCCGTCGCCGACGACGAACCGGCCCGTGAGTCCCCCAAAGTCGAACTGGTCCTGGACGTCAGTGGCTCGATGCGTGCCCGCGATGTCGACGGCATGTCCCGCATGGCCGCGGCCAAGCAGGCGTTCAACGAGGTGATCGACGCCGTCCCCGACGAGGTGCGGCTCGGCATACGCACCCTCGGCGCCACCTACCCCGGCCAGGACCGCAAGACCGGCTGCCTGGACAGCAAACAGCTCTACCCCGTCGGCCGGGTGGACCGCACCGAGGCCAAGACCGCCGTCGCCACGCTGCGCCCCACCGGCTGGACACCCATCGGACTCGCCCTGCGCGGTGCCTCCAAGGACCTCGCGGGCGGCGACGCCACCCGCCGGATCGTGCTCATCACCGACGGCGAGGACTCCTGCGGGCAGCCCGACCCATGCGATGTGGCGCGGGAACTGGCCGCCCAGGGGACCCATCTGGTCGTCGACACGCTCGGGCTGACCCTGGACAGCAAGGTCCGGGACCAGCTCAGCTGCATCGCCGAGGCCACCGGTGGCACCTACACCGCGGTCCAGCACACCGACCAGCTCTCCACCCGCATCAAGCAGCTGGTACGGCGCGCCGCGGACACCCCGGTCCAGACCCCGACCGCGGTGGCGGGCGCCGAGGCGTGCGCCCAGGCCCCGGTTCTCGGCGCGGGCCTCTACAACGACCGGGAGGGCTTCGGCGAGCACCGCTGGTACCGGGTGAAGGTCGCCCCGGGCCAGGAGCTGCGGGCCTCGGCGACCGTGGGCGCCGACCGCGCCGTCGACCCGGACTACGGCGTGATGGTGCGGGCGGTGACCGAGCGCGGCCGTGAGCTGGTGCGCGGCAGCGAGGCGGGCAGCGGCCGCACCGATGTCCTCTCGACCGGGCTGCGCTATCCGGTGGCCGAGGGCCGAGATGTGGAGGACAGTACGCCGCGCACGATCTGCCTCGAGGTGAGCCAGTCGTTCTCCGCGCCCGCCTCCGTCAAGCGCACCCCCGGACTCCCCGTCGAGCTGGCCGTGAACATCGTCGACGCCGGCGACCCGCCCGGTGACGTGGCCGCCTTCGGCCTCGGCCGCGGCTGGGTGCTGCTGGCCGTGCTCACCGTCACCGGACTCCTGGTGGGCCTGGTGTGGGGCTGGCTGGCCCGCATACGCGTCACCGTCTGGAGGACCAACTGATGCGTGCCCTACGTACCGCGGGCGCCGCGTTCGCACTCTGCGCCGCCCTGTTCGCCACCGCCCCCGTGGCGGCCGCCGACGCGTCCCCGAGCGCGACTGCGGGCACGGACGGCGGCGACGAACCCACCGAGGCGGGCACCGGCTTCCGGACCGCCACGGCGATCGAGCAGGGGCAGACCGCCACCGCCTCGGCGTCGGTCGGCGACTACCTGTACTGGGTGTTCCCCGCGGCGGCCGGGCAGGTCCCCACCGTCAAGGCCACCGTCAAGCTCCCCGAGGCACAGACCCGGCACGGCAGGACCACCTGGCAGCTCGATGTCTACGACGGGCTGCGCCGCCGCCAGGCCTGCACCTCGGGCAGCCAGACCGCGACCGCGACCCAGCAGGACGCCTCCGTCGACCTCAGCTGCCGGCTGCGCCGGGTGCGGCCCTGGTCCGAGGCCTGGGCCAACGATCCGCTGCCGGGGTCGTATTACGTCCGTCTGACGGTCGTGAACCTGCCGGAACAGGACCTCGGACTGCCCCTCACCACCGAGATCACCGCCTCCACCCGGGACGTCGGTGGCAAGCACGCTGAGGGCGGCGAACTCTCCCCGCTGACCCCGGCCGTGCGGGCCGGGGCGACCCAGGCGCCGGATGCCGAGCCGAGCCCGGACGCGTCCGAGTCGTCGGCTGAGGACACCTCGTCGCACACCGCGGCCGAGCCGAACGGCGGCTGGGGTTCGGGCTGGTGGTCGGACCGCTGGGTGTGGACCGTGGTGGGTGGCGCCCTGGGCGCGCTCGCGGGCGTGGGCGGCTACACGCTCACCCGCGGCCGTGGCTTCCGGCGCCCACCGGCCGCCGGGTGAACGGCGCCGACTCGGCCACTGTCACGGGTGAAACGCCCACCGGCTGAACGGCACGCACCGCCCCTCGCCCGGCGAGCGGGCGGTGCGCGTTGACCGGGCGCCGCCGTAGGCATACGTCGCCGTGAGCGCATGGGACGGGCGTCAGTCGCGGATCCCGATCGTGATCGCCGCAAGGACGGCCGCGATCAGCAGCGTCACCACCCCGTAGATCACGTGGTGGGAGCGCAGCCCGGGGATCACGGCGTCCACGGCGATCCGGCCCGGCCCGCTCAGCGCGAGCCCCGCCGCCCCCGCCCCGATGAGCAGGGGGAACCCAAAACCGGCGAAGAACCCCAACGGCCAGACGACATTCACCGCGTTGGCCATCGTGCCCGCCACCGCGGCGCCCGCGAGCGGCGTGAGCAGACCCACGGCCAGCCCCAGGCCGCCGAATGTCTCCGTGATTCCGGCCACCACCGCCATGAACTTGGGCACGGGGTAGCCGAACTTCTCAAAGGCCCGGCTCGTGTTCTCGATCCCCGGGCCGCCCCACCAGCCGAACAGATGCTGCGCGCCCCACGCGGCGACGGTCAACCCGACCCCCAGGCGTAGCACCAGCAGTCCCACGTCGTGGGCGACCAGCACATTGGGCAGGGAGCGCGGTGAGGACGCGTGGTTTTGGGCAGGGGTGCGATGGTAGGCAGACATGGCGCCCTCGTCTGGTCGAATGCGGAACTCAGATCACTCAGGCCACTCAGACCAAGCAGACAGGCGCACCGGATCCGGCAACGCGCTCAGTTCAAATATGCCCCCGATGGCGGAAGCCCTCAACTTGGACGATGTCAGTGGCTCAGTGGCTCAGTGGCTCAGTGGCCGCGGCCCGTCAGTCGCCGTGGTCGTAGACGGTGACCGGGATTCCGCGCGCCACCAACCGCTCCGTTATCAGCGGCTCGATCCGTTCCCAGCGCCCACCGGCCAGCCCACACCCGATGCGCGGCATATGGACCGAGGCACCCAGCTCGGCGGCGCTCGCTGCGACCTCGCCCAGCGCCGCGCCGATCGCCTCGTACCGCACCGGCACCCCCTTGCTGCCCGGCCGCATCCCGCGCTGGCCGACCATATTGGCCACCCACACATACCGGCTCACCTGCACGATCTGGACCGCGCCCAGCCCGAAGTCATTGCGCGCCCGCTCGCGGTGCCAGCGCCGGTAAGCCGCCTCCGGCTCCGGCCAGCGCCGCGAGACGGCCAGCACAAAGCCCTTGCCCCAGCCGCCCAGGTCATTGCAGACATGGGCGATGATCTTCTTCCCTTTCCCCTGCGGCGCGGTGGCGTCCCCGCGCACATACTCGATCGCTGCCATAATCCGCAGCTTACGATCCGGCACCGACAGTCCCTTGTGAGAGCGGAGAAGATGACCACGCAGCCCCCCACCGCAGACGAGGAACTCATCCGGGCCGCGGCGCATGTCGCGCGGACGTACTGCCGGGGCGACGACCACACCATGGCCGCCGCCGCGCGCGCCGCCGACGGCCGTATCGTCACGGCGGTCAACGCCTACCACTTCACCGGCGGCCCCTGTGCGGAGCTGGTGGCCGTCGGGGCCGCGGCGGCCCAGGGCGCCTATGAGCTGGTCAGGATGGTCGCGGTCGGCGACCGGGAGCGCGGGGTGGTCCCGCCGTGCGGCCGCTGCCGCCAGTTCCTGTTCGACTACTTCCCCACGCTCGAAGTCATCGTCGGGACGATCGACCACCCGCGCACCGTCCCCGTCGCCGAGCTGCTTCCCGTCGCCTACGTCTGGGCTGACCACCAGGACGACGAGGCAGCCGGCGGCCGGGAATGAGCTGCGGCGTGGCCTGTGCTCACGGCGGTGAGATCTCCAGCCGGGACGGTGCGGCTCGGCCTGCGGCAGTGGCTTCCGGTGGCAGGCGCAGGCCGTGGCGGCCCGGGGTGATCGACCCGAGCACACTGGAGTGGCGGGCGCCGGTGCAGGCCGGCACCGTGCCGGCCAGCCCATGGGCGGTCAGAAAGCCGAGGACCGCGAAGGCGTACGCCTCCTTGGCGGCCGAGGGGAGGCCCAGCTCGTCCGAGGTGCGCAGCGGGACATCCCCCAGCGCCCGGCGCAGGGCGGCCAGCAGCGTGGGGTTGCGGGTGCCGCCACCCGAGGCGATCACCTCGCCCGCCCCGGCGGAGCGCACCGCGTCCGCCACGGTGGCGGCGGTGAGCTCGGTGACGGTGGCGACCACATCGTCGGCGGGCAGCGGGCCCAGGCCCGCGAGCGAGGCCTGGAGATAGGGCAGGTGGAAGAGCTCCTTCCCGGTCGTCTTGGGGGCGGGCCGCGCGTAGTACGGCTCGGCCAGCAGCCGGCTCAGCAGCGGGCCGTGCACTGTGCCGCGCGCGGCCATCGCGCCGTCCTCGTCGCAGTCGAGCCGGCCGTCCGTCAGATGGCGCACCGCCGCGTCGATGAGCGCATTGCCCGGCCCGGTGTCGTACGCGAGAGGTTCCCCGGCGCCGTCCGGCACCACGGTGACATTGGCGATGCCACCGAGGTTCAGCGCCACGCACCCGCCGGGCCGCCCGCGTAGCCACAGCGTGTCGACGACGCTCACCAAGGGCGCCCCCTGCCCGCCCGCCGCGATATCGCGGCCGCGCAGATCGGACACGACGGGGCGGCCGGTGGCCTCGGCGATCCACGCGGGCTGCCCCAGTTGCAGCGTGCCGTACGCCTGGCCGTCCGCCACCCAGTGGTAGACGGTCTGCCCGTGCGAGCTGATGAGCTCGGCGCGCCCGTCGCACAGCTCCCGGTCGGCCCGGCCGGCGAGGGCGGCGAACGCCTGGCCGATGCGCGTGTCGAGCTCGCACACGGCCCGCATGGTCGTCGGCGCCGGTGGCAGCGCGGCGCTCAGCGCCTCGCGCAACTCCTCCTCGTACGGGGCGCTGACCATGCCCAGCGGGGTCAGCACCAGCCGGTCCCCGTCGAGGGTCAGATCGGCGGCCGCGGCGTCGATGGCGTCGTACGAGGTGCCCGACATCAGCCCGATCACCCTCATCGGCCGACCCCCCGTTCGTCACCCCGGCCGTCCCCGCGCCTGTCCCCGCGCCCGTCGCGCAGCGGGCCGCGGTGGTCGTCCCCGCGCAGGGTGAGAAGCGCCAGGAGGCTGATGGCACAGGTCACCGTGGTGTAGTACGCGGGGATGTCCACCTCGCCGGTCCGCTCGATGGTCTTGGTGATGATGAGCCCGGCGCAGCCTGAGAACACGGCGTTCGACAGGGCGTATGCCAGGCCGAGCCCGGTGTAGCGGACCCGGGTCGGGAACATCTCGGCCAGCATGGCCGGGCCGGGGCCGGCCATCAGCCCGACCGCGGCCCCGGCGGCGAACACCGCCACCCCCTTGACGAGGTTCGAACGGTCCGCGTCCTGCAACAGGTTCAGCAGCGGGATCGCCGCGACGGCCACCAGCGCCGCCCCGGACAGCATCACCGGCCGTCTGCCGATCCGGTCGCTGAGCCACCCGGCCGGGATGATGGAGACGGCGAAGCCCAGATTGGCCACCACGGTCGCGATCAGGGCCTGCCGGAAGCTGGCGCCCAATGTGCTCTGCAGATACGACGGCAGGACGACCAGGAAGGTGTAACCGGCCGCGGCCCAGCCCATGATGCGCCCGGCGCCCAGGACGATGGCCCGCGCCACCTCCGCCGCGGGCGGCGTCGGCAGTGGCGCCACCGCGCCACCGACCTGCTCATCGGCGCCCCTGGTGTCCCCGGCACTCCGGAAGGCGGGGGTCTCCTCGAGCCGCAGCCGCAGCCACAGGGCGCCCAGGCCCATCGGCAGCGTCAGCAGGAAGGGCAGCCGCCACCCCCAGTCGTTCAGCGCCTGCTCGCTCAACACCGTGGCCAGCAGCGCGGCCACCCCGGCCCCGCCCAGCAGACCCAGCGCCACGGTGAAGGACTGCCACGCCCCGTACAGCCCGCGCCGCCCGTCGGGAGCGAACTCCGTCATGATCGAGACTGCCCCGCCGAACTCGCCGCCCGCGGACAGGCCCTGCAGCACCCTCAGAAAGGTGAGCAGCCACGGCGCCGCCGCGCCCACCGTGTCGTACGTGGGGAGCAGCCCGATCAGCGTGGTGGCCGCCGTCATCAGCAGCACCACGAGGATCAGGACGGGGCGGCGGCCGATCCGGTCCCCGAGGCGGCCGAAGACGGCGGCGCCGATCGGCCGGAAGAAGAAGGCGAGCGCGAAGGACGCGTAGGTCTTGACCAGGCCCTCGAGGTCGTTTCCCCCCTCGGGGGTGAAGAAGTTCGCGGCGATGACCGTCGCGAAGTAGCCGTAGACGCCGAACTCGTACCACTCGATGAAGTTGCCCACCGACCCCGCCACCAGGGCGCGGCGCGTCGGACGGACGGCCTCCCCGGTGGTCCGGGACGGATCCGGTATGGATACGGTCACCTGTGTTCCCTCCAGCCGTCGCGGTCCTCGCACGGTCAGAAGCCGGTTTCCGTTCCTGATTCCCCGTTTCCCGGTTCTCCACCAGGGCGCCGCCGATCACATCGCGCCCTGATGCGGCCTCACTTCCGGGTTTCGCTCCGGTCGCCGGACCACTCGGTGTGGAAGACGCCCTCGCGGTCGGTGCGCAGGTAGGTGTGGGCGCCGAAGAAGTCCCGCAGCCCCTGGATGAGGGCGGCGGGCAGGCGGTCGGCGCGCAGCGCGTCGTAGTAGGCGAGCGCGGAGGAGAACCCGGGCGTGGGGATCCCCTGCTGGGCGGCGGTGGTCACCACGGCCCGCCATGCGTCCTGCGCCTCGCCGAGCTGACGGGCGAACCGCTCGTCGGCGAGCAGCGTGGGCAGCGCGGGGTTGGCCGCGTACGCGCTGCGGATCTCGTCCAGGAACCCGGCCCGGATGATGCAGCCGCCGCGCCAGATCTTGGCCACCGAGCCCAGGTCGATGTCCCAGCCGAACTGGTCCGCCGCGGCCTGGATCATGTTCCAGCCCTGGGCGTACGAGACGATCTTCGACGCGTACAGCGCCTGCTCGACCCGGTCGACCAGCCGGTCGGCGTCCGCCCCGGTCAGGGCGGGTCCCTGGGGCCCCGACAACTGCCGGGCGGCGGCGCGCAGCTCGGTGTGGCCGGACAGCGAGCGTGCGAAGACGGCCTCGGCGATACCGGGGACCGGCGCGCCCACGTCGAGCGCGATCTGCACGGTCCAGCGGCCGGTGCCCTTCTGCTCGGCGGCGTCGGCGACGATGTCCACGAACGGCTTGCCGGTGTTCTGGTCGGTATGGGCAAGGACCTCGGCGGTGATCTCGATGAGGTAGGAGTTCAGCATGCCGGTGTTCCAGCGGCGGAAGATCTCCGCGAGCTGTGCGGGGGTCTGTCCCGCCGCACGCCGCAGCAGGTCGTAGGCCTCGGCGATCAGCTGCATATCGGCGTACTCGATGCCGTTGTGCACCATCTTGACGAAGTGTCCGGCGCCGTCCGCGCCGATGTGGGTGCAGCACGGCTCACCGTCGACATGCGCGCTGATCTTCTCCAGCATCGGCCCGAGCGCGGCATACGCCTCCGCCGACCCGCCCGGCATGATGGAGGGCCCATGCAGCGCGCCCTCCTCGCCGCCGGAGATACCCGTCCCGACGAAGTGGATGCCGCGCTCGCGCAGCGCGGCCTCGCGGCGGCGGGTGTCCTGGAAGTGGGCGTTGCCGCCGTCGATGACGATGTCCCCGGGGTCCAGCAGCGGCACGAACTCGTCGATCACCGCGTCCGTCGGCTCACCCGCCTTCACCATCACCACCAGCCGCCGGGGCCGCTCCAGCGAGGCCACGAAGTCCGCTGGCTTCTCGGCCGGCACGAACGAGCCCTCGTTCCCGAACTCCTCGATCAGGGAACGGGTGCGGGTGGGGGTGCGGTTGTGCACCGCGACGGTGTAGCCGTGCCGGGCGAAGTTGCGGGCGAGGTTGCTGCCCATGACGGCGAGCCCGGTGACTCCGATGGAGGCAGATGCTGACGAGGCTGACGCGGAGGGTGCCATTGCTGTTCCTCGATTCCTGGCGGGGGTCCGAGCGACATCGACGGTAGCCGGGCCGCCGGGTGTGCGCAGTGCGACACTCACATCCGGCACATCTCGGGGCGCCCACAGGGGTCGCGGGTGTCCGCCGGGCGGGCCCGCGCCTCCCCATGGGGAACGCACACCGCTCAGCCGAGCAGCGCCGCCACCGTGAGCAGTACCGGGGCCGCGAGTAACGTCGACAGCAGGATCGACTCGCGGGCCAGCCTCGTCGCGGTCTGGTACCGCACGGCGTAGGTGAAGAGGTTCTGCGCCGACGGGAGCGCCGAGGTGACGACGGCGGCGAACAGCGCGGCGCCGCCGAGACCGAACACCCCGGCCGCGATGGCCCACGCCACCACCGGCTGCGCGAAGGACTTGAGCGCCACCGACAGCAGCACCGGGCCGCGGTCCTCACCGCGCCCGGGCAGGGCGCTGCCGGGCAGCGAGAGGCCGAACGCCAGCAGCACACCGGGCACCGCCATCCCGCCGAGCATCGAGACCGGCTCCATGACCGGCCCGGGGATCCGCCAGCCGGCCGCGGCCACCACCACGCCGGACAGCGAGCCGACGACGATGGGGTTGCGCACCGGCGTGGTGAGTTGCCGCAGCAGCGACGTCCGGCCCTCGCTGCGGCTCAGGTCGATGACCGTCAGGGCGATCGGGGACACGACGAGTTGCTGGAAGAGCAGGACCGGCGCGATCAGGGAGGCGTCCCCGAGGACGTACATGGCGACGGGGATGCCCAGGTTTCCGGCGTTGACATAGCTGGCGCACAGCGCGCCGATCGTCGTACGGCCGACGCTCCAGCGGCGTACGGCGCCTACGGCGATGAACGTCCCCGCGACGACGAAGGTGCTCAGGGCGGTGACGAGCATCGGGACCGACAGCAGGACGGACAGGTCGGCCCGCGCGAGCGTGGAGAACAGCAGGGCGGGGCTGGCGATCTGGAAGGCGACCGCGGTGAGCACATCGCGCCCGTGTTCGCCCAGCGAGCCGCGGCGCCCCAGGACGTAACCGGTGACGACGATGCTCGCGATGACACCGAAACCCGAGATCACCCCGCCCATAAGCATGCACCTTACAAGCGGTTGCCCGCCCGTGGTGCCCGACACCTGTGCGAAGGCGCGGTCAGGGGCCTGCGGTCAGCGGCCTGCGGTCGGGCGCCCGAGGTCACAGGTCTGCGGCCAGGGGCCCGCCGTCACGACTGCCGGTATCCGCCGAGGAACCGCCCGATCCTGCTGATGGCCGACTCGAGGTCGTCGACATGCGGGAGGGTGAGGATGCGGAAGTGGTCGGGGCGCGGCCAGTTGAAGCCGGTGCCCTGCACCACCTGGATCTTCTCGCGCAACAGCAGGTCCAGGACGAACCGCTCGTCGTCGTGGATCCGGTGGACGTCGAGGTCGATGCGCGGAAACGCGTACAGTGCGCCCTTGGGCTTGACGCATGACACTCCGGGGATCTCGTTGAGCTTTTCCCAGGCGCGGTCGCGCTGCTCGTGCAGCCGTCCGCCGGGCAGTACGAGGTCTTCGATGGACTGCCGGCCGCCGAGGGCCGCCTGGATGGCGAACTGCGCGGGGGTGTTGGGGCACAGCCGCATCGAGGCCAGCATGGTCAGCCCCTCCAGGTAGTTCCTGGCATGCTGCCGAGGGCCGGACACGACCACCCAGCCGGACCGGAACCCGGCCACCCGGTAGGCCTTGGACAGGCCGCTGAAGGTCAGGCACACCAGGTCCGGGGCGAGGACGGCGGGGCTGTGGTGGACCTCCCCGTCGTAGAGGATCTTGTCGTAGATCTCGTCGGAGAACACCATCAGATGGTGGCGGCGCGCCAGGTCGAGGATGCCTTCGAGGATCTCGCGCGGATAGACGGCTCCGGTGGGGTTGTTCGGGCTGATGATCACCACGGCCTTCGTCCGGTCGGTGATCTTCGACGCCATGTCGTCGAGGTCCGGGTACCAGTCGGCGGACTCGTCGCACACATAGTGCACGGGTTTGCCGCCGGCCAGGGCGGTGACCGCTGTCCACAGCGGGAAGTCGGGGGCCGGGATGAGAATTTCGTCCCCGTCCTCGACCAGGGCCTGGACGGCCATGGACACCAGCTCGGAGACGCCGTTGCCCAGAAAGACGTCGTCCACGCCGAGGTCGTCCAGGCCGCGCTGCTGGTAGTGCTGGACCACGGCCCGGCGGGCGGGGAGGATGCCGCGCGAATCGCTGTAGCCGTGGGCCTGCGGCAGCATCCGGATCATGTCCTGAAGGATCTCCTCCGGGGCCTCGAACCCGAACAGCGCCGGATTGCCCGTGTTGAGGCGCAGCACGCTGTGTCCGGCCTCCTCCAGCGCGTTGGCGTGCTCGATCACCGGCCCCCGGATCTCGTAGCAGACCTCGCTGAGCTTGTTCGACTGCCGGAACTCCATGTGGTGCCCTCCCGGTTCTCATCCGCCTCATCAGTCGACGACGGCTTACTTTGTTCTACCAAGGTGTCACTTGGAAAGTCCAACTTAATGGCTAGACTGGGGCGCATGCCACGCCGAAGCTATGACCAGTACTGCGCGATCGCGCGGGCCCTCGATGCCGTCGGTGACCGGTGGACGCTGCTGATCGCGCGGGAGTTGCTGGCCGGCCCCCGCAGATACACCGACCTCCACACCGACCTGCCCGGGGTCAGCACGGACATGCTCGCCACCCGGCTGAAGGACATGGAGCGTGACGGCGTACTCGCCCGCCGGAAGCTGCCGCCGCCGGCGTCGGTGTCCGTCTACGAACTCACCGACCACGGCCGTGCGCTGCTGCCCGTCCTCACCGCCCTCGCCGCCTGGGGCGCGCCCGCGCTGGCCGAACGGCAGCCCACCGACGCCATCCGGGCCCACTGGTTCGCCCTGCCGCTGCTCCACCGGCTGGGGCACCTCGCGGCGGGACACGAAGGGGTCGTCGATGTGGTGCTGGAGGAGGGCGGTTTCCATCTGGTGTTCGGTGCGGCCGAGCCGTCGTACGGGGACGGGCCGGCCGAGCGTGCGGACGCCCGGCTCGTCGTGGACGCCGACACTTGTGTCGCCCTCACCCAGGGCACGCTCACGGTCGCCGACGGCATCGCCGCCGGAGCCGTCGAGCTGACCGGAGCGGGCCCGCTCGCCGAGGCGCTGCGCGGCGCCGGTTCCTGACGCACTGCACCGGCGCCGGTTCCTGACGGCGTATGACACGCATCACACAGCCGGCCTGGAACTCGACGGCACCCGGATCCGACGACTGATGCGGTGCGGCCACCGCCGTACCGCGTAGTCCAGCGAACGGGAGCCGTCCATGCCCGACCGAACGACCGCCGTCACCACGGACGACGGCTCGCCGACCGCGGACGCGGGGGCCGCGGGGCCGCCCCCCGTGGCCGACGCCCGCCCCCCGGGGCGGTCGGGGCGCCACTGGTGGACGGCCTTGCGTCCGCTCGTGCTGCGGCTGCACTTCTACGCGGGTGTACTCGTCGCCCCGTTCCTGCTGGTCGCGGCGGCGACCGGGCTGCTGTACGCGGCGTCCTTCGAGGCCGAGAAGATCGTCTACGACCATGAGCTGCGCGTCCCCGTCGGCGAGCGCGAACTCCCCGTCTCCCGGCAGATCGACGCGGCCCGCGCGGCCCACCCCGAGGGCACCATCAGCGCGGTGCGGCCCTCCCCGGAGGCGGGCGCCACGACCCGGGTGCTGCTCTCCGGCGTCAAAGGTGTCGACCCGGACCACACCCTCGCCGTCTTTGTCGACCCGTACACCGGAAAGGTGCGCGGCGCATTGGAGCAGTACGGCTCCACCGGCGCACTGCCCCTGCGCACCTGGATCGACGAGCTCCACCGGGATCTGCACCTCGGCGAGACCGGCCGTCTCTACAGCGAGTTCGCCGCCAGCTGGCTGTGGGTGATCACCGGTGGCGGGCTGGTGCTGTGGCTCACCCGCCGGCGCACCAAGCGCAGGCTGCGCGCCATCGCCCTGCCCGACCGCGCAGCCACCGGCCGCCGACGGACCATGTCCTTCCACGGGGCGGTTGGTGTCTGGGCCGCGGTGGGCCTGTTCTTCCTGTCGGCGACGGGCCTGACCTGGTCCACCTACGCCGGTGCGAGCATCGAGGACCTGCGCTCCGCGATCGGCCAGACCACCCCGTCGGTCTCGGCCACGTTGGACGGGCGGGAGCAGCCCCACGACAATGCCGACGAGCACGCCGGGCACGGCTCCATGCCGGGTATGGACATGGGCGGTGAAGACCCGTCGTCCGCCCGCGACGTGGGCATGGATGCCGTACTGAAGGCCGCCCGGGCCGAGGGGCTGAGCAACCCGGTGGAGATCGTGCCGCCCGCCGACGCGGACACCGCCTATGTGGTCCGGCAGATCCAGCGCAGCTGGCCGGAGAAGCAGGACTCCGTCGCCGTCGACCCGGCCACCGGCGAGGTCACCGACGTACTGCGGTTCGAGGACTACCCGGTGCTGGCCAAACTCACCCGATGGGGCATCGACGCGCACACCGGAAACCTCTTCGGCCTGGTCAACCAGATCGCGCTGGGCGCCCTCGCGCTCGCGCTGATCTTCCTGATCCTGTGGGGCTACCGCATGTGGTGGCAGCGGGGCGGCGGCTCCGCGTTCGGCCGTCCCGTACCGCGCGGCGGCTGGCAACAGGTGCCACCCTACGTCCTGGTGCCGCTGGCCGCGGCCGTCGCCGTGCTCGGCTACTTCGTCCCGCTGCTCGGCATCCCGCTCGCCGCCTTCTGGGCCCTGGACATCGTCCTGGGCGAGCTCGCCTACCGGCGTGGCCTGCGTACCTACCGATGAGGTCCGCCATTTTCGCTCCTGTTTCCTCCTGACCGATGAGTTCTCGCGGTCCGGCCGGTCCTAGCACACACAGGTACCGGACCCGAGTCGGCGAGGAGAGCCCACCATGCAAAAGATCACGACGTTCCTGTGGTTCGACGACCAGGCCGAGGAGGCGGCCCGCCACTACACGTCCATCTTCGACGACTCCCGGGTGGTGGACATCCAGCGCTACGGGGAGGCGGGGCCGGGGGAGCCGGGCACGGTCATGACCGTCACCTTCGAGCTCGCCGGGCAGAGGTTCATCGCGCTCAACGGCGGCCCCCACTTCACCTTCACCGAGGCCATCTCGCTCTCCGTGGACTGCGCGACGCAGGACGAGGTGGACGAGCTGTGGGCGCGGCTCGGCGACGGCGGGGAAGACGGACCCTGTGGCTGGCTGAAGGACAAGTACGGGCTGTCGTGGCAGATCGTGCCGAGGAAGCTGACCGAGCTGATGAGCGACCCCGACCCGGCCAAGTCGGCGCGTGTCACCAAGGCCATGCTCGGCATGAAGAAGATCGACATCCAGGGCTTGGTGGACGCCTACGAGCAGTGATCCGAGCAGTAACCCGCCACATCCGCGTGGCAGCCA
>NZ_MUNE01000038.1 GCF_002154605.1 Streptomyces milbemycinicus | reverse complement strand
ACCCCGGATTCCGCCCAGAACCAGACCCCGCCCAGAATCCAGACACACGCCCAACTCAGCCACCCCCCCAGAGCCACACAGAGCCACACCAGGAGGCCGCCCATGGCGCCCACCCCAGAGTCCGAACTCATCTCCGAGGCCAGTACCTGGATGGCCGAGGATCCCGACCCCGAGACCCGCGACGAGCTGGCCGAGCTGCTGGAGGCGGCCGAGGCGGGCGAGCCCCAGGCGCTCGATCAGCTCGCCGAGCGGTTCTCCGGCACCCTGCAGTTCGGCACCGCAGGCCTCCGGGGCGAGCTGGGCGCCGGGCCCATGCGTATGAACCGCGCCGTGGTCATCCGCGCCGCCGCCGGTCTCGCGGCGTACCTCACCAAGCAGGCGGGCTCCACCGAGCACACCGCCCCCACCGAGCACACCGCCCCCGGCGAGCACACCGCCCCCGGTGAGCGGCCCGGCCTCGTCGTCATCGGCTACGACGCCCGCTACAAGAGCGCCGACTTCGCCCGCGACACCGCGGCCGTCATGACCGGCGCGGGCTTCCGGGCCGCTCTGCTGCCGCGTCCGCTCCCCACCCCCGTCCTCGCGTTCGCCATCCGCCACCTCGGCGCGGTCGCCGGGGTGGAGGTCACCGCGAGCCACAACCCGCCCCGCGACAACGGCTACAAGGTCTATCTCGGCGACGGCTCCCAGATCGTGCCGCCCGCCGACGTCGACATCGCCGCCGAGATCGCCGCGATCGGCGCCCTGGCCGACGTGCCCCGCCCGGACTCCGGCTGGGAGACCCTTGGCGACGACGTCCTGGACGCCTATCTCGCCCGTACGGACGCCGTCCTCTCCCACTCCTCCCCCCGGGACGTACGCGTCGTCTACACCCCCATGCACGGCGTCGGCGGCGAGACGGTCACCGCGGCCTTCGCACGGGCGGGCTTCCCGGCCCCCACGGTGGTCGCCGAGCAGGCCGAGCCGGATCCGGCGTTCCCGACCGTCGCGTTCCCCAACCCGGAGGAGCCGGGCGCGATGGACCTGGCGTTCGCGACCGCTCGCCGCCTCGGCCCCGGGGGCGCGGACATCATCATCGCGAACGACCCGGACGCCGACCGCTGCGCGGTGGCCGTACCGGCCCCCGACCCCACGGCCCCCGACGCCGCTCCCGCCGCGACCGCCTGGCGCATGCTCCGGGGTGACGAGGTCGGCGCGCTCCTCGCGACGCACCTCATCCACAAGAGCGCCCGCGGCACGTTCGCGACCTCGATCGTCTCGTCCTCCCTCCTGTCCCGGATCGCGGGCGCCGCTGAGCTCCCGTACGCCGAGACGCTGACCGGCTTCAAATGGCTGGCCAGGGTCGACGGGCTGCGCTACGCCTACGAGGAGGCGCTGGGCTACTGCGTCGACCCCGGCGGCGTACGCGACAAGGACGGCATCACGGCCGCCCTGCTCGTCGCCGAGCTGACGGCCGAGCTCAAGGAGCAGGGCCGTACGCTCGCCGATCTGCTCGACGACATCGCGATCGAGCACGGGCTGCACGCCACCGACCAGCTGTCCGTACGTGTCGAGGACCTGTCCCTGATCGGTCAGGCCATGAAGCGGCTGCGCGAACAGCCGCCCACCGAACTCGCGGGCCTCGCCGTGTCCTCCAGCGAGGACCTGTCGCGCGGTACAGCGACGCTGCCCCCGACGGACGGGCTGCGCTACCGCCTCTCCGGCCGCATCGGCAGCAGCCCGGGGAGCACGGTCCAGTCGGCCCGGGTGATCGTCCGCCCCAGCGGCACCGAGCCCAAGATCAAGTGCTATCTGGAGGTGGTGGTCGACGTCCCCGGGGCGGACGCGCTGGCGACTGCGCGTGCGACGGCGGAGCAGGTCCTGTCGGCGATCAAGGCGGATCTCGCGGAGGCGGCGGGCATCTGAGGCACGGCCGACGCGCCGATCAGGCCGGCCCGGTCCGGGAGCGGAAGGTGCGGCGGTAGGTGTCCGGGGGCACGCCGACCGTCCGGTTGAAGTGTCGGCGCAGCGTCGTGGCGGTGCCCATGCCGGTGGCCGCCGCGATGGCGTCGACACTGTCGCCGGTCGTCTCCAGCAACTCCTGGGCGTGGCGGATCCGCTGGGTCAGCAGCCACTGCAGCGGGGTGGTGCCGGTCACCGCCCTGAAGTGGCGGCCCAGATGGCGCGAGCTCATCCGCGCCCGGCGGGCCAGGTCCTCCACGGTCAGCGGCTGGTCCAGCCGTTCCATCACCCAGGGGAACAGCTCGGCCAGCGGGTGGTTGTCCGGGGCAGGGACCGGGGTGGTGACGAACTGGGCCTGGCCGCCGTCCCGGTGCGGCGGCACGACCAGGCGGCGGGCGACCGTGTTGGCGATCGACGAGCCGTGGTCGAGGCGGACGAGGTGCAGGCACAGGTCCATGGCGGCGGCCTTGCCGGCGGAGGTGAGCACCCTGCCGCCGTCCACGTAGAGCACGTCCGGGTCCACCTCCACCCGGGGATAGCGGGCGGCCAGGACGTCGGTGTGCGCCCAGTGCGTGGTCGCCCGCAGCCCGTCCAGCAGACCGGCGGCGGCCAGCACGAACGCGCCCGTGCACAGGGAGGCCACGCGTGCGCCCGCCTCGTGGGCCGCGCGCACCGCGTCGACCAGGTCGGCGGGCGGGTCCTCGTCGACGTCGGCCCAGCCCGGGACGATCACGGTGTCGGCGCGCGGCAGTTGGTCGAGGCCGTGGTCGGGCTCCAGCCGGAACCGGCCGAGCCGCACGGCGCGCGGTCCGCAGACGGCGACGTCGTACCAGGGGTCGGCCACGCCGGTCATATCGGCGGCGAAGACCTCGTACGCCATGGACAGTTCGAAGTTCAGCATTCCGTCGGTGACGGCCAGTGCGACAGTGTCCACGTCCGGAATTGTATGGGTCATGTCGTTCCGGACACTCGTATGGGACCCCCGCCTTCGTCAGGATGTCCGTGACAGACCACAGCAGATCATGTGAACACGAGGGGGAACCCATGGGATCGGGGCTCAAGGTAGCGGTGTTCGGCGCGTACGGGCACACCGGGCGCTTTGTGGTGGCACAGCTGCGGGATCGCGGCTTCGTCCCGGTCCTGTCGGGGCGCGACGCCGACAAGCTGAAGGTGCTGGCGGAATCCGAATCCGGCCTGGCCGCCCGCCCGGCGTCGGTCGACGACCCGGCCTCGCTCGACCGCGCCCTGGCCGGTGCCGCGGCCGTGATCAACTGTGCCGGGCCCTTCGCCACGACGGCCGCCCCTGTGATCGAGGCGGCGCTGCGCGCCGGGATCCCGTATGTGGATGTGGCGGCCGAGATCGAGGCCAACGCCGATACGTTCGCGCACTTCACGGACCGCGCCCGCGCCGCGGGAACGGCGATCGTCCCCGCCATGGCCTTCTACGGCGGCCTCGGCGATCTGCTGGCCACCGCCGCGATGGGCGACTGGACGTCGGCCGACGAGGCGCATATCGCGTACGGGCTGAGCAGTTGGCACCCCACCGCCGGGACGCGCACCGCGGGCGCGGTCTCCCGGCAGCGGCGGGGCGGTCGGCACGTCCGTTACGCGAACGGACGGTTGGAGTACCACGACGACGAACTGCCCACCCTGAAGTGGCCCTTCCCCGATCCGATGGGCCCCCGGGCCGTCATCGGGGAGTTCACGATGGCCGACGTCGTCACCATCCCCAGCCATCTGTCCATCCCCGACGTACGCACCTACATGGCGGTCGAGGCGGCCAGGGACCTGTCGGCCCCGGACACCCCGGCGCCGACGGCGGCCGACGAGCGGGGGCGGTCCGCGCAGACCTTCCTCGTCGATGTCGTCGTACGCAACGGGGGCGCCGAACGGCGCGCCGTGGCGCGGGGCCAGGACATCTACGCCATCACCGCGCCGCTCGCGGTGGAGGCGGTCCACCGCATCCTCACGGGACGGACCAGGACAGCCGGGGTCGCCTCCGCCGGCGAGATCTTCGACGCGCCCGACTTCCTCCGCGCGCTGTCCGCGCATCTCTCCCTCGAAGTACGTCGGTAGCGCACGTCATTCGGGCTGCGAGACCATCGCCGCCAGGCCGCACCCGGCGTCCAGGAAGAACGTGTGGTAGCCGGCCATGTGACTGATGTCCTGCATATCGATCTGGGCGATGTACGCCATGAGCTTCCCGCACGCCGGACACTGCGGGTACTCGGCGTCGTCCATCCACACCGGCCGGCCGCCGATCGCCGAGCCGTCGGGGTAGGGGCCCGACGGGTGGCCGGGGACCAGGCGCTCGGTGGGCGCCTCGGCCGCCGGGAGGCCCGTACCGGGCTCGGGTGGGTCCGAAAGACGGGAGGTCCCGTCCGGCCCGACGCCGAGGAACACCGGGTCGGCATCATCGACGGCGCACCCGTAACAGAGGACCAGCCGCAGCCGCCCCGACCAGCCCGCGTGCGCCAGCGCCCCGGCGACGCGCTCGTCGGCCGTGTCCAGGTCCAGCGCGGTCCACAGCGCGGCGCCGCATCCCTGGCAGCGCCCCTGCGGGGCTGCGGCGCCGGCCCCGTCCTCATCCCCTTCCCGATCCCCTTCCCGATCCCCTTCCGGCTCTTCGGCCACCAGGTGGTGGGCGACGGGCCCGCACAGCTCCCGCGCCCGGTCCCCCTCCAGCGTCCAGCCACCCTCCGTCATGTACTCGGCGGGCCCGAGGAAGAGCTTGTCGGCGCCGGGCGGCGGCTGGTCGCGCCACCGCCTGAAGGCCTCCTCGGCGACCGGGCCCCGCGTCTGGGCCAGGGCTGTCAGCAGGTGGTTCAGGTGGAGCGCGCCCTTGCCGCCCGCGTCGGCCTCCGCGACGAGACCGCGCTGTGTCGCATCGTCGGCCGCGCGGTACAGCGCGGCCGGATACACCACGCCCGCGGCGAGGAGCCGGAGCAGATGAGGCGCCAGGCTCTCCGGGGCGCTGCTCGCCAGCTCTTCGAGCTCGGGGGCACCAGCGTCGCCTGCGGCGATGGCCCGGCCGATGAGATCTTCCAGATGCTCCGTCATACGGGGAACGTAACAACGTCCTCCGATACGCCCGGCCCTGGGTTCGGGCGACGCGGCTCGGCGGCATAGTCGGGCAGGGCCACATCGCTGCTGACCTTCTCCCCCAGCCTGAGCATCCAGTTCAGGAAGACGGGCTTGGACAGCAGGCCGTTGCGGAAGCGCAGGCCGGTCGCGGTACCGGGCGCGAGGAACTTCCCGGTGCGGTCGCCGCCGGTCTGGCAGCCCTTGGCGTACTTCCGGAGCCTGTCCTCGTAGCGCGCGAAGGCCGCTCGATGGTCGCCTCCGGCCCGCGCAAGCTCGCCCGCCAGCACATAGGCGGCCACCATGGCGGTCCCGGTGCCCATCCCCCCGATGGTGGCCCCGCACGCGGCGTCGCCCACCAGGCACACCCGGCCCCGTGACCAGGTGTCCACGTCCGCCCGGCTGATCGAGTCGAAGTACAGCTCAGGGGCGCGGCGCAGCGAATCGAGCAGGCGGGGCACCTCCCAGCCGAGTCCGGAGAAGGCGTCGGCGATCAGACGCTTCTGCTGCTCGGGGTCGTGGCGGTCGTACGACAGCCCGGGCGCGGCGAAGACGAAGAACGCCCCGGCCCGCGCCGGGTCCCGGTGGTCGGCCCCGACGGACGCGAGCCGCCCCGGCGCGTTGTAGCCGACCGAGCCCCGCCCCCACCCGCGCTCGTTGGCGAGCTGCCAGGTGGCGGCGTAGTAGCCGAGGTGGCTTACATAGTCCTCCTCGGGGCCGAACGCGAGGCGCCGGACGTTGGAGTGCAGCCCGTCCGCGCCGATCACCAGGTCGAACTCGCGCGAGGCACCGTGCCGGAAGTCGACGCGTACGCCGGAGGAGGTCTCGGTGAGGCCGGTGATCGAGTCGCCGAAGAGGTACTCGGTGTGGTCCAGGCCGCGCTCGTACAGCAGCTGGGCCAGGTCGCCGCGGAGCACCTCGATGGCGCCGCCGGCGAACTCCGCGGGCAGGTGCAGCAAGGTCCGGCCGCCTTCGTCGACGAAGCTCATCGGGGAGCCGCCGGTCTGCATCGCGCGCAGTTCGGGCAGCAGGCCCATGCGCTCCAGGACGGTCAGGTGCGTATCGCCCCGGAAGTCGACGGCCTGGCCGCCGCCGCGCAGGGCCGGGGCCAGCTCGACGACCGTCGGGTTGAAGCCGTGGCGCCCCAGCCAATAGGCCAGCGCCGGACCGGCGATGCTCGCGCCGGAGATGAGGACGTTCCGGTTCATGGTTTCTCCACCCCTGATAACCGCGTTAACTGTGTCCGATGGACACGATTAATTACTGTGTACCATAGACGCAGTTATTTGGCACGCCAAGATGCCGAGGCTGGAAGGGCGACGGACATGGGCGACAACCACGCCGAGACGGTGCGGCTGCTGTGGGGCCCCCACACCAAGCCGTCACGCGGCCCCCGGCCGACACTCGACCTGGACCGCATCGCACGGGCCGGCATCGAGATCGCCGACGCGGAAGGGCTGGCCGGTGTCTCCATGCAGCGGGTCGCCGCGCAACTGGGCGTCACCAAAATGGCGCTGTACCGATATGTCCCGGGCAAGGCGGAGCTGGTCGCGCTCATGGTGGAGGCCGCGATCGGCCCGTACCCGGCGCAGGACCCACAGCCCTCCGGCTGGCGAGGGCAGTTGGCGGACTGGGCCCGCTGTCTGTTCGCCGCCTTTCAGCGGCACCCATGGACACTGGACGCCACCATCGGACCGAGGGTCATGGGCCCCGCGGAGCTGGGCTGGATGGAGCGCGCGGTCTCCGCGCTGGACGGTACGGGGCTCGGCGGCGCCGAGCGCATGGACGCGGTCGTCCTGCTGGTCGGCCATGTACGCGGCATCACCCAGCAGGCCCGGGCGGCAGGCCCGGCGGGCACCCCCGAGGCGGAGCTGAGCGGCATCCTGGCCGACCTGATGCGGGCTCAGGGCGAGCGTTTCCCCGCCCTGGCCGCCGCCTTCGCCTCGGCGGAGCAGACCGGCGGGCGGGACCAGGCATGGGAGTTCGGCCTGCAGCGCATCCTGGACGGTCTGGCCGTGCTCATCGACCAGCGCGAGCACTGACCGGACAGGGCACGCGAGCACTGACCGTCGTAGACAATCGCGGCCATGGATCTCAACGACGTACTGCACTGCCTCAGGGAGGCGGAAGCCGACCAGCGTCGGCCCGAACTCTGCGGCAGGCGCTACGTGTCCGTGGCCAACCTCTACGCCTACGAAGACGGCGCCCCGCTGCCACTCGACCTCTTCGACGGGCTCGACGACGAGGAATCCCCGGAGTGCTCGATCCTCGCGGGGCTGGGCGAGGCCACGTCCATGTACGACGCGTTGGACATCCTGGCGTCCGCCGTGCTCGACGAGGTGGGGGATCCGCCCGGCGAGGACGACATGCGGGAGGCCGACCTCCAGCGGCTGGACGGCATCCACTCACCGACGCACCGCGCTCTCGCGTGCCTGCTCATGGGCTACGACGGCGCCATCGACGTGGACACGAGCGCGGGCGCGGGCTGGTTCGCGGGTGCCCGTTTCGTCTTCCTCAGCACCGCGGTCCCGCCCAACCAGGAAGCCGATTACGGCATCCTCGAACTCCAGCCGGTCGGCGACCCCGAAGACGCCGACCGCGCGCTCATGGACGCCGCCGAGGCCGGTGACGCCGACGCCGTCTCCGAGGCCCTGAGCGAGGGCGCCCACATCGACGCGCTGGACGAGCGCGGCATGAGCGCACTCCACATCGCCGTGGCCCACCGCCGGCTGTCCACCGTGGAGGCGCTCCTCGCGGCAGGAGCCGATCCCGGGCTCCAGGCCACCTACAACAACGCCCCTCAATTCGCGTCACTCGACGACAGCGAGCGGGTCACGGCCGGCGCGGAGCGAATCGAGGACGCCGACCACCTGGCCGTCCTGCACGCACTCATCGAGGCCGGGGCCCCCATCAACGCGCAGAACCGCGACGGCTCGACGCTGCTCGACCTGGCGATCGCCACCCAGCCCTACCCCGAGGAGACGATCCGCTCCTTCGTCAGCAAGGGAGCGCGGAGTGTCCGGCTCACGGATCCGGACTTCGGCCGCCTCCTGGCCGTCCTGCCGTACAGCGACGGCCGACGCGCCCTCGAAACACGCGTCAACGAAGTTCGGTTCCTCCTGGAGTCGGGGGTCCATCCCGAGGACGCCGAGGTGGCGGCCCAGCGGCCGTGGCTACGGGCTCAGGACGGCCCGGCCTTGCACGCGCTGCTCCACTTCACCGGGTACTACGAGCGCGAGGTGCCCGGCGAGATACTTCTCGCACTCGTCGATGTGCTCCTCCGCCACGGTGTCCGCGACACGTCATACCAAGGCGGCACCGCGCTGGAGTGTGCCGAGGAGTGGGTGAAAAACGGCCACGCCAATTACGAGCCGGTGGTGCGAAGGCTGCGCGAGGCCGCCGCCGAGGGCGGCATCTGACCGAGGACAAACGGCGACACGCCGTGATGTCGGCGTGTCGCCGTCCTGTTCTCACCACAAACACGCCGGCATTGCTCACAGCCGGGAGAAACAGGCCAGTTCGGTCAGCGGTGCCAACGCGTCCACGGCCGAACCGCTGATATCGATGCCCGCGAGCGCGGCGAACAGCGGCCTGGCGCCATGCCAGGCCAGCCTTGCCCCGTAGGTTTCTCCACCCTGCTCGTCCAGGACCAGGCCGAGATACGCCACCAGGCCGGCGTCATCGCCGTCGACGGCGCGTTCCACATGGAAACCAACCTCGGCATGGAGGGCAGTTCCGAAACGGCGACCGAGCGCGAGCGGAGTCACGCCCACCGAACCACCCCCGTCCGCCATGCGCTTGGCAAACGCGTACGACTGGCGGACTTCGGACCAGCCGCCCTCCGCCAGACACTCGACGAACGCGTCCAGGTCGGCCCGCAGGGCCGGGGTCAACTCGGTGAAGGGGACACACGCCCGCTGCCGCGCCCCGGCATCCTCTCCTTCCCCGGCACCCTCTTCTTCCCCCGCCTCCCGCTGATCGTCCCCGCCCGACGCCACCGGCGCGGGCTCGTCATCGATGCGCGTCAGATCAGGCGGAAGGACGGTATAGCCCAGCTCCGCGAACACCGTCTCGGCAGCTGCCGCACCGTCCAGTTGCGGGTAGAAGGCCCACGAGTAGCTCCCCACAAGCTGGTGCCGCACCACCAGGGCCATCAGTGGCTGGGCGATCACTCGGGCAGCGGACATGACCTCGGGCGGGAAGTCGTCCGGGTCCTCCGGAATCGCGGATTCAATGCCCTTGGTCCACCGGTTGAGGAAGACGAACGGAGTGTCCAGCCACTCCTCCCGACCCACCGCATGCGCCGCGTCCACCGCGGCCGGCACCTGCCGGGGACGCAGAATGAGCGCCCTTTTGTCCTCGCCGGTAGCGTCGCCGAAGGCGTCGGCGAACTCCCCCCGATCAAAGGACGCCTCGATGCCATGGTCGCTCAAGGTCAGCCACAGATTGCCCAGTGCCCAGGCCGCGTCGCTGGCGGCGATGGCCGCCAATACCCGGCGCTGCCGCGGATCAAGGTCGCCGCGCGTGAAGGGAGTCGGCAAGGACTCCCGGGCCTGCGGCCCGAACGTCGCCGCCAGCAGCATCTCGTACAGCGACATCGCCCGGTCCTCGTCCGTCTCCGAGACCAGGAGGGCGCACACCGCGTCGAGCAGTTCCGGGGACGCCTCGCCGGAAGCCAGCAGAGACTCGCAGCGAGCCAACGGACTGTCCCGTGTCAGCGCGCGGGTCCACTCGTGCAGCTGCGTCAGGCTCTCCCCGTCACACAGCAGGCCGGTGAGCGTGTCCGCCACCTCCGCCCCACCGCGCGGCGCGCGGGCCAGCGCCCATGCCAGCCGCACCGCGCCGTCGGCCTCGCCGCGGTCCGCCTCGCCGCGGTCGGCCGACAGCCGCCCCGCGTCCATCTCGCCCAGCGCCAGCCACGCGCCCGCACGCACGGACGGCTCCGGATCGGCTGTCAGCCGCGCCACATCGTCGGCAGCCTCCCGGAGTTCGGCCGACGACAGGGCCCACAGCACCCGAAAGCGCACCCCCGAGTCGCCGTCCCGCAGCAGGGGCGTCAGCCGCGGCACCTGCATGGCCATCGCCGCCAGCGCAGCGGCGTGCCCTGTGTCGCCGCCGTGGCACACATCGCCCAGGAACGACAGCAGATCCTGACGATCCGGATATCCGGGCTCCAGGAGGATGTCGACGAGGAACGGAACCGCCGCGGCCGTCGCCTCGTACACCGACCCCTGATGGCACAGGCTCCCGTACATGTCATAAAACGCACCGTTACGGTCTTCGGCATCGGCCGACCGCAGCGCACCCAGAATCCCGGGAACGTCGGTGGCCGCGCCGTACGCGTGCTTCAGCGACGCCCAGTCCACGTCTTCGATGTTCACGCCGACATCCAAACATCCGGGTGAGACATCGCAACGATGCGTGGACACACCGGAGTTGGGCAACGAGCGGAGGTCCGCCGGGCAGCGCAGCGGCCCCCGCCGGACGGCGAGGGCCGCACTCTGGTGCCGTTGACCGGATCAGGCAGCGAAAAATCCGCCGCCCTTGACGGTTGAGACGAAGGACGACCAGGCCGCCGCCGGGAAGACCAGGGCGGGGCCGTGCGGGTCCTTGCTGTCGCGGACGGGGACGGCACCGGCGGACGCGCACGCGGGTGCCCACTCGACACATGAACCGCCGTCGCCATTGCTGTAGCTGGACTTGACCCACTCCGCACGGGAGAAGTCCGGGGTGCCACTCATGGCGTGAACTTCCCACCCTTAACAGCGGAGACGAACTCCGACCACGCCCCTGCCGGGAAGACCAGGGCAGGGCCGTAAGACGCCTTGCTGTCACGAACGGGGACCTGACCGGCGGACGCGTACGCGGGCGCCCACTCGACACAATCACCGCCATCACCGTTGCTGTAGCTGGACTTGACCCACTCCACACGGGAGAGATCCGGGGTGCCACTCATGGCGTCAATGCCTCCGTGACGGAACGGATGAATGCCGCCGTCTGGGTCGGCGACAAGGCGTATGCCCTGAGCAGATCGTACGACCGCATACGCCTCACCACCCTCTCCCTGTCCTCTAGGAGTTCACCCGTAGCGATGCTCTCCTCGTAGGCGACGGTCGTACCGTCGTCCAGCGTCAGCAGATTCAGCGTGCCGCCCATAAGCGCATGCCCACCGTGCTCGAACGGCAGCAGCTGAATCACGGTGGCGGGAGTGTCCACCAACTCGGCCAAGCGGGCCAGTTGGGCACGCATGACCACCGACTCGCC
Organism: Streptomyces milbemycinicus; assembly: GCF_002154605.1. Taxonomy (GTDB): domain Bacteria; phylum Actinomycetota; class Actinomycetes; order Streptomycetales; family Streptomycetaceae; genus Streptomyces; species Streptomyces milbemycinicus. The sequence goes on along the minus strand of NZ_MUNE01000038.1, from coordinate 15,108 downwards.
GATCGGCCGCCGCACGGACGCCTCGTCCAGGACCACCGACAGATGAGGCGCTGGGCTGCCCCGCAGCAGAGCCTGCCGACTCATCCGAGCCGCCACCTTCTCTTCTATTTCCTCTGCCGTCGCCTCGGGATTGCTGACCCGGAAAAGCTCCCGTGCGTAGTCCTCCGTCTGCAACAGACCGGGCACGAGCTGCCCGGCGTAGCAGGCGATGGCCTGCGCACGCGTCTCCAGCTCCATGCGTCGCCGGTACTTGTCCGGGTGCACCTCGCGCCGGGCCAGCGCGTACAGCTTCACGAAGATCCCGTCCGTGCCGAACGCCGCGTCGAGCTGAGCGGGGAGTTCGGGAGGGATCATGTACTCCGCGAGCTCGATCCGACCCAGGTGACTGCGGCTCGAGTTCACCACTTCGGCGAGCTGATCCAGGCTCATCCCCGCCGCTTCGCGGTGTCGGCGCAGCTCGGCGCCGAAGAGATGGCGGACGCTTCGTTCGGGTGTCAGTTCGCGTTTCCGCGCAGCCATGTGCGCAACTCCTAACTCCCAAGGTGCGGCTGGGAGTCCAACCACTGCCGAGAGTACGCACCGACAGCCACGCTTGCACTACAAACAGTAAACAAGGCCCGCCACAGGACCCCCGCGACGCGCGACCGTCCGGGGGCGTGGCCACCAGCCGTAGCCATAGAGGAGCTGATGACGTGTTCGACCCTAGCCGTTGCGCATTCGCATACGTGAGTGCCCTTTTCGCCTCCCGAATCCCCGATGCGGAGGCGACCGAATGAACGCGACGACCAGCCTGCGCCTGCTGCCCTGGACCAGCCCGGACGGCAAGCCGTGCTATCTGGCGGCGGACGACGGCGACAGCCGCCTGAGCCGACGCGCGGACGAGATCGAGGCACTGCAACTGTCCATGGGCACACAGCTTCTCGGCCACGCCCGGGTGCTGCTCACCGACCGCAAGGCGGATGCCGGGGAACTCCGGTTCCTGGCGAACCGACTGTGCGAGGCGCTGCGCGATGTGCTGCGCGTGGCCGAGAGCAGGGGCCTGCGCCTGCCCGCGTACGGCGATGACGGCCCCGCCGGGGACACCGGGGAGTCGTCATGACCTGCTGGCGAACCAAGGTTCGCCCCTCATGATCGGCACACTGGGTCAGAGGGTTGATCCGCGAGGTACACGGACCGTTCGCTTGAGGTGAAGGACCTGTGGACTGCTTGGCAAATCTTCCTGATGGAAGAAGCCGGGTCAGGAAGGTCACCATCCCATAGCCGGACTGTTCGGTCGTCGCTGCCGCTGGCCAGAGTGCGGCCATCGGGGCTGAACGCCACCGACCCCACGGCGTTGGTGTGTCCGGTCAGGGTGGCGCGCAGCTCGCCAGTCGCCACATCCCACAGCCGGACGTGTTTGTCATTGCCGCCGCTGGCCAGCGTACGACCGTCGGGGCTGAACGCCACCGAACTCACCATGTCGGTTTGCCCGGTGAGGGTGGTGCGCAGCTTGCCGGTCGCCACGTCCCACAGCCTGACTGTCGTGTCCTCGCTGCCGCTGGCCAGGGTGCGGCCATCGGGACTGAACGCCACCGACCCCACGGCGTCAGTGTGGCCGGTGAGGGTGGTCCGCAGCTCGCCAGTCGCCACATCCCACAGCCAGATCTTCCCCTCCGCTCCACCACTGGCCAGGGTGCGGCCATCCGGACTGAACGCCACCGACCACACGGCGTCAGTGTGGCCAGTGAGGGTGGTGCGCAGCTTGCCGGTCGCCACATCCCACAGCCGGACGTGTTCATCGTTGCTGCCGCTGGCGAGGGTGCGGCCGTCAGGACTGAACGCCACCGAAATCGCGCCGTCGTAGTGGCCGGTGAGGGTGGTCCGCAGCTTGCCGGTCGTCACGTTCCATAGCTGGATCTTCCCCTCCCCTCCGCTGGCCAGGGTGTGGCCGTCTGGACTGAACGCCACCGACCCCTGGACCTCAGCGTGGCCAGTGAGGGCGGTGCGCGGCTTGCCGGTCGCCACGTTCCACAGCCGCACGGTTTTGTCGTTGCTGCCGCTGGCCAGGGTGCGACCGTCGGGGCTGAACGCCACCGAATCCACGGGCTCAGTGTGGCCGGTGAGAGTGGTGCGGAGTCTGCTGATCGCCACCTTCCACAGCCGCACGGTCTTGTCACTGCTGCCGCTGGCCAGGGTCCGGCCGTCGGGGCTGAACGCCACCGAATTCACGAAGTCGCTGTGACCGGTGAGGGTGGTGCGGAGCTCGCCGGTCGCCACGTTCCACAGCCGGACTGTCGTGTCCTGGCTGCCGCTGGCCAGGGTGCGGCCATCCGGACTGAACGCCACCGAATCCACGGGCTCAGTGTGGCCGGTTAGGGTGATGCGCTGCTTGCCGGTCGCCACATCCCACAACCGGATCTTCCTCTCTCCACCGCCGGCCAGAGTACGGCCATCCGGACTGAACGCCACCGACCCCACGAAATCGCTGTGGCCAGTGAGAGTGGCGCGCAGCTCGCCAGTGGCCACTTCCCATAACCGGATCTTCCCCTCCCCTCCGCCGGCCAGAGTGCGGCCGTCAGGACTGAACGCCACCGAATCCACAAAGTTGTGGCCGGTGAGGGTGGTGCGGAGCTCGCCGGTCGCCACGTTCCACAGCCGGACGGTTTTGTCGTCGCTGCCGCTGGCCACGGTGCGGCCATCTGGGCTGAACGCCACCGACCTCACGAAATCGCTGTGGCCAGTGAGAGTAGCGCGCAGCTTGCCTGTCACGACGTTCCACAAGTGCACTTTTGTGTCGGCGCCGCCGGTGGCCAGCGTACGGCCGTCAGGACTGAACGCCACCGAATCCGCGACGTCGTCGCTGTGGCCAGTCACAATGGTGCGCCGCCTACCCGTCGCCACGTCCCACAACCGGACCTTCCCACCCTCCCCGATGCTGGCCAAAGTGCGGCCGTCAGGACTGAACTTCACCGATCCCACGGCGTCGGTGTGCCCGGTCAGACGTCGATTGAGGGGAAGAGCTGCAGCAGCGAAAAGGTCGGCGCTGGCCTCCTTCGTCGGACTGGTCCGGTATGCCTCGACCGCCAAGAGCGAAGCCAGGTCAGGGTTGGAGTCCATGAGGCCGGCCGACTGCGCCGCCAGCTGCCGTGAGAGCGCGATCCGTTGGGCGGTGAGCGCCTGGTGTCGTTGCTGTTCGCTGGTCCGGTATTGCTGCCAGGCGATCAGCCCGGCGGTGAGAGCGAGCACGAGCAGGACCGAGACGGTGGTGGCGAACTGACGCAGGCGTCGGGTGGTGCGGGCGGCTGCTGCTTCCTCGCGGTGGCGGACGGTGGAGCTGCTGGTAAGGAAGTCGCTTTCCAGCGGGGTGAGGTCGCTGCCGGAACCAGCGATGGGGAAGGTTTCCTCGGCGGTGGCGAGTCGGGTGCCGCGGTAGAGCGCGCCGGGGTCGCGGCCGAGGTCCTGCCAGGCGTGGGCGGCGTCGGTGAGCTGGCGGTGGAGCCGCAGGCGGTCGCGGTCTTCGTCGATCCACTTGCGTAGCCGGGGCCAGGCAGCGATCAGGGCTTCGTGGGCGAGGTGCACCGTGTGGCCGTCGAGGATGACCAATCGAGCCTTCACCAGCCGCTCCAGCACCTCAGCGGTGGCGGGGGAGGTGTCGGTCTCCAGTTCCTCCCGGGGCGCGGGCCGCCGGGTGTCCTGCGCGCCGTCTCCTGGGGTGATCAGGCGCAGCAGGATCCGCCGGGCGCAGGAAGCCTGGTCGGGGGTGAGGTGGGTGTACAGGTCTTCGGCTGTCTGGGCAATGGCGCCGTGCACGCCGCCGGCCGCTTCGTACGCGGTGAGGGTGAGGGCGCGGCCTTTGCGGCGGTGCCAGGTTTCCAGGAGGGCGTGGGACATCAGGGGCAGGGCGCCGGGTTCGCCGTCGACTTCGTCGAGGATGTGGGCGGTCAGGGTGCGTTCGACAATGAGGCCCGCGGCCTGGGCGGGTTTGACGACAGCCTCGCGGAGTTCCCCGCGATTCATCGGCGGGACCAGAAGGGTGGCCTCGCGCAGTGCGTCGGCGAGAGGTCGGTGGCCGGCCAGGTGCCCGAAGAAGTCGGCCCGTACGGCGATCAGCACCCGCAGACGACTCTCGGGGGCGGCGGCGGTCAGGAGGCGGTCGATGAACGCGGTGCGTTCCGCCGGGTCGGTGCAGAGGGTGTAGAGCTCCTCCATCTGGTCCACGACCAGCCACGTGTCCCCCTCTCCGCCCTCCTTCGGCACCAGCCGCTGCTCATGGTCGCGCAGGGGATGGGCACCAGGGGTGATGACCCGCAGGGCGGCCGGGCGCATGTCGGGGCCTTCGGTGGTACGCAGCCGCGGGATGAGACCGGCGCGCAGCAGGGAGGACTTTCCGCTGCCGGAGGCGCCGACCACCGCCGTGATCCGATGGTGGGCGGTCAGGCGCAGCAGGTCATCGATGAGCTGGTCGCGGCCGAAGAACAAGGCCGCGTCATCGGGCTCGAAGCGGGCCAGACCCCGGTACGGAGGCTCGGCATCGTCGTCGGCACGCGGCTCGGCGGCTTCATCCGCCGCAGCCCGCCGCCAGCGTTCCTCCCACTCCTCGGAGTCGCCGCCGCAAGCCTTCACGTACGCCAGCACCACCGGGAGGGTCGGCAGTTGCTCCCCTGCCGCCGCCCGGGACAACGTGGTCACGCCGTAACCCGTGTTCACTGCCATCGCCCGGTAGGTGGGCGCGCCCGCCTCCTGGCGCAGTTTGCGTAACTCGAATGCGAACCTCTGCACCGGCCCGGCAGCCGGATCCAGCGGCCTCTCACGACGACCTGCCACTGGCTGTCCCCCCTTGACGCCCACCACCACGTAACCGACAGCCCGCCAAGCTACGCACCGGCCCATGCGGCGGCAAGCACGTCACCTGCCACGACGCCGGCCCCATTTTTCGGTGCGGCGGTAGGGGGTGCCGAACAATTCCGGCCCCGGTGAACTCGAAGACGCAACTCGCACTGGCGGCTCCGTCCCACGCAGCGAACACAGTGCGGCGCCGCGCCACTTGTTCGCTGCGCAGCCCCTCCCTGGACATGCACGCTCGAAAGGAACCCGGCATGAACGTACGCGCGCACCTTGGTGAGCCACTGGAATTCGAGGAATACGTACGAAGGCGGCACGACGCGCTGCTGCGCACTGCCCGGCGCCTGGTCCACGACCCGCTTGACGCCCAGGACCTTCTGCAGACAGCGCTCGCGCGAACGTACGACCGTTGGGACGGTATAGCGGACAAGCAGCTCGCCGACGCCTATCTGCGCCGCGTCATGATCAACACTCGCACGGAATGGTGGCGGGCCAGGAAGCTGGAGGAGCTCCCCACCGAGCAGCTGCCGGACACGAGCGTCGAGGATTTCACGGCGCAGCACGCGGACCGAGCCATGCTGATGGACGTCATGAAGGTGCTCACCCCGAAGCAGCGCATCGTCATTCTTCTGCGACTTTGGGAACAGATGTCCATCGAGGAGACGGCCGTTGCCCTCGGCGTGTCGGCCGGAACGGTCAAAAGCACGCTGCATCGCACACTCGCCCGGCTCCGCGAGGAGCTGGAGCGTCGCGACCTCGCCCCTGCTTCAGCATCGGGGCCGTGACGTCGACATTCCGGGCGCATCAGGGCGGCACCGCCACCGCAGGCGCGATGACCTCGAACGCCCGGCGCACCTCGGGGACGCCCTGCGCGTCCTCCCGCGCGGCGTGCGTCTCTGCGAGCCCGCGCAACTCGTCGATGGGCCAGTCGGCCTGGGCCCGCCAACCGGGACGAGAAGCAACGCGTCGATTCCCTGCAAGCCCTTAGTTAACAACGGGAGGCGGCAGAGGGGAGATTTCCCGGTCGAAGAAATCAAAAAAGGACTCGGCGCGCCCGTAAAGAGCATTGAAGCCGACCGATGTTTCTTTGATCAGCTCTGGATTCGCATACCGCTTGGCCCCTGCCGCATTTCCGTCGTCGTCATACACAACTTCATACATGGCCACATCCCCAAGAATCACAACTTCGGGGACAGGACGCCGCTCTTCGATATCCACGATCTTACGGGCATCGGCGACTTTGATTTTATCGCCCAACTCAACGCGCAGGCGGAGCACGAACAGCTCCCACTGCACGTAGGGAGTGACAGGGAACTCCACAACCCGAAGACGGCGCTCCGTGACGTTGAGCTCGGAAGCCTTCCGGAATTGCTTGGCGTATACTTCGCGTTTCTCCTCGATAAGGGATAGCGCTTCAGTCCACTCTCCGGCAGCAAAGGCTTCCCAGCTCGAGAAGCCTCGTTCCTTGAAGTTCTGACCGCGCTCCAGTTTGTTCAGAAAGCCGATGCCGCTTTCATAAACGCGGCGAAAATCCTCATGATACGCCGGACGCATCAAGCGCTCGGAGGCGCCGCTCGGAAACGAATCAAACACTGGGGATGTCCGGCTTCGCCGCGATCATCATGCTCCTGGGGATTACCACCAGCCGCTCGTCGGCTCCCACGGAGACTCCTGGAGGCAGGGACTTGCCGAGTGAGTCCGTGAGATCCCTTCCGATAATGGCCACATCGCCATTACCAAGTTCCCAGATATCGGGGCAGTCCGGATTATCCGTCGTCGTCCCTAGTTCTTGGGGTGATTTACCCAGACGCCTCTTGAAGGTCGTCGACGGGTCGGCTTCCCACGGCCTAGCCATAGCCATCACTCCCTGACTGTGCCCAGATTTGGGGCAACCATACGGCTACGACACCGGGTTGACCATGCATGGCACACAGTTCAAGTCAATAGGCATATGCCAAAGGCAATACGACCGAGTGGTGATCCTTGTAGGGTGGGCTCAGAAGTGAAATGATATGTGATCGCAAAGCGCCATCGCGCAATTACGGCATGGCCATCTTATCTGACCTATGAGCGCGAAGCCGGACCTTTGTTCGGCGGCCGCAGGGGGAGTCATGCAAACACCCATTTCACACAGGGCGGGGATTTCCACAGCCGAGCCGTACCGGCAAATTGCAGTTCGATGAGCGCAACCATGGACGGCCACGCTGAGGATGACGGCCGTGTCTACCAGTCCGCAGGCGACCAGCACATCAATGAGCATCATTATTATGGGGCCCAAAGAGCCGTAATGGGCGGTCCGGACTCTGTTCGTCGTCCAGCGATTGGTCGGGCGCCCACGGTTCTGCGCGACCGCGCCGAGGTGTTGGAGCGCTTACAGGCAAGTGTCGGAGGGGAGCGCGGTGGTGAGGTCTACGTGCTCCATGGCATGGGTGGCTGCGGTAAGACAGCCGTGGCTTATGCCCTCTTCCAGTTCGCCACCGAGGAGAGCGGGCGGATCGGTCTGTGGGTGAATGCTGCTGACCGTGCGAGCTTACGTGCCGGCATGCTGGCCGTCGCAGCTGACCAAGGTGCCGGCGACGGCGAACTACTGGCTGCCAGAAATGGGCTCCGGCCTGCGGCTGATCTCGTGTGGCACTGTCTCGACCGTTCCCGTGAGTCCTGGCTGTTGGTGCTCGATAACGCAGACGACCCCGAGATCCTTCGTGATGGCAGCTGGCTCCGTAGCAGTTCGCGAGGTACAACCGTGGTCACTACTCGTCGTGCGGCCGCTCGCTGGTGGCCCGGTGCGGAGTTGCAGCACATCGGCGTACTACCGCGCGACGACGCGGCCCAGGTGCTGTGCGACCTTGCTCCGCAGAGTGGCACGAGGGAGCAGGCCGCTGCCATAGCAGACCGTCTGGGGCGGCTGCCGCTCGCGCTCACGCTCGCCGGTGGCTTCCTGTCCCACCAGGTACTCGACCCTTGGACGATGGACGCCTACGGGCGCCACCTGGACGATGGCGAGTGGGTCGAGCTCATAGATCAAGGAGCTGACGTCTTGTCCGACGCGGACCCCCGGCACCTGGTCGGTCGAACCTGGCAACTGTCACTCGATGCATTCGAAGCCCGCGGCCTTCCGGAGGCGGCTTCCCTTCTCAGGCTGCTGGCTCGCTTCGCTCCCGAGCCGTTGCCACTGTCTCTGTTGAACCGGCCTGAAATCAGTGGTGTTCTCCCTCGTGCTCGGTGTGAAACAGCGTTGAGAGTGCTGTTGGACCATTCACTGACCGAACTGGTCGACGTTGGCGTTCGTTGTGCGCAGAGCCACGGTGTACTGCTCGACAGTGTCGCCGCTTCCACACCTCGTGACAGACTCCCCACTCTCGATACGACGGCTGCCCGGTTACTTGACGCGGCCGTCCCCGCCCATCCCGACGCCGGCCCGTACGATCCGCAGTTACGCCTACTCGCCCCTCACACGCTTGCTCTGCTGGGGCATGCCTCACAACCATCGGTCATTTCTGACGTGTTGACTGTCGCCAAACGCTTGTCCATCGCTCTTCACCGCACCGGGGACTACATGTCCGCCTGGGAGACGGCCAATGCTGCGACAAACCTCACGGAACAGTCCCTCGGAGCAGAACACCGGCTGGTACTGGCAACACGTTCAAGGGCCGGCCGGGCGCTCTTCCGGCTGGGTAGATACACCGAGGCCGAGCTGCTACTGCGCAACGTACGAGCGGCTCAGGAACGCATTTTCGGGAATGACGACGCCGACACTCTCGATACCAGCCACGGCCTCCAACTCGTACTCGCAAATCTCGGCAGGCGCGAGGAAGCCCTTACGCTGCTGAAGTCAGTAGTGACGGGACGCCAAGCAGTACTCGGGGCGGCGCACCCACTGACTTTGCGTTCCCGTGCCAGCCTGCTCACGATGTTGTCTGCCGATGAGCTGACTGCCAATAGCGATACACTGCTTTCGTTGCCTTCGGACTGTGATCTCCATCTTGGCCCCGAGCACACAGTCACTCTAGGCGCCCGACATAATTACGCTTGGGCACTGTATGTGCTGGGTCAGTTCACTGCCGCCGACGAGGCGATACAGCTGGTCTGCCAGGCATATAAAGATCGTTTCGGCCCCGACTACCCGATCGCACTGGCAGCGCAACAGCTCTTCGCCCGGACCCAGTTCGCACTCGGATATACAGAATCGGGAGTCGACTTGATGGTTGATGTCGTGGCAAGACGAGAACGTAGCCTGGGGTTCGACCATCCCTTCACGGTCGCAAGCCGTGAACTCCTGGGGCAGTTCAGAGCGAGGCGATAGCGGTCGATCGGCACGGTGCTTCATGGGCGATCACCTATGAAGCGCCGCCCCCTCCCTGTCGAGCCGGACCGCTGTCGCCCCTGGCGTCGGATGAGCTGCTTGCGGGGCCCAGTTCCTCCCCGCGGAAGGACAGCAGGATCACGAGGGCGCCCCCACACGTGATCGCCCAGTCGGCGAGGTTCATCACACTGAAGTCGCGGACCGCGATGAAGTCGACCACCGCGCCCCGCATGCTGCCGGGGGAACGGAAGAGGCGGTCTGTCAGGTTCCCGAGCGCCCCGCCCAGCAGCAGCCCCAGCGCGAGCGCCCACGGCGTACTGGTCAGCCGGCGCGACACCCGGACAATGGCGACGGCAACGGCCGCTGCGATCAGCGTGAAGACGATGGTCGTCGCCTCACCGAGGCCGAACGCCGCGCCGGGGTTGCGCTGCACCCGCAGCTCCATCCAGGTCCCGATCACGGGGACAGGGGCTTGCCCCTCAAGGCCCTCGACCACCGCCAGCTTGCTCCCCAGGTCGATGGCGTACGCGATACCGGCCACCATCCACAGCAGCCACACCCGCCGCCGCCCGGCGGGCGTGTCGCTCCTGGGCGCATCGCTTCTCGTCACGCTCAGCCTCCTCACCGCCGTCCCGGTCCCACTCCGGACGCTCAGGTGATCGCCAGCACCACCGCGAGCAGCACCGCCCCCGCCACCGCCGGCGCGATGACCTCGAACGCCCAGCGCACCTCGGGCTCGCCCTGCGCGCTTTCCCGCGCGGCATGGGCCTCCGCGAGGCCGCGCAGTTCGTCGATGGAGCGGTCGGCCTGGGCGCGCCGCTCCTGGTCCGCGTCCGCCGCGGCCCGGACGGACGTACGGCCGAAGGGGTCGTCGGTCGCCGCCCGCGCCTGCCGCCGGGTGGCCCGCTTGCGCTGCCGCAGCGACACCGGGATGGCCCACATCTGGTACTTCGCGCCGCCCGCGAGCACCTCGCTGGAGTAGCCCGCGCGCACCGCCTCCACCGAGCCCCAGGGCAGGGTGATCGTACGGAAGGGGTTGCGCACCCGCAGCCGGTCCTGGCCGGCGAACACCGCGGGCCGCACCGTGAAGGCGATCACCAGGGGCACAGCGAACAGCAGCCCGGCGAGCGCCAGCCATGGCGCCCGTCCCTCGCCCCGGATCATGGCGTCGATCCCCAGCCAGGCGCCGATCGCGAGCAGCAGTACGCCGCCCGCGATGCCGCCCGAGGAGCGGTAGACGCGGTCCGCGTACTCGGTCTCCTGGTCAGCGGTCCCCTTCTTGGACCCCTTGGGCCCGCGCGGGGTGGAGGAGTCGTGCGAGGAGTCGTGCGAGGAGTCGTCCGGGCTCGTCATGTGGCCGATTCTGCCGCACCGGCGCGGCGGCCCATATGCAGGGCCTCACGCCCCTTGGCACCCTTGGCACAGGGCGTTCCCGCGATGTACGGGTTCTCGCGCCAGCTCACGCCCGAAGGGAACGGCCTAGGACTGGGCTGCCAGGCGCAACCCGAGCCCGACCAGGACCGCCCCGGAGATCTGTTCCATTCGGCGCCGGACGGACTGCCGCCGGAGCACTCCCCCCATCCGCCCGGCCAGCCAGACCAGCGGCAGGTACCAGACCAGGTCGACCACGGCCCAGATCACCGAGAAGGCGAGCAACGTCAGCAGGACGGGGGCTCCCTGCGGCACGAACTGCGGCAGGAAGGAGACAGCGAACACGCCCGCCTTGGGATTGGCGAAGTTGGTGATCAGTCCCTGCCAGTACGCCCGCCGGCACGACACCTCGGCCGTTTCCGCCGGTTCCGCATCCGGCCCGCCGGCCCGCCGCGCCTGCCACAGCGCACGCGCTCCCATCCAGACGAGCACCGCGGCGCCGGCGATCCGTATGACGTCGTAGGCGACCTGCGAGGCCAGCAGCAGGGCCGAGAGACCGAGTGCCGCGGCAAGGCCCCACAGCAGCACCCCGCACTCATTGCCCAGCACCGTGGCCATGCCGGTTCTCCGGCCGTTCACCACCGCCCGGCGCACGATCACGACCGTGCTCGGCCCCGGAACCATGGCGATCAGGAAAGCCGCGCCGATGAACGCGACAATGGAAGTCAGCATTGAGGGAGCATCGCCAAGCCTGTCGATGCCCCACAAGTCCTTTCCCGCCGAGCGCCCGGGGGTGACATTTGGCTACGCGCGTAGATATGCTCCCCTGGTGACCATGCCCACCACAGTTCCCGCATACGGCGCGGAGGCGGCCGAGCGACTGGCGTCGATGGCGGATGTAACCGCCACCGACGGCGCGCTGCGCCGCTTTCTGCACGGCCTGCCGGGCGTCGACGCGGTCGGCCTGCAGGCCCGTGCCGCCGCGCTCGGCACCCGCTCGATCAAGACCACGGCGAAGGCGTACGCCATCGACCTGGCCATTTCCATGATCGACCTGACGACCCTGGAGGGCGCGGACACCCCCGGCAAGGTCCGGGCGCTGTGCGCCAAGGGGGTCAGCCCCGATCCGACCGACCGCTCCGTCCCCAAGGTCGCGGCGATCTGCGTCTACTCCGACATGGTGGCCACCGCCAAGCAGGCCCTGGCCGAGGCGGGCGGGTCCGAGGTCCATGTGGCCTCCGTCGCGACCGCCTTCCCCTCCGGGCGGGCGGCGCTCGCCGTCAAGCTCGCCGACACCCGGGAGGCCGTGGCCGCCGGTGCCGACGAGATCGACATGGTGATCGACCGCGGCGCCTTCCTGTCCGGGCGCTATCTCCAGGTCTTCGAGGAGATCCGGCAGGTCAAGGAGGCGTGCCGACGCGCGGACGGCAGCGGCACCGCCGCCCATCTCAAGGTCATCTTCGAGACCGGCGAGCTGCAGACGTACGACAATGTGCGCCGCGCCTCCTGGCTGGCGATGCTCGCGGGCGCCGACTTCATCAAGACCTCCACCGGCAAGGTCGCGGTCAACGCGACGCCCCCCGTCACCCTCCTCATGCTGGAGGCGGTCCGCGACTTCCGCGACACGACCGGGGTGCAGGTCGGGGTGAAGCCCGCGGGCGGCATCCGCACCTCCAAGGACGCCATCAAGTACCTGGTGCTGGTCAATGAGACGCTGGGCGCGGACTGGCTGACGGCCGACTGGTTCCGCTTCGGCGCCTCCAGCCTCCTCAACGACCTGCTGATGCAGCGCCAGAAGCTGAGCACCGGACGGTACTCCGGTCCCGACTATGTGACGGTGGACTGAGACTGCCATGACGAACCCAGCCATCACGAACCCAGCCATCACCAACCCAGCCCTCACGAACGCGTTCGAGTACGCGCCCGCACCCGAGTCCCGCTCCGTCGTCGAGATCGCCCCGTCGTACGGGCTCTTCATCGACGGCGAGTTCGCCGAGGCCGCCGACGGCAAGGTCTTCAAGACCGTCTCCCCCTCCTCCGAGGAGACGCTGTCCGAGGTCGCCCAAGCGGGCGCCGAGGACGTGGACCGCGCGGTCAAGGCGGCCCGTAAGGCCTTCGGGAAGTGGTCCGCGCTGCCCGGCGCCGAGCGCGCCAAGTACCTCTTCCGCATCGCCCGCATCATCCAGGAGCGCTCGCGCGAGCTGGCCGTCCTGGAGTCGCTGGACAACGGCAAGCCGATCCGCGAATCGCGCGATACCGACCTCCCTCTGGTCGCCGCGCACTTCTTCTACTACGCGGGCTGGGCCGACAAGCTCAAGTACGCGGGCTACGGCGACAACCCCCGCCCGCTCGGCGTCGCGGGCCAGGTCATCCCCTGGAACTTCCCGCTCCTGATGCTCGCGTGGAAGATCGCCCCCGCCCTCGCCGCGGGCAACACGGTCGTCCTCAAGCCCGCCGAGACCACCCCCCTGTCCGCCCTGTTCTTCGCGGACGTCTGCCGCCAGGCCGGACTCCCCAAGGGCGTCGTCAACATCATCACGGGCGACGGCTCCACGGGCGCGGAGCTGGTGGCCCACCCCGGGATCGACAAGGTCGCCTTCACCGGCTCCACCGAGGTCGGCAAGGCCATCGCCCGTACGGTCGCCGGTACGGAGAAGAAGGTCACCCTCGAACTGGGCGGCAAGGCAGCCAACATCGTCTTCGACGACGCGCCGATCGACCAGGCCGTCGAGGGCATCGTGGGCGGCATCTTCTTCAACCAGGGCCACGTCTGCTGCGCGGGCTCCCGCCTCCTCGTCCAGGAGTCGATCCAGGACGAGCTGCTGGACGCGCTCAAGCGCCGGATGCGCACGCTCCGGGTCGGCGACCCGCTGGACAAGAACACCGACATCGGCGCGATCAACTCGGCCGAGCAGCTGGCCCGGATCCGTACCCTCGCGGACGCGGGAGAGGCGGAGGGCGCCGAGCGCTGGGCCCCGGAGTGCGAGCTGCCCACCTCCGGCTACTGGTTCGCGCCCACCCTGTTCACCGGCGTCACCCAGGCGCACCGCATCGCGCGCGAGGAGATCTTCGGCCCGGTGCTCTCCGTCCTCACCTTCCGCACCCCGGAAGAGGCGGTCGCGAAGGCCAACAACACCCCGTACGGGCTGTCCGCCGGCATCTGGACCGAGAAGGGCTCGCGCATCCTGTGGATGGCGAGCAAGCTCCGCGCGGGCGTGGTGTGGTCCAACACCTTCAACAAGTTCGACCCGGCCTCTCCGTTCGGCGGCTACAAGGAGTCCGGTTACGGTCGCGAGGGCGGCCGCCACGGCCTGGAGGCGTACCTCGATGTCTGATGACCGCACTGAGCGCCTGCGCGTTCTCAAGACCTACAAGCTGTTCGTCGGGGGCAAGTTCCCCCGGTCCGAGAGCGGGCGGGTGTACGAGGTGACCACAGCGACATCAGCCGCTGGCGCGGCGGGTAAGGACAGGTGGCTCGCCAACGCGCCGCTCTCCTCCCGCAAGGACGCCCGCGACGCGGTCGTCGCCGCCCGCAAGGCGTTCGGCGGCTGGTCGGGGGCCACGGCCTACAACCGCGGCCAGATCCTGTACCGCGTCGCGGAGATGCTGGAGGGCCGCCGCGGGCAGTTCGCGCGGGAGGTCGGCGACGCGGAGGGGCTCGGCAAGTCGAAGGCCGCCGCCGTCGTGGACGCCGCGATCGACCGCTGGGTCTGGTACGCGGGCTGGTCCGACAAGGTCGCCCAGATCGCCGGGGCCGCCAACCCGGTCGCGGGCCCGTACTTCAACCTCTCCACGCCCGAGCCGACCGGTGTGGTGGCCGTGCTGGCGCCGCAGGAGTCGTCGTTCCTCGGGCTGGTCTCCGTGATCGCCCCGGCGATCGTCACCGGCAACACGACCGTGGTCGTGGCGAGCGAACGCACCCCGCTCCCGGCCCTGTCCCTCGGCGAGGTCCTGGCCACCTCCGACCTCCCGGGCGGCGTGGTCAACATCCTCTCCGGCCGCACCGCCGAGATCGCCACCCCGCTCGCCGCCCACCAGGACGTCAACGCGATCGACCTCGCGGGCGCGGACGCGGAGTTGGCCCGCTCGCTGGAGGAGGCCGCCGCGGACAACCTCAAGCGCGTTCTCCGTCCACAGCCTGTGGATTGGTCGGCCGACCCGGGCACGGCCCGGCTGTTGGCCTTCCTGGAGACGAAGACGGTGTGGCACCCCATGGGCGTATAGCCGGTCGGCCAGCCGGTCGACGCAAAGCGACCGCCGGGGGAACACCACACGACCTAAGGGGTCCCTCCGGCGGCGCCATGCCTCACACTGGTGTCCCGTGACCATTCCTCCCATACCCGCCCGCGTCGTCCTGCTGTCCGGCCCCTCCGGCTCCGGAAAGTCGTCCCTGGCGGCCCGTACCGGCCTGCCCGTGCTCAATCTGGACGACTTCTACAAGGAGGGCGACGACCCCTCGCTGCCACAGCTCCCGGGCGGGGCGGGCGCCGACTGGGACTCACCGCTGTCATGGGACGCGGACGCCGCGGTCGCGGCGGTCGAGGCGCTGTGCCGTACATCCCGTACGACGGTGCCGGTGTACGACATCGCCACCAGCGCCCGCGTCGGCGCCG
>NZ_MUNE01000379.1 GCF_002154605.1 Streptomyces milbemycinicus | reverse complement strand
CGCGGCGAAGGCGATCCGCTCCCCGTCCCTCTCCCCGGACGGAGAGCGGATCGCCTTCGCCGCGCTCGGCGACATCTGGCTCGCACCCGTCAACCCGCCCAGGGGCAAGGGCTCCGCGCCCAAGGCCGTCGTCTCCGACGGACACCTGAACACCGACCCCGCCTGGTCCCCCGACGGCTCCGCCCTCGTCTACGTCAGCGACCGGGGCGGCGCCGCCGACCTGTGGACGTACGACATCGCCGACGGCACGACCCGCCGGCTGACCGACCTCCAGGACGCGGCCTCGGGCCCGGCGTTCAGCCCCGACGGCGCGAGCGTCGCCTTCGGCCTCGGAGCGGGCACCCTGCACACCGTGGACGTGGCCACCGGCGCCGTACGCAAGGTCGCGGGCCCGCTCAACGCGCCCGGCAGGCCCACCTTCTCCGCCGACGGCCGCAAGCTCTCGCTGGCCGCCCTGGCGCCCGTCACCGCCCGCTACCGCGAGGGTTTCAACCGCGTCCTGACCGTCGAACTGGCCACCGGCGAGGCGCACTACGACGACCCCGTCCCCGGCAAGTCCCTGGCCAACCGCATCGACGCGGGCCCGGTCCACTCGCCCGACGGCAAGCACACCGCGTACATCGTCGGCGGCACCCTGCACCTCAGCGCCCTGGACACCGCCGGGCGGCCGACCGGGACCGCGCGCGAGCTGAACGGCGAGACCGCCGACGCCCCCAGCTGGAGCGCCGACTCCCGCTCGCTGCTCTACCTCTCCAACGGCCGGCTGCGCCTGGCCGACGCCCGTACGGGCCGCGCGCGGACCGTCCCGGTCAAGCTGACCTGGCGCCCCGCCAAGCCGACCGGGCGGACAGTGGTGCAGGTGGGGGCGGTGTGGGACGGCACGGGCGAGACGCTGCGCCGCGACGTCGACATCGTCATCGAGGGCGACCGCATCAAGGCGATCGTGGCGCGCGGATCGGTCCGCGCCGGGAGCGGTGGCCGTACCGTCGACGCGCGCCACCTGACCGCCCTGCCCGGCCTGATCGCCGTCCACGAACACGGCCCCTGGCAGCGGGCCGACACCATGAAGCTGTGGCTGTCGTACGGCGTGACGGCGGTCCGCTCGCCCGGCACCGCCCACTACGCCGCCGTCGAGGCCAAGGAGGCCACCGCCTCCGGGCGCCGCGTCGGCCCCCGGGTCTTCGCGGCGGGCGATCTGATCGACGGCTCGCGCATCTACTACTCCTCCGGCCGCCCCGTCACCGACACCGAGGAGCTGGAGCGCGAACTCGCCAAGGCCGAGGCGCTGGGCCACGACCTCGTCAAGACGTACGTACGGCTGCCGTACGCGATGCAGCGCGCCGCCATCCGCGGCGGCCACCGGCTCGGGCTGCGCGCCACCTCGCACTATCTCTTCGGCCCGCTCGGCCTCGGCGCCGACGGCACCGAGCACCTGGGCGGCACCAGCCGCTACGGCCGCCGCCAGAAGGAGACCCACCTCGGCCACGCCTACGACGACATGACCGAGCCGCTGATCGCCTCCGGTATGGCCTTCACCCCGACCTTCGGGCTGTCCGGCGCCGGCCTGCCCGCCACCCGGGCGGCGCTCTACCGCTATGCCGAGTGGGCGGTCGGCGACCGGCGGCTCACCACGCTGATGAGCGAGGCGGAGTACGAGGAGTTCCGCAGCGGCGTGGCGGCGGCGCAGCAGACCGTCCCCACCGATCTGCTGGCCTTCGTCGCCCGGCACGGGGCCACGGTGCGCCGGCTGCTGGAGGGCGGGGCGCACGTCGGGGTGGGCACCGACAGCCCGCTCGTACCCCCGGCCATCTACTACCACCTCAACCTCCAGGCCATGGTCCGCTACGGCGCCACCCCCCACCAGGCGCTGCGCTCCGCGACCGTCGAGGGCGCGCGGGCGCTGGGCATGAGCGCGCGGATGGGCACCGTGGAGCCGGGGAAGCTCGCCGACCTGGTGCTGGTGGAGGGCGACCCGCTCAGCGACATCCGCGCGGCCGCGGCGGTGCGGAGCGTGGTGCTGGGGGGTGTGGTGCACTCGGTGGACGACCTGGTGAGCGGGGAGTCCTCGGGCGCGGCGGCCGTACGGCCCACCTCAGCCGCCACCGCCGCCCACGTGGCCGACGTACCGCAGGGCCCCGCCCGCGAGCGCTACTGGTGGCACCGGGAGGAGCACGCCCACCACAGCTGCTGCTGAGAGCCGGGAACCGGCTGCTGAGGCCGTTCACGCGGCGGCCATCCTGTGGCCGCCGCCTGGTCACCGGCCGTCGCCGGGACATGGTTCCATGAGGGGCATGTTCGAGCAGTTTCTCGTCTCCGGTGCACTGTCCGATGTCGAGGAGGCGGTGCGCAAGGCGGCCGCCGCCGAGGTCATGCCGAGGTTCCGGCAGCTCGCCGACCACGAGATCGTCGAGAAGAACGGCCCGCACGACCTGGTGACGATCGCCGATCGGCAGGCCGAGGAGCATCTGACCGCCTCGCTCACCGCGCTGCTGCCCGGCTCGGCCGTGGTGGGCGAGGAAGCCGTGCACGCCGACCCGTCCGTGCTCGGCGCGCTGGGCGGGGACGCGCCGGTGTGGATCGTCGACCCGGTCGACGGCACCCGGCAGTTCGTCCACGGCGATCCGGGCTTCGCGATGCTGGTCGCCCTCGCCCACCGCGGTGAGCTGCTGGCCTCGTGGACCTATGCCCCGGCGCTGGACCTGATGGCCGTCGCGCGCCGCGGCGGGGGAGCGGTGCTGAACGGCGAGCCGATACGCTCCGGCCACCCCGAGCCCGGCAAGGTGCTCGACGTCGCGATCTCGCACTACGACTTCACCACGGACGCGGAGAAGCGCTCCCTGTCCGTACTGCGGACACCAGGTGTCGCGCCGCGCCCGTGCGGCTCGGCCGGCCTGGAGTATCTGAACGTGGCCCGTGGCCTGCTGGACGCGACCGCTTTCACCTGGGAGAACGCCTGGGACCACGCCGCCGGGCTGCTGCTGGTCGCCGAGGCGGGCGGCGCGAGCGCGACGCTGGCCGGCGATCCGTTCCGGATCACGGGCGGAAACGCGCTTCCTTTCACCGCGGCGCGGGACGCGGCGACCGTACGGCATATCCTGAGCCTGCTGGCCACCCCGGCTGACCGGGCCGCCGGCTGACCGAGCCTCAGGAGTCCTCAGGACGGGGAGGGAGACCCGACGTGCCGTCCATGCTCGACGCGGTCGTGGTGGGTGCCGGGCCGAACGGGCTGACCGCGGCCGTCGAACTGGCCCGCCGCGGCTTTGAAGTGGAGGTCTTCGAGGCCGCCGACACGATCGGCGGCGGCGCCCGCACCGAAGAGCTCACCCTCCCCGGCTACCGGCACGACCCCTGCTCTGCGGTGCACCCGCTGGGCATCGGCTCCCCGGCCTTCCGCGCCATGCCGCTCGACCGGCACGGCCTGGAGTGGCTGCACCCCGAGCTGCCGCTGGCCCACCCCTTCCCGGACGGCACGGCCGCCGTCCTGGCCCGCTCGGTCGGCGAGACGGCCATGTCGCTGGGCCCGCGCGACGCCGGTACGTACCGCCGGCTGGTCGCCCCGTACGTCGGCAGATGGGACAACCTCGCCCGCGACTTTCTGCGCACCGCATGGGACGGGCTGCCCGTCGACCCGGTCACCTGGGCGCGCTTCGGACTGCACGCCCTCCAGCCCGTCACCCTCCTCAGCCGCCGCTTCCGCGATGAGAAGGCGCGCGCGATACTCGCCGGGATGGCGGGCCACGCCATCTCGCCGACCAGCGGCATCGGCACCGCCGGCCTGGCGCTGTTCTTCGCGCTCGCGGGCCACGCTGTCGGCTGGCCCGTCCCGCGCGGCGGCTCGCAGGCGATCTCGGACGCGCTCGGGTCGTATCTGCGCGAGCAGGGCGGGGCGATCCACGTGGGCGTGGAGGTCAAGCGGCTGGACGAGCTGCCGCCCGCCCGCGCGTACATCTTCGATACGTCACCGACCGCCCTGGCCCGGATCGCCGGGCTCGGCAACGCGTACCGCCACTTCCGCTACGGGGCCAGTGTCTTCAAGATTGATTACGCCCTGGACGGCCCGGTGCCCTGGACCGCGCCGGAGGCCCGGCGCGCCGGCACCGTCCACGTCGGCCCCACCGCCCGTGAGATCGGCGCCGCGCTGCGGGCCGCCACCGACGGGCGCGCCCCCGACGTCCCCTTCCTGATCACCGCCCAGCCCAGCGTGGTCGATGACTCCCGCGCCCCGGCGGGCAAGCATGTCTTCTGGGCGTACGGCCATGTCCCCCGCGGCTGGGACGGGGACGCCACCGAGGCCATAGAGCGGCAGATGGAGCGCTTCGCGCCCGGCTTCCGGGATCTCGTACTCGCGCGGGCGGTGGCCGGGCCGCCCCAGCTCGCGGTGCGCAACGCGAACTATGTGGACGGCGACATCGCATGCGGCGCCTTCGCGGGCCTGCAGACCGCGATCCGCCCCAAGCTGGCGCGTGTCCCGTACGCCACGGCCCACCCGTCGGTCTTCCTGTGCTCCTCGGCCACCCCGCCGGGGCCCGGGGTGCACGGCATGTCCGGGCACCACGCGGCGCGCGCGGTGTGGCGGCGGCTGCGCGGCCGGGGCTGACCCGGGCCTCCGGCCCCGCTGGAATGTCGGGGCGGCGGCCGGGCGTTGGATACTGCGAGAGGGCCAGTCACGAGTTGTTCGACGATGGGACGGAAGCCATGCCTCTGCAGGGCGAGTACGAGCCGAGCCCCGAGAAGTGGGTACGCGATCAGGTCGAGCAGATCGAGAGCTCTGGCGGCACCAAAGGGATGTCGATTCGGGGGCTGCCGGTCATCCTCCTGACCACCCGGGGCGCGAAGACCGGCAAGATCCGCAAGAGCCCGCTGATGCGGGTCGAACACGAGGGCAGCTACGCCGTGGTCGCCTCGCTGGGCGGCTCCCCCAAGAACCCCGTCTGGTACTACAACGTCGTGGCCGACCCCCGGGTCGAGCTGCGGGACGGCACGGTGAGCCGGGACATGACGGCCCGGGAGGTCCACGGGGAGGAGAAAGCCCAGTGGTGGGCGCGGGCCGTCGAGGCGTACCCCGACTACGCGGACTACCAGAAGAGGACGGACCGCCAGATCCCGGTCTTCGTTCTGGAGCCGGCGGCCGAGGACCGCTGACAGCGGCGTTCGGGAACCGCTGACGTCAGCGGCCGGGTGTGGCCGACGTCAGCGGCCGGGCGTGGCTGACATCAGCATCCGAGCGTGGCTGACGTCAGCGGCCGAGCGGCGCTGATTCGGGGCCGATCAGACGCGTCAGCTCATCGGCGACCAGTTGCCCCGCGGGCGAGGTCCAGCGCCTGCGGTGCCGGGTGAGCTGGACCGGTACGGGCGGCATGGGCGGCCCGTCGACCCTGGCCAGGAGGCCATCGCGCAGCTGCCGCTCCACGGTCGCCTGCGGCAGCAGCGTGAGCCCGAGCCCGGCGGCCACGCAGGAACGGGCGGCCTCGATGCTGCCGAACCGGGTCAGCCGCGGCCGCGCACCGGGCAGCGCGAGCAGGGAGCGCACCAGCCGGTCGCTGTACGAGCAGCCCTCCTCGTGGACGAAGAAGCTCTCGTCGGCCAGCTCCTGCCACCCCGCCCCGCGCCCGGCCAGCCGGTGGCCGGGCGCGGCCACGTACACCAGCGGCTCGTACGCGATGGGCCGCGCGACCAGGTCGGCGGCCTCGATCTCCGGCTCCAGGAGAAGCACCAGGTCGAGCCGCCCCGAGTGCAGCCCCTCCACGGCCGCGGCGGTACCGGCCGCGTGCAGATGGACGTCCACGCCCGGGTGGGTGCGCCGCAGCGAGGCGATCACCCGGGGCAGATTCGACGAGCACAGCGACTCGCCCGCGCCGAGGGCCACCTGGCCCTCCACCGCCCCGTCCACCCCCGCGCCGTTCCCGGCCGCCGCGGTCGCCCGCAGCCGTGCCTCGGCGTCCAGCACCCGCTCGGCTTCCTCGAGCAGCCGCCGTCCGGACGGGGTCGGGGTGGTGCCGGCCGGCAGCCGGTCGAACAGGCGCGTGCCGAGCTCCCGCTCCAGCGAACGGATCTGGACGGTGACGGTGGACTGGGCGAGATGCAGCTCGGTGGCCGCGGCGGTGAAGCTGCCGGTGCGGGCCAGGGCCACGAAGGCGCGCAGAAGTCTGGTATCCATCAGAACCCCAGCCTAGCTGGGGCTATCGGGGTTCTCGATGGAGGTGAGCGAAAAGAATCGTTGGACGCGATGGAGGGTCCGGTGAAACGGTAGCTCCATGACCGCACACACGGCACACACCGCACACACCGCAGACAGCACGTCCACCGCACCCGGCGCACCGGCCACCGAGACCGACCAGGTCCTGCGCTACTCCGCCTTCACCACCGACCCCTCCGGCGGCAACCCCGCCGGCGTGGTGCTCGATGCCACGGCGCTCGACGACGCCGAGATGGTGGCCGTCGCCGCCCGGGTCGGCTACTCGGAGACCGCGTTCATCACATCGCGGGACGAGGCCGCGCGCCGCTACGGGCTGCGCTACTTCAGCCCCCGCGCCGAGGTGGCCTTCTGCGGACACGCCACGATCGCCACCGCCGTCGCGATGGCCGAGCGCATCGGCCCGGGGGAGCTGGTCTTCGACACGATGGCGGGCGAGATCCGCGTGGCGACAACCCTGGACGGCGCGGACGGCGCGGACGGCGCGGACGGCGTGGACGGCGTGGACGGCGTGGACGGCGGGAACGGTGCGGACGGCGGGGCTCCGCAGGCCACCCTCACCAGCGCGCCCACGCACTCCCGCCCGGCCGACGAGGCCCTGACCGAGCAGGTGCTGAAGGCCCTGCGCTGGACGCGGGACGACCTGGACCCGGCCCTTCCGCCGCATATCGCCTTCGCGGGCAACGACCACCTCGTCCTCGCCGCCGCCACCCGCGAGCGGCTGGCCGACCTGGACTACGACTTCGACGCGCTGGAGGAGCTGATGCGGGTCCACGAGTGGACCACCGTCCACCTGGTGTGGCGCGAGGCCGCCGACCGCTTCGACTTCCACGCCCGCGACCCGTTCCCGCCCGGCGGCGTCGTGGAGGACCCGGCCACGGGCGCGGCGGCCGCCGCCTTCGGCGGCTATCTGCGGGCGCTCGGGCTGGTGACGGAGCCGACCAGGGTCCGGATCCGGCAGGGCGAGGACATGGGGCGCCCCAGCAACCTTCTCGTCGACGTACGGCCCGACGAGGAGCGGGTGCGGGTCACGGGCCGGGCGGTGGCGATCCCGGGAGCGTAGGGGTGCGTCCGGCGCCTGAGTTTGCGGTGAGTATGAGACAAGGACACGCCCTGCTGTCGGCGTGTCCTTGTCTCATACTCACCGCAAAGTACCGGTGCTCAGTGCGGGATGGTGTCGATCACCTCGCGCGCCCCCTGGCGCAGCAGGGCCACCGCCACCGAGGTGCCGAGTGTCGCCGGGTCCAGCGGCCCCGCCCACTCGTGCGCGTCCAGCACCGTCTTGCCGTCCGGGCTGAAGACACGGGCACGCAGGGAGAGGCGGCCGTCGCGCTCGGCCCTGGCGTAGCCCGCGATGGGGGAGTTGCAGTGGCCCTGGAGCACATGCAGGAGCATGCGCTCCGCCGTGATCTCCTTCCAGGCATCGGCGTCGCCGAGCCCGGAGACCGCGTCGATGGTCGCGGTGTCGTCCTCGCGGCACTGCAGCGCCAGCACCCCGGCCCCGATCGGCGGGCACATCGTCTCGACGGGCAGGATCTCGCTGATCCGGTCCGTACGCCCGATGCGCTCGAGCCCGGACACCGCCAGCAGCAGCGCGTCGCACTCGCCCGCGTCCAGCTTCTCCAGGCGGCGGTTGGCGTTGCCGCGCATCGGCACGCACTCCAGATGCGGGTGGGAGACGGCCAGTTGCGCGATGCGGCGCACCGACGAGGTGCCGATACGCGCGCCCTCCGGCAGCTGATCGAGCGTCAACCCGCCGGGGTGAACCACCGCGTCGCGGATGTCGTCCCGCTTGAGGTACGCGGCGAACACTGTGCCCGCGGGCAGCGGCCGGTCGGCGGGCACGTCCTTCACGCAGTGCACGGCCAGATCGGCCTCGCCCGCCAGCAGCGCCGCGTCGACCTCCTTGGTGAACGCACCCTTCCCGCCGAGCGCCGAAAGATCGCCCATCCACCGGTCGCCGGACGTGGTGACCGGCACCACCTCGGTCCGGATGCCGGGACGCAGCGCGGCCAGCTCGGCGCGGACCCGCTCGACCTGCGCGAGGGCCATGGGGGAGGAGCGGGAGACAATGCGGATGAGGTCGGTGGACGACATGGCGTACACCATAGGCCCTCCGCAGCGCGCCCCCGGCACCGGCCGGTGGCACCCCCGTACGCTTCCTCCGTCCGCGCTGGTGAGAGCGCCGCTCAGTCTGCCCCGACGAAGCCCTCGGCGAGGCAGGCGGCCAGGTCGCGGTAGCGGGCGAGGGTCCCCGGGCGCAGGGCGCCGAGGTCCAGCGGCTGGCCGCTCGCCAGATGGGGGTCGTATGGGATCGCCATCATGGCGCGGCACTCGCCTTGGGGGACGAGCTCAGTGTGTTCAAGCGGGTTGAAATTGTCTGCCCCTGTGATCACGACGATGCTGCGGCGCAGCAACTCGGCGTGGCCCTGCGCGGTGATCCAGTCGAAGGTCGCGTCGACGTTGGTCGGCCTTCTGCGGCTCTCCGCCGACCAGATGATGACCAACTGATCGGCGAGGTCCAGGACTCCGGGCAACGTGATCTCCCCGGTGCCGGGGCTCGCCGCCGCGTGAGTGAGCGCGAGCGGGTACCGCTCGCTGAGCGCGTTCATGATGCGCCGGTAGTCCTGGTCGTCGATGGGGCGGTCAGGCGGAGCGAGGCTGGCCAGGACTTCCAGCCCATCGGGGGTCCGCGAGGTGAACCGGCGCAGTTCCGCGCGAGCGAGCGCACCGGGCAGCAGGGTGGCCAGCTCGCGCAGCCCCGTGTCGGTCTCGCGGTGTGATCGGTGGATCAGCCAGCCCGTATCCGGACTGACATCGACGGCGATGACGGGATCCGGCCGTGCGGAGGCGAAGACCGCGCTGAGCGCCGCAGCGGTCCTGGCCGCCTCGGTGCCTCTGCTGAGACCGAGCACTGCGATGCGGTGGAACAGCAACAGGGGCGCGCGGATGAGCCGGTGCTTGAGCGCTTGCCCGCCGGCGTCCGGTCGGACACCTTGGGCGGCCGTACGCGCAACCACCTGGGAGAAGACATCTGAGACCTCGCCCGCCGTCGGGCGGTTCCGGCGGGGGTTGAACAAACAGGAGGCGACCAGGGTCCGCAGCGGCTCCCAGGCCGCGCCCTCCCACCGGGATCCGGTCCAGTCGACGCTCTTGCTGGCGTAGGTCCCGGACGGAGTGCCGATGTTCTGCGGGAGGGGGTTGAGCCAGCGCTCCTCGCGGGTGGTCGGCCGACCGCCGCCCAGGGCCAGCAAGATCTGGCCGAGCGCGTAGACGTCGTCCTCGGGCGTGAGCCGCCTGGTCAGACGGCGGGACCTCCGGTCGATGACGGCCGTCTGCCAGCCGATCAGCTTCACCGTGTTGTCGGCGACGAGCACCGTATCCGTGTTCAGATGGCCGTGCACCATCCCCTTGGCCGAGCAGATGCTCACCGCCTCGCCCACCTGCATGCCGAGGACGGCCGCCGTCCGCGCGTCCCAGCCGTCCGCCGTGCCGTCGGAGAGAAGGGCGGTGAGGGTGCGGGCCGGGGAGCCGTCGGAGGCGAGGATCAGCTCTTCGGCGATCCACGGGGGTTCCCCTTCGAGGTCCTGCCCCAGCAGCCTCGGCGCATAGCGGCCCGCCATCCGGCGCAGCGCTTCCGCTTCCGTGCTCAGCTCGGCGAACGCGCCCCGCCGCCCGGACTCCTCGTTCACCGTGCGCAGCACGGCGGACTCCCCGTTGGGGCCCTGCCCCACATACGCGGTCGTGCCGCTGTGGGTGCGGATATGGCAGATCAAGGCACACGGCCCGAGCCAACGCGGGTCCTGGTCCGACAGGGGGGTCCAGCCATGGGCCCGCTGCTCTCTGGCGAGTTCCGGGGCGGATTCCGCCACGGGCTCGGGTACGGGAACGGGCGGCGGTGTAGCCGGATCGGACCGTTCGAAGGCCTCCCAGACCTCCCGCGCCGTCGGCCGGTCGCCCGGATCGGGCGCCAGACAGGCCAGCACGACATCGCGTACCGACCGCCAGACGCCGCGCCAGTGCGACAGGTCGTACGGTTCGCTGTCGGCCCCGAAGTGCGCCCCGCCGCCGAGGTCCAGCAGGATCTCGGCGAGGTCGTGGACGTTGTCCTCGGGGGTCCGCGGCCCGCCGACAAGCGCCGGCGACGGGACGCCGTCGATGCAGGCCGAGGACCAGGCGGTCAGGAAAAGCTCGTTGTCGTCGGAGACATAGACGGTGCCCTGCCGCAGGTCCCCGTGCGTCATGCCCTCCGCCGCGCACACCCGCACCGCGTCCGCGAGTTGCCGGGCGACCGCGAAGGCCCGGTCCGCGTCGCTGCTCAGCGGGATGTCGCTCAGGCGCTCCGCGACAAAGGGCTCCTCGGCGATCCAGGGAGTCGGGCAGTCCAGGTCCTGCCGCAGCAGCCTGGCCGCGTACCGGCCGTCCATCCGGCGCAGCGCCTCCGCCTGTACGCGCAGCACCTCGGCGGCGTGCGGCGCGTGTTCCCTGAACGCGGTGTGGATGACGACCTGTTCGCCGTACGCGTCCTCGTCCCCGATGTAGGTGGTGACGCGGAACCCGGACGGATCGGCCATCCGCAGCGTGTACGGGCCGATGGTGCGCGGGTCCTCGGGCGTCAGCGGGCGCCAACGGCCCGTCGTCAGGAGCCTGGTCAGTGCCGGTGGTGTCGGTGGTGCCGGTGGCGCGCCCAGCCGGGCCGCCAGCCGTTGCTCCACCGTGCCGAAGGGCCGGGCCCGCGCCGGGAGGTGGTCGGCGCCGGACGGGTGGGCGAGCCAGGCTGGGAAGTCGGGGGATTTGCCCGCGAGTTCCTTCAGGCGGCGGCCGATCAGCTCGCGGGTCTGGTTGAGTTCGGGTAGCGGCACGGCGCCGAGCAGCGCGCGCTGGACGGTGTCGGCGAAGGTGAAGGGGCGTTGCTGGGGCGGGAACGGCCCCGGGCCCGCCGAGGCCGGTGGCTCGGCCGGGCGCATCAGACCGCCGAGGAAGACCTCGGCGAGGTGCCCCGTATCCGCCTGCCACTCCACCGCCGTCTGCACCAGCCGCATCACGGGCACCGGCAACGGGGCCACCGCGGCCAGATGGGCCGCCAGGCGGTACGCCTCGGGCGAGGCCGCCTCCCGGAAGCGCATGAGACGGCTCAGGTCGTCCGCGGGTCGGGCAGGGGCGGAGCGCGCGGCGGCCGGGCGGCGCGGGCGTGGCGGGCGTGGCGGGGCCAGCAGGGGGAGTACGGC
>NZ_MUNE01000378.1 GCF_002154605.1 Streptomyces milbemycinicus | reverse complement strand
GGGGCGGGTGGGGTGTGGCAAGCTGTTCGGCATGTCTAGACCAATTCTCGAGGTGATCGCCCTCGACGCGGCGGACGCGGTCGCGGCGCAGGCCGGAGGGGCGGACCGACTCGAACTGGTCACCGATATAGCTGCCGACGGGCTCAGTCCCTCCCGCGAGACCTTCGCCGAGATCCGCTCGGCCGTGGACCTCCCGCTGCGGGTGATGCTGCGCGCATCCGACGGCTTCGCGTCCGGTGGAGCCGCCGCGCTCGACGCGCTGTGCGCGCGGGCGGAGGCGCTGCGGGCCGAGGGGGCGGACGAGTTCGTCCTCGGCTTCCTGGGCTCCGACGGGCTGGCCGACCTGGCCGCGATCCGCGCGCTCACGGGCGTCATCGGCGCGGGTTCCGGGCTCGATGAGAGCCGGTGGACCTTCCACCGGGCCATCGACCGGGCCGCCGACCGCGATGTGCTCCGTCAGCAGCTCGCGGGCCTTCCGGGGCTGGATACGTATCTCACCGCCGGGTCGGCCGCCGGGGTCGATGATGGGCTTCCGGTCTTGGTGGACGAGGCGGCGCGTGGCGCGGGCGGGCCCCGGATCATGGTGGGTGGCGGGCTGCGCCTCGACCACCTGCCCGCGCTGCGCGCCGCGCGGATCGACGCCTTCCACATCGGCGGCGCGGCGCGGCCCTCGGGGTGGGACGGGCCCGTGGGCACCGCCTCGGTGCATCAGTGGCGGGCCGCGCTGGACGAAGTGGTGCCCGTGGGGTGACTCCGGGGGTGCCCCCGCAGCCACCCCCGGTGCGCGTTCAGTCGACGGCGGCGAGATCGGTGGCGGAGGGGCCGATGGTGGTCCACGTCGTGCCGTGGCCGCTCCAGCGGGAGATGGTCTTGTGGTCGCCGGAGATGCGGTACACCTTGTGGTCCGTGACGATCAGGTCAGCGCCGGCGGTGCCGATGAGGGTCCAGGAGAAGGGCTCCTCGTTGTACTTGAGGATCTGCCCGGTGGACTCGCGGACGATGAACATCCCGGCGCCACCGGCGTAGATCTTGTCGGCGGCGCCGCCGACTTGGAACCACCCATCGCCGTGTTCGGTCCACTGGAAGACCGTCGCGTGGTCGGGGGTGATCCCCCACAGGTGATTGCCGACCGCGAAATCCGCGCCTGGATTGCCGATTTCGCTCCAGTTGTCCGGGGCGCCGTTGTACTTCCAGATCCTTCCGGTGTCCGGATTGGTGGAGAACAGTCCGGCCGGGCCGGCATAGAGCTTTGCCGACTTGATCCCGATACGTTGCCATTTGTCCTTGTCCGGGTCCCAGCGCATGACCGCGTCGCGCAGGGGCCTGAGCGCGTAGAGCGTGCTGCCTTGCTGGATGAACTGGAAGCCGGGAGAGCCGATCCGTTTCCAGCTCTTGGACGCCGGACGGTACTGGGAGATCCACCCGTCGGACTCGTTGATCCGGAACAGGCCGGCTTCTCCCGCGACGATGCTGTCGGCGTCGCTGCCGATGGAGCTCCAGGACTTGCCGGTTCCGCTCCACTGCAGCACCTTGCCGTCCTCGGAGACGGCGTAGACGCCGGCCGGGTCGGTGACGTCCGAGCCCTTCGCGGGCGCCGAGGACTCGGTGTCGGGCCGGGCGTCCTCGTGCCGGGGTGAGGAGGCGGAGGGTTCGGGGGTCGGGCTGCTGCTCTGCGAGGCGGAAGGGCCGCCCGCGGCCGGGCCGGAGGCGGAGGGCGGCGGCTGTGGCGGCGAGGAGAGGGTGCGGGCCGGGCCCGCGTCGTGGCGGTGCGGGAGGGCGTAGAGGAGTACGCCCGCCGTGGCGGCCGCGACGGCGGCCCCGACCCCGGCGGCCAGGATCAGCTGGGTGCGGCGGCGGTGTGGCCGGGCGGCCGTGGGGCGGATCTCCGTGACAGGGGCGTCGGCGTTGCCGGCGACCCCGGTTCCTCCGGGGGGTGCGCTGGTCAGCGGAGTGTCCAGGCGTTCCAGGACAATGCCCTGGACGATGTCCGACCCGGTGAGTGCCGGGCGGATCTGCTGCCACAGGCGGGCGACTTCGGTCCGCTGCTCCTCGACCTCGTCGTGCACCAGAGCCGACTGGAGGATCAGGCCCCCGCGGGCCGATACGGCCGGCAGACGGTCCTCATGGCGGTCCTCACGGCGGTCCTCATGGCGGTCCTCAGTCTGGTCCTCAGCCCGGTTCTCATCGCGGTCTTCACCGTGGTCTTCGGCGCGGTCCTCGTCATCGGCCCCAGCGCCCGGCGCGCGTGCCCGGCCTTCCCCCTCCCCTCGCTCCGGGGTGTCCGCCAGGACCCGCTCCGCGGCCTGCTGGACCTCTCGTACGACGCCCAGCCGGTGACGTGCCTCGGCCAGGTGCTGCCGTATCAACTCCGCGTCCGGTCCCGCCCCGACGGGCTCGTCCGGATCCGTGAGCGCGGTGATGATCTGCAGAAGCGCCTTGACGAGCTTTTCCGACTCGGCGCGGTCCGCCTCGACCTGACGGCGCGCCGCGCCGGGGTCCTCCGCCGAGCGGACCGTCTGCTCGGCCGTGATCGCCGCCTCGTACAGGCGCCGCGCCTTGGCCAGCATCGTGGTCCGGCCGCGCTCGTCGCGGATGCGGTCCCTGACCACGGAGTTGAGCCGGCCCAGCGGGATGATCTTGGTGCCGGACCGGTACTCACCCCAGATGGTCTTGCTGGTGTGATAGCGCTCGGCAAGCTCCCGTACGGTCATCCCGGCGGTGAGATCCCGTAAGAACCCCGCCAGGGCGTTCGCCTCTTCCGTGCTTCCCTTCGGCGGTCCCTGCGGCCGCCCGGCTCTGCCCACACGTCCCCCTTGTCCACGGACAACCACCGTTCCCCGTGCCCCTTAGCGTGGTGTCACCACCCGATGAACACCACCCTAGGAGGCGCTGGGGACACCCGGATCCACAAAACGCCCGACGACCGCACGGACGTCAACCGGCGGTAGCCGCGCGGTCATACGAGCGGTCGGGTGTCGCACGGCGCTGCGTGCGAGGAGGGTGCCGGGGTGGCAGGCGTGCGCGGGGTGCGGGTCGTGGTCAGGACCGTGGCCGTGGCGAGCAGGGCCAGCAGCGTCGCCGTCAGCGGGAACCAGCGGTCGCCGAGGAGCGCGATGGACGCGCTGCCCGCGCCGCCGCCCGCCGCCATCCCGAGGTAGAGCGCGCTGCTGTTGAGGGAGATCAGCAGGGGCGCGTTCGGCGGGTCGAGGGAGGCCAGCCGGTGGGGGAGCGCGAGCGCCCCTCACGGGCGGCAGCGGCCTTGATGGGGGCGTGGAGATCATCGGCGGGCGGAGATTGATATTGACGGTTAGTCAAGAATGTTCTCATAATGGGTGCATGTCCAGATTCCGCATGTACCCGACACCGCAGCAGGAGCAGCAGATGCTCCAGCACTGCGCGCATGCGAGGTACGTGTGGAACCTGGCCGTCGAGCAGCACTCACACTGGCAAAAGGGCAGGAAATCCGCGCCGGGGTTCGCTGAGCAGTGCCGCCAGCTCACCGAAGCCCGCCGCGCCAACGAATGGCTCGCCGCCGGTAACGCCGATGTGCAGCAGCAGGCGCTGAAGGACTTTGCCAAGGCCAAGAACGCCAAGTTCATCTCCGGGTTTGGTGAGCCGACCTGGCGCAAGAAGTACAAGCACGAGGGCTTCAGGGCCATCGGCACTGGCCGTGTACCGGAGTTCAACGAGGACGGCAGCCCGAAGGTCAACCCGAAGACCGGCAAGCAGGTCACGGGCCGCTCGGTGGTGGTGCGGAAGCTCAACCGGCGCTGGGCCCAGGTCAAGGTGCCCGGCTGCGGCTGGGTCCGTTTCCGCCTCACCCGCCACGGGCTGCCCCAAGCGAAGACGTTTCGAGTCACCTTCCGTAACGGTCAGTGGCATGTGGCGTTCGCGGTCATCCCCGAGCCAATCCAAGCTCCGGGCACGGGCGAGGTCATCGGCATCGACCGAGGCGTCACGATCACCGCTGCTCTCTCCGACGGGCGGAAGCTGAACTGCCCGCAGCTCACCGTCAAAGAACGCGCCCAGATCCGCAAGCACCAGCGGCGAGCAGCACGGGCAAAGAAGGGCAGCCCAAAGAAGACCTCCGCGTACGCGAAGGTCGCTAAGCTGAAGACGCGCGAGGCGAACCGGCGCAAGGACTGGTGCGAGAAAATCTCAACGACGCTCGCCCGCACCTACGACCTGGTGCGGTTCGAGAGGCTGAACGTCAAGAATATGACCGCCTCCGCAGCGGAACGGTCGAACAACCCGGCAAGCGCGTAGCGCAGAAGGCTGGGCTGAACCGGGCGATCCTCGCCCAAGGATGGGGACTGCTGCGCCAGCGCACCGAGCACAAGGCCCCCGGCCGCGTACAGGACATCCCCGCCCCCTACACCTCCTGGCGTTGCTCCGCCTGCGGATGGATCGACAAAAACTCGCGCAAGAGCCAAGCCGAGTTCGTCTGCTCCACCTGCGGTTTCACCTGCAACGCCGACGAGAACTCAGCCAACAATGTCGCGGCAGGACAGGACATACGTCCCGCACTCGCCCAGCAGCGAGCGCGTGCCGGAGGGGTGACGGCGGCCATCAGCCGTGCGAGCGCCCGTGAACCTCAACTCACCCGGGTTGGAATCCCCCTCTTTTAAGAGGGGGAGGATGTCAAAAGTCGACCGTCTCGCACCATATGCGGGTGATGCGCGAGGCCGGGATCACCACCACGCGGATCGCCGGGCGCAACCGTTATGTGCGGCTGCGCCGCGACGAACTCGACGCCCGGTTCCCCGGTCTCCTCGACGCGCTGTTCAAGTCCCTGCCGTAAACCGGCCCGCTCAGACCAGCTGCTCCGGCAGCGGTGCCGCGTGGACCACCGTCAGCCCGGACACCGCCCGGGTCAGCGCCACATACAGGCGGCGCAGACCGGTGCGCTCGTCCGGTTCGCCGTCGACCACCGCGGCCGGTTCGTCAAGCACCACGTAGTCGTACTCCAGACCCTTGGCCAGCGTCGCCGGGACGAGAGTGAGGCGGGCGGCGGCGCTGGTCTCCTCGCCGGGGGAGAGATACGCCAGGCCCGCTGCGTCCAGGGCGCCCGCCAGCACCGGGATCCGCGCGTCGGCCGCGATCAGGCCGATCGAGCCCTCGTGGCCCAGCGCCTCGTGGCAGGCGGCGATCACGGCGGAGTCGAGCGCGGCGGAGTCGAGCGCGGTGGGGTCGAGCGCGGCGGGGTCCACCGCCCGTACGGAGAAGTCGCCCGCGGCCTCGCGGATCGAGGTGGCCTCCGACAGGCCGGGGGCGATGGCGGGCAGCAGCCGCGAGGCGTATGCGATCACCTCGCGCGGCACCCGGAAGCCCTGGGTCAGCTCCTCCACCGCGGCCCCGGACTTGCCGAGGTGGACGAGGGCGTCCTCCCAGCTTGCCGTCGCCCACGGCGTGGTGCCCTGTGCGATGTCGCCGAGGATGGTCGCCGAGCCGGTGGTGCAGCGGCGGCCCACCGCCCGGTACTGCATGGGGGACAGGTCCTGCGCCTCGTCCAGGACCACATGGCCGAGCGAGTGCGTGCGCTCGACGAGGTCGGTGGCCTCGTCGATGAGCACCGCGTCCGCCGAGGACCACTGCGCGGACTTCACGCCCCGCGGCGGCTTCGTCCACAGGATGGTCTTCTGCTCGTCGGCGTCGAGGATCCCGTCCGCCTGCTCGGCGAGGAAGCCGGGGTCGGAGAGCAGCCGCAGCACGAGCTTGGCCGGGTCGACGGGCGGCCAGATCTCCTTGACGGCGGCCTTTACGGCGGGGTTGCGGGCCACCGCGTTCTGCACCCGGTCGTCGGGCGCCTCGCCGGCCTGCTCCATCCGTACGAGCACGGCGTGCGCGATCCGCTGCGGCAGCGCCTCGCGGGCCGCGCCGTACCGGATGTCGCGGTCCAGCAACTCGCGGACCATCTCCTCCAGTTCGTACGCCGGGACCCGCCAGCGCCGCGAGCCGCGCACCACCACGCACGGCTCGGTCGGCAGCGTGACATGCGAGCGTACGGCGCGGCGCAGCACCTCGGCCATCCGTGCGTCGCCCTTGAGGCCCGCCGCGTCGGCGCCGTCCGTGCCCCGTACCTCCACATGCGCGACGAGGTCGTCCACCGTGGCCTGCCCGACCTGCAACTCGCCGAGCGCGGGCAGGACTTGCTCGATGTAGTGGAGGAAGGAGCGGTTCGGGCCGATGACGAGGGTGCCGGAGCGGGCGAGCCGGTCCCGGTGCGCGTACAGCAGATACGCCACCCGGTGCAGGCCGACCGCCGTCTTCCCGGTGCCCGGCGCCCCCTGGACGCAGACCGTGCCGCCGATTCCGGCGCGTACGATCTCGTCCTGCTCGGGCTGGATCGTGGCGACGATGTCCCGCATCGGGCCCACGCGCGGCCGCTCGATCTCGGCCTGGAGCAGCTTGCTGGCGTGCGCTTCCTCGCTCGGGTCGGTCAGGTGCTCGTCCTCGTACGCGGTCAGCTCGCCGCCGGTGTAGCCGAAGCGGCGGCGCAGCCCGATGTCCATCGGCGCCTTCTTCGACGCCTGGTAGAAGGGCTGGGAGACCGGCGCGCGCCAGTCGATGACCATCGGGTCGCCGTCGGCGTCGTGGACATGCCGCCGCCCGATATAGAACTGCTCCCCTTCCGCGCCCTCCGCCGACTCCGCGCCCGGTGCGTGCAGATAGTTCAGGCGGCCGAAGAACAGCGGGGTGTCGGCCAGATCGGCGAGGGCCTTGATGCGCTCGTCGATCTGGCGCTGGAGGACTTCGGCGTTGACCCAGTTGGCGGTGACGTCCTTGATGTCGAGGGCTTCGACATCGGCGCGCATGGCGCGCAGGGCGGCGCGGGATGCGGCGAGGTGGGTGCGCTCCCGCTGGAGCGGGTCCGCGAGCGGGTCCGCGAGCGGGTCGGGGTGGTCAGGGGCGTGCGAGGGCACGGCGTAGCCTCCGGCGTGTACACAAAGCAGACAGACAAAGTGCGGGGCGTGAATGGCTCACGTCAGAAGCCGGCCGGTTTCCGTCCGGGCGGCGGCTCTCCCGGGGTGGTCGGGAGGCGGCAAGACGGGCGATTGTAGCCAGTGCTCCGCGGGGCCGCGAATGATTTTCCCCGCGGTTTTCCCCACGGCTTTCCCCGCGGTTTTCCCCACGGCGTTCCCCACGGCGTTCCCCACGGCGTTCCCCACGGCGTTCCCCACGGCGTTCCCCACGGTTCTCCCCGTGGTTTCTCCCGTGGTTCTTCCCGCGGACCGGCCTGGTTGGATGGGGCCAGGTGTTGAGGGAGATGAGGGAGAGGGAGGTGGCGCATGCCCCGCGCGGGTCTGACGCCTGAACGGGTGGCGGAGGCGGCGGCTGATCTTGCGGACTCCGTCGGCCTGGAGAACGTCACGATCTCCGCGCTGGCGCGCAGCTTCGGAGTGGCCGACGCGAGCCTGTACTCGCACGTCAAGAACCTCCGGGACCTGCGCATACGGGTCGCCTTCCGCGCCGCGAGCGACTTCGCCGACCGCCTCACCGCGGCCGTGGCCGGGCGGGCCGGACGCGACGCCCTGATCGCCTTCGCCAACGCCTACCGGGCCTTCGCGCTGGAGCACCCCGGCCGGTACGCGGCGACGAACATCGAGATCGACCCCGAAGTGGCCGCCCGGTCCACGGGCGGCGCCCGCATCATCGAGGCCACGACCGCCGTGTTCCGCGCGTACGGGCTCGGTGACCCGGACCTGACCGACGCCATACGGCTGGTGCGCAGCACCTTCCACGGCTACGCCAGTCTGGAGGCGATCGGCGCCTTCCGGGACCCGCGCGACGTCCAGGCGTCATGGGAACGCGGCGTCAACGCCCTGGCCACGCTCCTGGAGAACTGGCCGTCGGACGCCTCCGACTAGCGGGCGTCACCGTCGGGCCTCACAGCCGGGCCTCACAGCCGGGCGTCACACGTCCTCGACGTCCTCGCCCGCCAGCAGCGCGTTCGAGTCCACGATCCGGTACGCGTACCCCTGCTCGGCGAGGAACCGCTGGCGGTGGGCGGCGAAGTCCTGGTCGATGGTGTCGCGCGCGACGACCGAGTAGAAGACCGCCTGGTGGCCGTCCGCCTTCGGCCGCAGCACGCGGCCGAGGCGCTGGGCCTCCTCCTGGCGGGACCCGAACGTCCCCGACACCTGGATGGCGACCGTGGCCTCCGGGAGGTCGATCGAGAAGTTGGCGACCTTGGAGACGACGAGGACGGAGATCTCGCCCCGCCGGAAGGCGTCGAACAGCTTCTCGCGCTGCGCGTTGGTCGTCTCGCCCTTGATGACGGGCGCGTCCAGATGCTCGCCCAGCTCGTCCAGCTGGTCGATGTACTGGCCGATGACCAGGGTCTGCTGCCCCTTGTGCCGCGCCACCAGCGCCTCGGTGACCTTGCGCTTGGAGTCGGTCGTCGCGCAGTAGCGGTACTTCTCGTCGGCCTCGGCCGTCGCGTACGCCAGGCGTTCGTGCTCCGTCAGATTGACCCGGACCTCGACGCAGTCCGCGGGCGCGATATAGCCCTGCGCCTCGATCTCCTTCCACGGCGCGTCGAAGCGCTTGGGGCCGATGAGGGAGAAGACATCGGACTCCCGGCCGTCCTCCCGCACCAGCGTCGCGGTCAGACCGAGCCGGCGGCGCGCCTGCAGATCGGCCGTGAACTTGAAGACCGGCGCGGGCAGCAGATGCACCTCGTCGTAGACGATCAGACCCCAGTCGCGGGAGTCGAAGAGCTCCAGATGCGGGTAGATGCCCTTCCGCTTGGTCGTGAGGACCTGGTACGTGGCGATGGTGACCGGGCGGATCTCCTTGCGGGTGCCGCTGTACTCGCCGATCTCGTCCTCGGTGAGCGAGGTGCGCCGCACCAGCTCGTGCTTCCACTGGCGGGCCGAGACGGTGTTGGTCACCAGGATCAGGGTCGTGGACTTGGCGGTGGCCATCGCCCCCGCGCCCACCAGCGTCTTCCCGGCGCCACAGGGCAGAACGACGACCCCGGACCCGCCGTGCCAGAACCCCTCGACGGCCTGCTTCTGGTACGGCCGCAGCGCCCAGCCGTCCTCGTCCAGCTCGATCGGATGCGCCTCGCCGTCCACATACCCGGCCAGGTCCTCGGCAGGCCAGCCCAGCTTGAGCAGCGCCTGCTTGATCTGCCCGCGCTCGGAGGGGTGGACCGCCACCGTGTCCGGGTCGACGCGCTGGCCGACCAGCGGCTGGATCTTCTTCGAGTGCAGCACCTCCTGGAGGACCGGGCGGTCGGAGGTCTCCAGGACCAGGCCATGGGTGGGGTGCTTGAGCAGCCGCAGCCGCCCGTAGCGCGCCATGGTCTCGGCGACGTCGACGAGGAGGGCGTGCGGGACGGGGTAGCGGGAGTACTGGACGAGCGCGTCGACGACCTGCTCGGCGTCGTGCCCGGCGGCGCGGGCGTTCCACAGGCCGAGCGGGGTGACCCGGTAGGTGTGGATGTGCTCCGGCGCCCGCTCCAGCTCGGCGAAGGGGGCGATGGCGCGGCGGCAGGCGTCTGCCTGCTCGTGGTCGACCTCGAGCAGCAGCGTCTTGTCGCTTTGGACGATCAAGCAGGACACACATACCTCCGTCGATAGGATCGTCTCGTGACAAGTGAAACACCTGCCGCGCCCTCGACCGCTCGGGCTTTACCCCGTGCCCGGCGCCGGAAGGGTGTACCGGCCAGCGCGCCGGGGATGCGCGCCGCTATCTATGTTCGCCTATCGCGCGATACCGAGGAGACCACTTCCCCGGAGCGCCAGCGTGCGGCCTGTGAGTCGCTGTGCGAGGCGCGCGGGTGGACTGTCATGGCTGTGGAAGAGGACATCGACGTGTCCGGCTTCTCGCGTGGCCTGGACCGTCCGGGCCTTCGGCGGATCTTGACCCGCCTTGCTGACTTCGAGGTGATCGTCTTCTTCAAGATCGACCGGCTCGCGCGGTCAACGGTGGACTTCGCCGAGATCATGAAGCTCTCCGAAGCCCAGGGGGTAGCGCTGGCGTCGGCAACAGAGCCGCTTGACCTCACGTCGTCCGTGGGGCGCGCTATGGCGAAGGTGATCGCTGTATTCGCCGAGCTGGAGTCGGACATGATCGGAATGCGCGTGTCCAGCGCTCACGAGCACCTGCGTCGCGAGGGCCGGTACACAGGCGGGCGCGTTCCATACGGATACCGAGTGGCCCCCAATCCCAACGGGGCGGGCAAGGTGCTGGAGGTCAACGCGGAGGAGGCCAAGACGGTCCACATGATCGTGGAGCTCGCCGACGTCCCGCAGCAGGTCGGCCGCCTTCGCCAGAACTTGGGCGGCCTTGTCCAGCCGCCCGGCGTTCAGATGGCTGACACCCAGGTTCGTCAGGGCCGTACCCTCGCCCCTTTCGTTACCAATTTCACGAAAGGCGCGGATTGCTGCAGTGTGCTGATCGATTCCGTCACCGAATCCACCCTCCCGTATCGCCGTTCCGAGATTGTTTAGGGCCATGCCTTCGCCGTGCTTGTCGTCCGCCTCACGGAAGGCGGCCAGTGCCTTCGTGTGGGCTTCGGCGGCCTCCCCGTTCCGTCCCAGTGCCCTGAGAGACATCCCCAGATTGTTCTGGGTGACCGCTTCGCCGTGCCTGTCGCCGAGTTCGACACAGATCTCGATGTCCTGCCGGAAAACGCTCACGGCTTCGTCGTGCTGGCGCAGTTCGTCCAGCGTGCGCCCGAGATTGGTGAGCGCCGCACCTTCGCCTCGACGATTTCCCGCCTTTCGCTGCAGGGTGGCAGCCTGTCGTAGTATCAGGACGGCCTTGTCGAAATCGCGCATCTCGTGCAGAGTGTGGCCGAGATTGTTCAGTACCTCCGCCTCGCCGATAAGAAAACCACTTTCTCGGTGCATGTGGAGCGCTTTCTCGTGTGAGGTCCATTAGATACTGGCTGATGCTGGCGACCAGCGTGACGGCAATGGATGGGTAGCCTTCGGCTGACGCGTAAGGTGCCGCAGCGACGATATTGGACA
The DNA here is from genome assembly GCF_002154605.1 of Streptomyces milbemycinicus. GTDB lineage: Bacteria > Actinomycetota > Actinomycetes > Streptomycetales > Streptomycetaceae > Streptomyces > Streptomyces milbemycinicus. Next base: position 3,270 of record NZ_MUNE01000378.1, on the reverse strand, counting down.
CCTCGTCGTCGAGCCAGGACAAGGCTGCGGCACGCGAGAACCGGTCCGACACGGGCACTTCGGGGGCGAATTGACTGCCAGCGTCCAAGGTGAAGTCCTTGTAATGCAGAAGCAGGCGCTGTACTGCGGCGGGGCGCCCGTCTTTGTCGCGCGAGCGCCCCAACTCGTCGGCGTAGATTCGGATCAGGTCATGCATGCGCCACCGGCCGTAGGAGGCCCCGGTCTCCACTAGATGGCCTCGTGTGAGGGATTCTAGAATCTCCTCGGCTGCATATGGCTCGATGTCGGCGAGTCGGCCTGCGGAGTCCGTGGAGATGTCAGGGCCGGGATTTACCGGTAGCAGGCGGAAAAGTCGAGCCTGTTCGGAGGGCAGGTGTTGGTAGGACAGTTCGAATGCGGCTCGTACCGCGAGACTTCCTCTGCTGAGCCGTTGCAAACGGCGATGGGTGTCGCTGAGAGCTTGCTCCATGGATGACAGAGGGCGTCTCGGCTGGTCTGCCAGCAACGCTGCCACAATGCGCAGGGCGAGCGGCAGAAGCCCGCAGAGCTGGACGATGTTCTCGGCCGAGTCCATAGCATCGTCAACCCGCGTGTCGTCCCGGCCATGCGCCCTTCGGAGAACCAGTCGAAGCAGGTCGACGGCATGTTTCGGATCCAGGACCGACAGATCGTGCAGGCGGGCGTCGAGGTCGGCCAGCGTATGCCGGGACGTGACGAGTACGGGAATACCGGGGTCACCGGGGAGAAGCGGTTCGACCTGGGCACCATCGAGAGCGTTGTCAAGCACAACGAGGATGCGCCGGCCTTGCTGCGCGTAACTGGCAAGTACCGACCTGTACAGGCGAGCACGGTCTTGGAGCTCAGCTGGCATATATTCGTCGGGGACGGCCAGCGCTTGCAGCAGGGATCCAAGCGCTCGCCCGGGGCTGAGCCGCCGCTCCGGGGCGTATCCGAAGAGGTCGATGAACAGCACGCCGCCGGGGAACCAGCTGTCCTGGTTCAGAACCCGATTCGCTACGTGCAGAACGAGTTCGGTTTTGCCCACTCCGGCCAGTCCGGCGACAACGTGAAGAGGTGGCGTATCCTCCGAGGAGCCGGGGCGCAGCGCTGCGGTGAGGGTGTTCAGTATCGTGTCGCGTCCGGTGAAGGCACTGGATGGGGCAGGCATTCCGGTGAGAGCCGGTGTTATCTCCCGCGGAAGTTGCAGGGTTATGTGACTTCCCTGAACAACGACGTTGAAGAAGACGCCACCACTGATCTCGTTGTGGACGCTCGTATCGTCTGCGCTGGAGTCAGTCAAATGTCCACCCGTCCGTTGACTCGCGGTGGCATCAGCCAGCTAGTGACGGTGGCGCGGTCGTACAGGTCGCAGGCCGTCGCGTTCTTCAGGTGCGGGCGCAAGAGGCCGAACATAGCCTTCGCGTGGTCGTCGGCGCGGACGGACTGCACCTTGGGACAGTCGCCGAGGGCCTGGTGCCAGGTGGTGCAGGCTGCTTTCAGGTGGCCGGGTTCCAACTGCCGCTCAACCAGCAGGTCGCGACGGTGTACTCGTGTGCGCTGATACGCGCTGGGGCGGAGCCGGTCCGCGTGTTGCATGGCTTCGACGGCTTCGGCCTTGTGGACGATCAGCGGTCCGTTCACGCGCCTTGGCCCTTCATGACGGGGGTGGGGGCAAGCATCCAGTGTTACGCACTCGGGAGGGTGAACGGGAATGAAGCGGCGGACGGGTGTCGGTGGGGGTGCCACGCTGAGGCGATAGCTCCCGAGAAGGAGGTGGCGTGATACCGGCTCCGGGAGCCAAGCACCAGCGGGCTTCATCCCGTCTGTGGCACGTGTTGGACGCAGCGGCCGAGGCGGCCGGTGCGCCGGTGGAGGTGCTGAAGACGGTCAATGTGGTGCTGCCGGAAGGGCTGTTCATTCCTGACATCGCTGTGGTGGATGCCAGGACTGTCGATGAAGACCCTGTGGCATGTGAGGCCGAGGCGGTGCTGCTCGTGGTGGTCGTTTCCTCGCCGGCCAGCCGCCGCATCGACCGGCTGTTCAAGCCGCCGTTCTACGCTGATGGCGGGATCGAGCACCTGTGGCGGCTGGAGCTGGAGCCCGTGCCCGCGCTGATCGTCTCCCAGCTGGAGAACGGCCGTTATATGGAGCGGACCGTGGCAGAGGAGGGCCGCATGACGTTGATCGAGAAGCCGTTCCCGGTGGAGGCGGACCCCGCGGCGCTGGTCCGGCGCAAGCGCTGACGCACTGACGGCCTGAACGTCGCTCACGCCGAGTCGTCCGCCAGCTCCGCGACCCCCGTGATCCGGTGCAGCGGGTACGTGCGCACCTCGTCGGCCGTGTGGTCGTACGCCGTGACGAAGCCGCCCTCGACGCGCACCGGGGCGATGACGCGCTGGCTGGCCGCGCCGTCCGCGTTGACGTAGCCGATCCAGACAGCCGAGCCGGTGAGGGCGGCGGCCTGCATGGTGGCGAGGGTGTCGGCGGAGGTGGTGCGGGGGAGCCGGCCGCTGTCGGTGGCGGACGCCGGGACCGGCTTGTGGGGGGCCGTCGCGGCGCGGTCACCCGCGCGGATGGCGCGCACCGCGGCGCCCAGAAGCGTGTCGTCGGGCACCGGCGGGCCCTCCGGCACGGGCGTGGGGGCCGAACGGGGCGGGGTGCGGTGGTACTCGGCGCGGGTGATCAGCACATCGCCCTCGGCGGACTCGGCCGCCGGTGCGTACCCCATCGCGCGCAGGCCCTCCAGCAGCGCGTCCGGCGCCGCCTGCGCGGCCAGCACGGTCGGCGCGAGGCGGCGCAGCCGCAGGCCGGCCGAGCGGCGGTCGGCGAGGATTTCGGCCAGCAGGGTGTCGTCGTCGCAGCGTAGGTAGGCGGAGGCGGCGCCGACGCGGAGCCGGCCGTGCTTACGGGCCACGTCGTCAATGAGGTAGGCGAGCGGCTGCGGCACCGGGGTGCGGGAGTGCTCCGCGAGGAACGCGTGCAGGTCGGACGCCGCCCGCCCGGCGTCCAGCGCGCGGCGTACGGAGGCGGGTGTGAAGCGGTAGACCGTGGCGCCGCCCTTGGACTCCACCTCGGCCAGGACGCCGAGCGTCGCCGCGAGCGGCCGCTCCAGCGGGCCGGGCGCGACGGCGGTGAGGTCGGCCTGGAGGAGAACGTGATCCAGCGGCTGGGGCAGCAGCGGCGCGAGCAGCCGCGCGGCCGTCGCCGCGGCGGCGGCAGCCTCGGCCCCGGACAGCGGTCGGCCGGGCGGCGCCGGGGCGTGGGCCGGGG